>JAKUOW010000003.1:5697-83150 GCA_022451045.1 Pirellulales bacterium | reverse complement strand
GAACCTAATTTTCATTTCCCGCACGCTGCTTGATCTCTTCTTCGGTCATGTGCCGCACGATAACGAGCACCTCACACAACAAGTCTCCACCAAGTACCATTTGCCCGGGCTTACGACTTGTCTTGGCATTCCCACGCTTAGATGAGGCTGGAGGCGGAGCTGGAATCTCATTACCGGAAGACAGCAACGCCGTCGAGCCACCAAGGTTTGATCCGGCTAATGCGACTAACTCTAGTAAAACTTTGCCAGCTTTACCCTGCATTCGCTTCAGCTGCTCACGCCGTCTGGCAACGTCGTCGACGTCTGGATCTTTGTTGTCTTCTGTACTCTTAACCCATTGTGTCCCGGCCGCATCATGCAAGTGGTCAAACAATCTTGTTTCCGGCTTCATCACTGCCAGATTGAATCGATAGGCAGCAATCTCGTCGTGCCTACCATAAAATTCTCTTGCCGAATCATCGACCTGCAAGCCACTACAGACCATGTAAATCAGCTCCACTTGTTGAAACGCATCATCCTTCTCGGTCGGCTTTCTTGCGACGCCCGGTAGGAATCGACTCTCCAGCAGATCTTCTTCAACCTCACGATCCAAGGCAACACCTTTGTCAAACATGATGCCGCGAGCCATAAGTACATCCTTAACCGTTTCGTTTTTGGAGCCGGTAGGACTCAGCCCGATTTCCATCACAAACAGGAACCGCTGATTCTTCAACAATTGCATGTTTACGAGATCCTGCGTATTGGGTGCTGCATTACCGATACTGTTTTCCGGTAACGGATTATTTAGCGATGGCTGCGGATTGTCTGTGGAATTAACCGCAACGTTTTCTCGTTGATTCTCCTGATCAACTGATTGTTGTGGTGTTTCAGGATTATTGTCAGCAACTGTGACGCCAGCATTGTTTGGCAAACCAGAAGAACCAACGACTCCATCACTTGTAGAATCTGCAACTTGTGGTGACTCAAGCCTACCGTCATCCAATGGGTTCACTTGGAAAACAATCCATGCCAATAGCAAGGTTGCGGCGACTGCAGCGATACTTGCGGCAATTCGGTAGAACCTGGCATTTGCTACCTGAGTAGATGATCCCGTGCTGAATCGGGACTTAGGGATGATTTCTGCAGCGAAAGAATGAACCAGAGTTGTCGTCGGTGCTGTACGGATAGCTCTGGAAATCAACTGGTATTGTTCTAGTTCTGCGCGCAAGGCCTCGTCTTTCGCGAGCATGATTTCTACCTGCTCGCGTTCAGATTCAGCTAAACGACCGTCGATGTAATCGTTTAACAACTCTTCGCGTTCATGATCAACCAAGACCATTTTGCCAGTGCACTCTCATCCTTCGCTAATTAATCCTTCAACTAATAATGAACTCAATCTTATATATATTCGGAATCGACATGTTCCGTGGTGGCCATATTCCCTAATTAGCGGAACCACGTGAGTTTTGAACTACCTTTTCTGTATACAGGTGCAAAATACCTGTGCGTCATCGGAACGATTCACCGTGGCGTCCTTTTATCTTCTTGAAGATAAAAAAATGTGTCAATTAAATTGTAAGGTGATATGCGTTCCACCCGTCAGCGGGACAGATGCTAAAGTACGGGATATACCGCCGGATCAACACGAAACACTGCTAATCACCACTTTGTACACCGAAAATTCCTTGTGTAACAACACACGCAAAAGTCACATCTTTTCACATCTATAAAAGAGACTGAACTTCGCCGACGGGTGTGACCAAATCACCTGAGAGATGACCAATACTGTTGAACATATCCAGCTTAACCCGACGATGTTCGATCGTTAGCTTAGTTACACCGGTATTGAACAGTTTCCCCCATGCATCGGTTCGTATTTCTGGCTTCTGCAACCAAAAAGCGAGTAGAAAGCGTTTCAAATCAGCATGCATCACATATGCAACCTTTTTTTCTGACCCAAGGAATTGCTTACAAGTAAATTCAACAATTCGTTCAGCACGTTCAAGCAGCTGATTCTCAGTCTCTAGTGGCTTGTTTTTCCACCAACCAAGATTATCTAAGTCGTCGGGGATCCCATAACCTGGGAATTCCATTTCGATCTCACTTCGGGTAATCCCGGTACACCCTTTAAAGGAATAACGATCCACACCTGAGATACAACCTCCTTTTTCATGCAAGTCAATGTGAATCTGCGGTGTTAAATCAACGTGGTTGATGATTGCCTGAGTTGTTTGAAGCGTACGCCGAAACGGGCTCGTGTATATGTCACTTAAGCCAAGCGTTGCCATCCACTTACCCAAGCAGATAACCTGTTTCTGACCGGTCTCAGATAACAGCGCATCTTCTACACGTTCGAGGGTAGGACGCCAATTATTCTCTGACTCTCCATGTCGAATGAGAAAAAGTTCCATTGGTGTAAGGCCTCGGAGAATTGATTTCATTTTCATCGTGCTGAAAGTCGATGAAGATCTTTCGTCTGTGATCTACAGCGTATTATGTCGATGTACGGTTGATGTTGATATAATACCGAGCAAGTTAAGACTCTTAACCAATACATCGTATACGACGTTGATCGCTTTTGAGATTTTAGAATTAAAACCGATACCACGTCGATCATCAATCGAGAGAGAAAGATACCTTGAAGCCATTTGATTATGCATCACCCTCTACGATTCAAGAGGCCACGGCACTGCTAGAGCAGCATGGGGACGACGCCCGGGTCCTGGCCGGCGGCACCGATATTATCGTGCAACTGCGAGAGGGATTGCGAGACGCAGAAATTGTCATTGACGTAAAGAAGATTCCGGAGTTAACCGCTCTTGATCTTTGTAATGAAGGCGGGCTAACGCTGGGAGCAAGCACACCGTGCTGCGACGTATACGAAACGCCCGATGTTGCGGCTGCATATCCGGCACTCGCCGACTCCGCTCATATTGTGGGTGGCTGGCAGATTCAGTCACGTGCCAGCGTCGGGGGAAACCTTTGCAACTCGTCGCCGGCAGCAGATACCATCCCTTCACTGATTGCTCACAATGCAATCTGCCTTATCGAAGGGCCGACCGGCACTCGTGAAGTTGCTGCTCAGGATTTCTGTACAGCACCGGGTCGCAACGTGTTAGAGTCCGGCGAATTGCTCGTGACGCTAAGGTTACCTGCGGTATCCGATTCAGAAAGCTCCGCCTATGAACGATTCATCCGGCGAAACGAGATGGACATCGCCGTTGCTGGAGCGGCATCCTGGATCAAACGCGGGGATGACGGCAATATTGCTGATGCACGAATCGCTTTGTCCGCCGTTGCTGCGACACCACAATTTGCACAGGAAGCGAGCGAGTATCTGGTTGGCAAAGCACCGACAGAAGAAAACTTCTCGCAAGCTGGTGAACTAGCTAAAAACGTCGCCAGTCCCATTGATGATATGCGAGGCACCGTGGAATACAGAGTTAATCTGGTCGGAGTACTTGTTAAGCGTACGCTTGCAACGGCTCTCGCTCGAATCCAGGGAGATGGCTAAGGCCTCCACACCCCAAACACATTAAGTACACCGAACACACATTACAGTAGTCTCCATTGGTGAGGCTAACCTTACATAAGGAAAAATCACGTGGCGAATAAAAGGCACGTTTCAACAACGATAAATGGTGAGCCAAAGGAATTCCTCTGCGCTCCGCATGAGAGTCTTCTGGAAGTCCTACGAGACAATCTCGGATTAACCGGTTCCAAGGAAGGATGCAATAACGGTAACTGTGGCGCATGTACCGTGATCCTCAACGGTCGACCGGTGGATAGTTGTCTTGTTCTCGGCGTGGAAGTAGAAGACGCCGAAGTAGAAACCGTAGAGGGAATCGCCGATCGCAATGAATTGCATCCTGTTCAGGAATGCTTCCTGGAAGGTGCTGCCTTGCAATGTGGTATTTGCACACCGGGATTTCTGGTTGCATCCAAAGCGTTGCTTGAAAAGACTCCTGACGCGTGCGAACACACCATTCGATACAACCTTGCCGGAAATCTCTGCCGATGCACGGGCTATGACAAAATCGTCCGTGCGGTGCAGGATGCTGGTAAACGCATGGCTGAATCAAACTAAGGCAACAATCAACAACATGCTCTAAAAAGAGCTTGAGTCCTAACGAGGAGATCCAATCGTGATCAAGAATAACGGTAACGGAGAATACCGAGTTCTCGGAACTAGACCGGTAAGACACGACGGTGCTGACAAAGTAACCGGTAAAGCTGTCTACACAGCAGACGTGCAGTTGCCAGGCATGCTACGTGGATTCATTTTGCGCAGCCCAATCGCCCATGGCCTTATTAAATCCATTGATACCAGTGCTGCCAAAGCAACACCTGGTGTACATGCCGTGATCACCAGCGCTGACATGCCAGATGTCGGCGACAAAATCGCGGATCTTGGTGAAGGCGCTGTAAATCTCAAGTACCTTAGCGGAAATGTGCTGGCTCAGGACAAGGTCCTATATAAAGGACACGCCGTTGCCGCTGTGGCTGCTGTAGATATACACGTCGCTGAAGAAGCTGCTAACAAAATCATCGTCGAGTATGAAGAATTGCCTTCAGTCACATGGGTCCTCGATGCAATGCAAGATGATGCGCCGCTTCTGCATGACGACCTACACACCGACAGCATGGGTGCCAAATCCGAAAACCCAAGCAATATCTGTACTCATATGCACTTCGAAAAAGGCAATATCGAAGACGGTTTCGCTCAATGTGATGTCGTTGTTGAACGCGAGTTTAAAACGGCGTCGGTACACCAGGGCTATATTGAACCGCATGCATCCGTTGGTGACTGGAATGAAGATGGTCGCTTACGGATCTGGACCGCAACGCAGGGCTCATTCTCTGCTCGCCAGCAAACAGCCGAAATTTTGCAGATCCCAATCGGCGATGTTGTCGTCACGCCGTGTGAAATTGGTGGCGGATTTGGCGGGAAAATTGCCGTCTATCTCGAACCACTTGTCGGGATGCTCAGCAAAGTCTCCGGCCGCCCCGTAAAAATCAGCATGACGCGTGCTGATGTTTTCGAAGCAACTGGTCCCACGCCCGGCTCGTACATGAAAGTCAAAATTGGTGCCACCAACGATGGAAAGTTGATTGCCGGTGAAGCATGGCTGGCATATGATGCCGGCGGATATCCTGGTGGAATGATCGGTCCGGGTTGCATGTGCGTCTTCAGTTGCTATGACATCGAGCACGCTGTAGTAGATGGCTACGATGTGTGTCTCAACAAACCAAATACACAGGCATACCGGGCACCAGGAGCAACACAAGTCGCATTTGCCACTGAGCAACTCGTAGATGAAATCGCAAAGCAAATTGGTATGTGCCCGCTGGAAATTCGCCAGTTGAATGCTGCCAAAGAAGGAACCGTGCGTGTTGATGGTCCAAAGTATCCACCGGTAGGTCTGGTGGAATGTCTGGAGGCTCTGGAAGAAAGTGATCACTGGAAATCATCGCTTGACGGCCCGCTTCGTGGTCGCGGTATCGCAGCAGGTTTCTGGTTCGGATGTGGACTTAAGTCATGTGCAACGGTCACCGTAAATCATGACGGTACGGTCAACTTGCTCGAAGGTTCGACCGACATCGGTGGCAGCCGAACATCACTGGCGATGCAATTGGCAGAAGTGCTTGGAATCACATCTGATGATGTCAATCCAATGGTTGGTGATACAGACAGTGTTGGTTACACCGATGTAACCGGTGGTAGCCGAGTAACATTCGCCACCGGACTCGCTGCCTATACAGCTGGGCGTGATCTACAGACTCAAATGATTTCACGTGCTGCTGAAGAAGTATGGGACTGCAGCCCGGATGAAGTCACACTCGAAAACGATGGAAGCTTTACTCATAACGGTGAGTCCAAGACGTTTAAAGAACTTGCATCACAGTTGTTTAAGCACGGCGAACCACTCGTCGCTCGTGCAGCCGTTTCTCCTGAAAACCCAACCAATGGATTCGGAGTGCACGTTGCTGACGTTGAGGTGGATCCGGAAACAGGTAAAGTGACGGTATTACGATACACGACCATCCAGGATGCCGGTAAAGCTGTTCACCCAAGTTATGTTGAAGGTCAACTACAAGGTGGTACTGTTCAGGGTATCGGTTGGGCACTCAATGAAGAGTACTTCTACCACGACAACGATACGGTCGCGAACGCCAGCTTCCTGGACTATCGCATGCCAACCATGTTGGACTTACCGATGATCGATACGATCATTGTGGAAGCAGCTAATCCGGACCATCCTTATGGTGTTCGCGGTGTTGGTGAAACGCCAATCGTTCCACCCCCTGCGGCATTGGCAAATGCTATCTACAATGCCACTGGCACACGCATGGAACAACTTCCCATGTCGCCACCTGTATTGTGGAAACAGCTACAATCCGAATCCGCTGAGGCTTAACCATCCAAATGGTTACCGTTTTCATTCCGGCACAGTTGAAAGAACTGACTGGTGGCATTACCTCGGTCGAGGTGGAAGCCAGCAACATCCGCCAAGTCGTTGAAAGACTGGAACAACTGTTTCCAGGCATTCAACAACGACTTTGTGATGGTGACGATCTAAGATCGGGACTTCAGGTTTCAATAGACAGTGTCATGACATCCCGCGGACTCATAGCAAAAGTACAACCGGGAAATGAAATTCATTTTGTCCCGGCATTTGGAGGAGGCTAATCGCCATGGCAATTGACTTAAGCGTACCGGCAGAACCGTCGGCAGACATTTCTAAAGAAGACCTTGATACTCCTGTGCTGTGTCTCGATCTCGATGCAATGGAAGCAAATATCAAGGTTGTTGCTGCCAATCTCGCAGAATACAACATCCAATGGAGACCTCATAGCAAAGCATATAAGTCTCCAATCATCGCCCGAAAATTAATCGACGCCGGTGCCATCGGAGTAACTTGCGCTAAACTCGGCGAGGCCGAAGTTATGGCAAACGAAGGTGTCACCGATATCCTGGTTGCAAATCTGATTGTCGGGGAAAAGAAACTCCGCCGATTAGCAGCCCTCACGAAAATCGCCGACCCGATTGTCTGTATTGACCACATCGATCAACTCACCACCATGAGTGAGATCATGCAACAGGAAGGTACCGAATGTCGGGCAATTATCGAAATCAATATCGGGCTCGATCGCGTTGGCATTGAACCGGGCGAGCCAACCCTGGCACTTGCAAAGGCAATCCATGCAGCACCGGGAGTGAAATTTGCCGGCATCATGGGATATGAAGGCCACTTGCTTTGCATCGCAGACGATGCTGAAAAGGAACAACAAATCAACGCTGCCTTAGACATCCTTGGCGAAAGCGCTGAAGCTATCAAAGCTGCCGATATTCCGTGTGAAATTGTCTCCTGTGGCGGAACCGGATCTTACCTGATCAGCCGCAAACACCCTGCTGTGACAGAGTTACAATGCGGCGGTGTGATCATGATGGATCAGTTCTATGAAACAGAATGCAAAATCGAAGGTATGCAAAAGGCGCTGACAGTGTTGGCAACTATCGTCAGCAGACCAACTGAGGAACGAGCTGTGATTGATGCAGGTCGAAAAACGTACGATATGAGTTCGACCGATCCCATCGTACTCCAACCCGCGGGAATTACCGTCTCACGACAGTCCGCCGAACATGGAGAGATTTTGCTGGATGAATCAGCCCGGAATCTGAGTATCGGTGATCGACTCGAAATCGTACCCGGATACAGCGATATGACCTGCGTACTGCACAATCATTTCTATGCATTTCGCAATAACCAACTCGAAGCAATTATTCCAATCGCTTCGCGAGGATTTCTACGTTAAAGCAGCAGGTGCAGAAGTTATCGAGAGACGTAATCGATAACCACTACTTTTGCCAGGCGTGGTTTTACCAAATCAACAAACTGCTGATGCGCTTTATGCGGTAAGTAGACCTCCAGCCCCTTTTTGTCCTTAAATGTAACAAGGAAGCAATGGGTGAGCCCTTCGTTTAGTCCTTCGGGACTCACGTTCGTCCCAAACTCGACGTCAATGATAGTATCGATCTTATCACCGAGAGCAAGAAATGCCTTTTCGACTTCCTTCACCTGTTCGTCAGTTACATCTTCGTTGAATTGAAACATCACGACATGGCGATACAAGCCACGTACTTTCTTTCCTGCAGATGCGCTTTCCATCGTGGTAAAGACCATTCCTGTTGCGATAATGCCAAACAATACTGATTTAAGAACTGCTGTTTTGTTCATGGTGATTCAAATCCTCTGTTGCAAGAGACATAATGGCGGTGACCAGTTTCTTTCTCTATTACCGGCCAATTCCCGCAATGTTGCAACCATCCTTCATTCAAATTATCTGCCGGAACCTAGCACTCGGTGCAGGCCTGCTGGTCATGTCTTGTATCGCAGACGCCAAACCACCGATTAGTAAGGCAGTCTCTGTTCGCTTCGCCACATTTAACACCTCCATGAATCGTCCTGAAGCAGGCCAACTCGCCAACGACCTGGCCAATGGTAGAGATGTGCAAATCCAAAAGATAGCTGCTGTTCTACAACACGTAAGGCCCGATGTTGTGCTACTAAATGAATTCGACTCACCCTGGATCAGCAGATCTGTTGATTACTTTCAAAACAACTACCTTTCACAACCCCAGTTTGGTAATGAGCCGATCAGCTACAAATATCGATACTTCGCAAAGGTAAACACCGGCGAACCATCCACCGTGGATTTAAACGGAGATGGCAAAGTCCAAGGTCCCCAGGATGCTTTTGGTTTTGGGTTTTTCCCCGGTCAGTACGGTATGCTCGTGCTATCAAAGTACCCAATCCTGATATCACGAGCTCAGACTTTTCAGATGTTCAAATGGTCGGACATGCCGGAGGCCATGACACCCACACTGCCTGACTCCGGCAAACCTTATTACTCAGCCGAGGCCTGGAGCCAACTGCGGTTATCCTCAAAGAGCCACTGGATCGTCCCCATTGCAATCGGAAAGTCAGCAATCAATTTCATCACGTCACACCCGACACCACCTGTATTCGACGGGCCTGATGATCACAACGGCTGTCGAAACCATGATGAAATTCGATTAGTTCGTGATATCCTCGACCCCAAACTTGGTGGTTACCTACGTGATGATGCCATGCGACCCTTGCCACGTAAAAGAATGAAGCACTTTGTTATTGCCGGGGATCTTAATGCTGATCCCAATGACGGTGACAGTACCGGAAATCCTGTCGAGATGCTGCTGGCTCATCCACTCGTACAAGATCCATTGCCTGAAAGCGCCGGAGCCGAAGAAGCTGCAGTAGTACAAGGCGGTAAGAACAAAGACCATGTTGGATCGGGCAAATTCGACACCGGTGATTTCAATGATAGCGCGGTTGGCAATCTGCGTATCGACTACGTTTTGCCGTCGAAAAGTCTACACGTAATCAATAGCGGTGTGTTTTGGCCTAAACAAGGTGCAATCGGGTTTGACTGGCTTGATGCATCAGACCACCGGCTCGTGTGGGTGGACGTAAAAGCACCTTAACCCTGTAACTATCTATAACTGCGAGTTCTATTCCATGTGGCACTTTCGACTATTCGTAACCGTTCTGGTTTTGATCGCCCTGACTTCTTTGGCTTCAAGCGAGAGGGTATACGGTAAGAGTCCGTTTTCAGTAAAGAGAGATAGCGATGGGATATGGTGCTATGAAGGTGAAGACGCAATCTACTTCTATCAAGTAATTCATAAGGCAACAGCAAATGGCACTCACAGGCGCGCAAATTACATACATCCACTCTTGGATCTGGATGGAAACATTATCACTGAGGACTTTCCGGAAGATCACCTACACCATCGTGGCATTTTTTGGGCCTGGCATCAGGTACGTGTAAATGGCGAGAACATCGGCGACAACTGGGAATGTAAGGAGTTTAACTGGCATGTTGTCGACCCGCTTGTAACCAGACGTACCAAGTCAGTCGACTTGCTGGTAAATGTGACATGGTCTTCATCGTTACTACTTGACGAAGATAAGAACCCGGCACCGATCATTCATGAGCAAACACGGATCCGATTACACACCACTCGATCGATGTACCGTGTACTGGACTTTAAAATTCAACTTCAGGCAATTAAACCCAATGTCTCTATCGGTGGATCGGAAGATGATAAGGGGTATGGTGGATTCTCACCTCGGCTGCGCATGCCCGTTGACCCCGTATTCACAGGACCCTCTGGAAACGTTGAACCGCAACGAACGGCTGTAGCAGCTGGCCAATGGATAGACATTGTTGGTCAATTTGGTCCTGACGACCAAACCAGCGGAGTAACGATCATCACGCATCCGGATAATCCTGGGTATCCTGAACCGTGGATCTTGAGAAAATCCGGGAGCATGCAGAATGCCATGTTCCCGGGGCGTCACGCTGTTCCGCTTGGAAAAGGGGACGAAGGCTTCACGCTTCGCTATCGACTGGTCACGCATCGCGGTGGCACGAATACGGCACTGCTCAATCGACTTGCACGACAGTTCGCGAAATAGAATTCACAGGCCGTGAAATTGCGGACACACGAAATACTACTTCACACTTATAATAGACGCATGCCAAACACACGATCTATTCTTTCGGTGCTTCTTCTTGTGTCCTCTCTATTGACTGACATTAGTGCACAGGACTCTTATGTGCAAATAACGAAGGAAGATGAGCCTGTTGCGTATTGGCGAATGGACAAAAACGCTGACGGTGTATACCTAAATTCCGCTGGTGAAGATCCACTTACCCTGGCAGCAAAAGTTGTCGGAACGATTAAACAAACTGAACTCGGACCTACGCTTCCTGAATTCCCATTGTTTGCATCTGGACATTCCGCCGTTGAAATCACGAATCCTCCTGGTCGGCTCGTGGTAACAGATCCCGGCGACCAAAGTCCACTGGACTTTAAGAAAGGGGATCCGATCACGATCGAAGCGTGGGTCAATTCCAGCGGACTTCAAAATAACGGATATCGGTATATCGTTGGAAAAGGCCGTACCAACAATAAAGGGTTCCCGGCTGAAAACCAGAACTACTCGTTACGGCTATCCGGCAAGGGAGGCGCTGCCTACTTGTCATTTCTCATGAGAGGCACAGCAAATGGTAAACAGGACTACCACCGCTGGGAAAGTAAAACTCCCGTAGGCGTGGGAGATGGCTGGCACTACGTAGTAATCACATACATTATGGGAACGCCAAATACACTACGTGGATTCATCGATGGCAAACTGGTCTCTGGTACTTGGGAAGTCGCTGGAGATATCGAAACTACACCGGTTGTTGATAATGACGAGTTGTGGATTGGCACATCTCTGGGGGGAAACCCAAATAGCACCTTTCACGGTTCCCTTGATGAAATTGCGATTTATCGCAAGCTTCTACCTGCTGACCGCATTGCTCAGAAATATGAATATCGCGGCCAGGAACTGACTCTGGATACAAGCCTGATCAAACAGGATAAGGTGCGATTTGAAGTCTACGAGAACATTTCCGATTCCAAATCATGGAGCATGCGAGCACCTGTGTTTTTGGAGTCGTATGATCGGGATGATCTTGTGTTATTCCGTGTCCCGCACAAGTACACACAGTCTGGAGTCATTGATGACCGGCCCATACCATTTATGGTCAGGGCTATGGGGCGATTCGTGATTCCCAAGGGTACGCAGCAAATTCTGGTACGAGCTAGAAACGGCGCACGATTACAAATCGACGACGCTCAGGTCTTAGACTTACCCTTCTTCAATATCAGTTCCTCAAGCCACGGATCCGTACCCGAAATTGACCGCACCCTTGCACCTCATATCCGTCCGTTATATCGAGGTGATGCTCAGAAACTCATAACCATTGAAGGCGATGGTGAAGAACATCTATTCGTTTTTGACATGATTGTTGGTGGTAAAGGTCGTCGACCAGAATGCGGTGAGTCGGGAGTTTATATTGCACCGCCTGGTGAAGATTTCCGTGTTCTTGGTCATGGAGATACCATTCTGTTGACCGACTATCATTTTCCACCATATTTTCAGCGCGAATGGCAAGCGATTGAAAAACTAAATCAAATGAAACGAATAGCCGTTTCAAAAAGTGAGGCTGAATACTGGAATAAACGTCACAAGCACGCTGCCATGGTCACTCAGTTATTCAAGCCGCTCTCGCAGGCTGGAAGTGAATTCCCCGATCGCTCCAACAACCTGATTGATCGTTACCTAAATGACAAATTAGCAGCTTCGGAACTTAAGCCAACTACACCCTTAAATGACCGCCAGTTCCTAAGAAAACTGAGCCTTGATACCACGGGTACCATTCCATCTCCTGAAGTGGTTTCGCGACTACTGAAAAATGAAACTGAAACACGTAGGCAGGATTGGATAGATTTCTTCCTCTCTCAAGATGCGTGGGCCGATCATTGGGTGAGTTACTGGCAGGATGTTCTGGCGGAGAACCCCAATATCGTAAATCCAACACTGAACAACACTGGGCCATTCAGGCTCTGGATTTATGAAGCATTACTTGATAATCGACCAATTGATCAAATGGTAACGCAACTGATCATGATGGAAGGCAGCAAGTATTTTGGTGGTCCGGCCGGATTTGAATTGGCAACACAAAATGATGCGCCGATGGCGGCCAAAGCTCACGTGCTGACCCAGGCATTCTTAGGAGTGCAAATGAAATGTGCACGCTGCCATGATGCGCCATTCCATGAATCTACTCAGCAGGATTTATTCGAAATTGCAGCGATGCTGAAGCGTGGTCCACAGGTTGTGCCATCAACCAGCAGTGTTCCATTGGAGGGGATCAACCCGGAAGATCTCGCTGTTACGATATCCGTAAAACCAGGTACGAGTATCCAATCACATTGGCCGCTAGAAGACCTTGCATCGGATCGATTGCCCGCTGAATTAGTACGTTACAAAGAAGATTCACGGGCTCAGCTTGCACGACTTATCACTCAACCACTGAATATTCGGTTCAGCCAGGTGATCGTAAATCGGATGTGGAAAAAGCTTATTGGTTATGGTCTGCGGGAACCAATTGATGATTGGCAGGACTCCAGCAGCAGTCACCCCCACTTGCTAGACTTCCTGGCAAGAGAACTTGCTGGAAACGGATATGATCTCAAACATCTTGCTCGAACCATATTCGTATCAGATTTATACCAGCGAACCAGCACCGACCTTGTAATGGATGAAGACGGCCACTCACTGTTTGCAGGACCGGTTACAAGGCGATTGAGCGCTGAGCAACTCGTAGATTCACTGTTTAGCAGCAGTGGTCAACCATTTGATGCTGGTGCCATGAGCGTGGATATCGACGGCGCTCGACGTGTGACCAACTCGTTGCACCTCGGGTTTCCAAGACGAGCCTGGCAATTCTCGGACACATCCAACGAACGCGACCGTCCTAGCCTGACCCTGCCCTTCGCCCAACCCTTCGTAACAGTGATGGAGCTATTTGGCTGGAACGGCGCTCGCCAAAGCCCGATTAGCCAGCGGCAAGATGAAATGAATGTGCTTCAACCGGCAATCCTGCATAATGGAATCCTCGCCCAACAGATTACAACGCTAACGGTGGACAGTAACTTTACTAGAATTGCTCTGCAGTCTGAGACTGTAAATGAATTGCTCGATTCAACATTCCAGCACATCCTTGGACGGACACCTTCAATCGCAGAACGTGACCTTATCTCAACGCTTGTTGCTGATGGGTTTGAATCCCGTGTTGTTGAGTTAACGTCGACAGAACGAGAGGAGATGGTCTATCCGGATCCAGCACCTAGAAATTTAATCTCGTGGTCCAATCACAATAGTAAAGATGCGAACTCAGTAAAGCTCGAGCTTCGTAAATACGTAAAGGCCGGACCAAAGCCAACTCCTGAGCTGAATCCTCCATGGCGGACTCAAATGGAAGATCTGGTTTGGGCCTTATACAATTCACCCGAGTTTGTCTTTTCACCCTAATGGGAATACAACGTGACAATCACTAATCCATCCAGGCGACAGTTTATGGCTACCGCAGGCGCAGCAGGAGCACTTGCTGCACTCGACGTGTCGCAGGCTCAGGAAGAGTCGCCTTTTGGCTTCGCTCCGGGGAAGGCTGAACACTGCATTATGATTTGGCTTGGTGGAGGTGCCTGTCACATCGATACCTGGGATCCCAAGCGGCAGGGAGACCCTGCAACCAGAAAACCCGGATCAGACTATGCTGCAATTGATACCGCCGTCGATGGCACACAAGTATGTGAACATCTGGAAAAATGCGCATCGGTCTTAGATCGCATGAACATCGTCCGCACTACGTATCACGAACTTATTGATGAGCACGCCATTGCTACCAACATGATGCACACCGGACGACATGTCTCAGGTACGGTTACATACCCCTCGATCGGATCACTGATGACGTATCACAAAGGGGCAGTGAATGAATCGGCACCACCGTATGTCTTAATCGGTTACCCAACCGTTTCAAGAAATGCTGGATTCCTTGGGTCCAAACACGGTTTTGTATATCTAACTGATACGAGAGAGGGTCCAAGTGGTTTGGCACGTCCAGCTACTATCACTAATCAACGACAGAAGCGACGTGAAGATGCACTTAAAGCTCTTCGAGATTCGTTCCTGAATAAGCAACCGTCAAAGGTGATCCAGCAATATGACGGCGCTATCGGCCAGGCACTCAAGCTCGCTAGCCCAGACTTCATGTCCGCATTCAAGTTGGAAAATGAACCTGACGCGCTTCGTGAACAATATGGTGGTGAGTTCGGACAACGATGCTTATTGTCCCGTAGACTTGTCGAGCGTGGTGTGAGGTTTATCGAGGTTTCACATAATCTAAACTTCGTAAATGGGACTGGATGGGACACTCATAACGCCGGTCAAGATGCTCAGCACCTGCTAATTCGTGAGCTCGATAGTGCACTCTCGTCCCTCGTTATGGATCTGGAAAGTAAGAAACTACTGGATAAGACGCTGATTTGTGTTGCCACTGAATTCGGTCGACCGGCTGCATTTGATGGTGGTGGTGGACGTGGCCACCACTCCAAATGTTTTAGTACTGTCTTAGCCGGAGGCGGACTCCAAAATGGGCGCACCATTGGTGTCACAGATGAGCTTGGCATGAAAACACTTGAACAGCCTGTTTCCGTTCCTGACCTTCATGCGTCCATGCACTTTGCCCTTGGAATTAATCCAAGGAAGCTAGTATTTGATGATGATCGCCCTATCCCGACAACAGATATGGGCACTCCTGTACGTGACTTATTTGTCTAAGCCACTGAACTTACTCGCGTTTTACAGCGGTTTTATAGATCACTGCTGATGAATTCTGCCGCTTGGTGTTTGTGCACGTAACTGATTTCTGAAAAATCCCGATAATCTCTAACCAAGTCGGCGTTCTAGGTCGATTCGCATACCTACGGTACTTCACACATACCGTGAACAACTTATCTACGGAAGATGCGTTCACCGTCTGCAATTTTGGGTCAATCGCAGACATCAGCTACTCCGTGACGCGCAACGGCAGGCAAAAAGTATTAAAGATCGTGTACACGGAGAGCGTCTCCGGTGCGCGCACACCGCGACGTCTGGGGAGCCAGACGGCTGCATGATAATTGTACGCCTGTCTGTCATGGAGGAATGTATGGCATCTAAGGTACCTGAAGAGGTTCTTAAGCTCTGGAAGAGCTACAAGACAAAGCCCACCACTGAATTGCGCAACCGGTTGATGACTCAATATCATCCGCTAGTGAAATATCACGGTGAACGGGTATGGGCTAGACTTCCAGATGGTGTGGAGCTCGATGACCTGATCTCTGCCGGAGTGTTTGGACTCATGGATGCGATTGACGCATTCGATTTAACGCGTGGCGTTAAATTCGAAACCTATTGCGTGCCGCGTATCCGAGGAGCCATGCTCGATGAACTGAGAAGTATGGACTGGGTTCCACGCCTGGTGCGAAGTAAAGCGACCAAGCTCAATACCGCAACGAAAAAAATGGAAGATAAGCTGGGACGACCGGCAACTCCACAGGAACTGGCCGAGTTCATGGAACTTACCGTTCCCGAACTTGAAAAGATGATGCGGGATGCGAACGCTGTTAGCCTGATCAGCCTAAATAAAAAGTGGTATCAGACAGACAGTGAAAAGGATGTCAGCGAAATTGATATTCTCGATGATAAGAAGGGCGAAGATCCCACCACACGTGGTCAGAAATATGATCTGCTGCGACTGGTAACTAAAGGACTCAACCGTAACGAACGGCTAATTATCATCCTCTATTACTATGAAGAAATGACTATGAAAGAGATTGGTGCAACGCTTGACCTGAGTGAAAGCCGGGTGAGCCAAATGCACAGTAGCCTCGTTCAGCGACTGCAGGGGCAACTCGGTGACAGGCGTGGAGAATTTGCGGCGTAATCCACGTCAATCCCAAGACCGATCCTGCTGAAAAAGAAGGGCCATCCGGAATACCGGATGGCCCTTTTGCTATGCCTGACTTTTAGGCCGTATCATTAGGCCAGTTTGTAATAAGTGTTATTCACCGGTTTCGGCAAAGAACAGGCTAAATCCACCACCGCCGCCACCAATCTTATCAGTGTTGTAGATGTAATTGGCATCCAGTGCTTTTTCGATCTGTTCACCAAGTTCAACCATGTGAGCGGACGTATACGGATCAAGATTCTCTCCGTTATTCTCAACATAGGTTGCAACCTTAGCAGCAATCGCTCGCAATTGAGCACGTGACAGATTTGAAATCGGCTTGAATGACTCATTGCTTCCACGACTAGCCATGGAGAGATCAATCAGGCGTTTCACATGTTCACGCTGAAGGTTTCTGCGAAGGCTGGAGATTGTCGGCTTACGTGCCGTACCTTTCTCTGCGACTTCTGCATCTAACTCACCCCAGATTCCGGCTGTTACCGTGTCGAGTAATTCCGGTAATGTGAACGCATCTTCATCTTCTGGAACACGAAGCTCGTTATCAAAGACGCGTCGCAATGTTGTTGGTGTAAGCACTGACGTCAAAGCTGATGCCTGAATAGCCATGACACGGTCATGAATTGGCCAGTCATAGTCACGTGCGTAACTCCGACGCGATTCGCCAGACCACTTTTCAACCGACATGTACTTTAGAATCTCCGGGCTCAATCCATAGGCTGAATCTTGGAATGCATTATCGATAATGAATTTCAGTGCTTCACGCTGCTTTTCAGC
Organism: Pirellulales bacterium; assembly: GCA_022451045.1. Classification (GTDB taxonomy): domain Bacteria; phylum Planctomycetota; class Planctomycetia; order Pirellulales; family Pirellulaceae; genus UBA11883. The sequence continues at coordinate 65,942 of JAKUOW010000003.1, read as the reverse complement.
TGAAACAACCGTAAGCGGAGCACGATCACCTGGGTCACCTTTCTTATCACGGACAACGTGAATACCACCAAGCCAGTTGGCCATCATGCTGATCGCACGTGATTGCATACCAAGTGTTATCTCGTAACCACGACGTGCTTTGCCCCAGCTTTCGCCTTTACCTACAAAGTGGTCAGTGAGATGGCCTCGATGTAAATTTGCAAGCTTCACTCTTTCATTCGCATATTTGATGGGCTCTTTTCCGAAATCGTAAATGCGTGCGAGAGGATCCGGACCATCGAGATCTTCGTCCGTTGCATAAGCTAACTCCGGTTCGTTTACACGCTTGAGTATCGAAGAAAGGTCGTTTGTAAATGAATAGCCATATTCCACTGCCCAATAGTCATATGGTCCAAGTCCAATCATGTTGTAGTCACCTTGAGCATCACCAGCTTCAACTCGGAAGTTAGTTCCGACGTAGTCCATTACACTTCCAGCATTTGGTTTGCCATGTGCATCCTTTGAATTAACTTCGTCTAGGGAGTAGACAGATGATGCCTTGAAGTTGTGACGAAGACCAATCGTGTGCCCAACTTCGTGAGCGACAACGTGAGCTAGCTGTGGCCCGATATATGATTCAGGCATACCGTCAATAATGACCACTTCGGGCTTCTCTTCCTTCTCTTCCTTCTCCTGCTTTTCTTCCTTTTCGTCGTCTTTATCAGCGTCATCGCCCTCTTTTGCTTCTTCCTGAAGAGCTCGATTGAATTGCATGGAATACATCATCCGCATCATGGCAACGTCCATCGATAAACCTTCAGCCGCCATGCAACCACCATTGATCTGGCTAACGCGACCAACCAACCCGTCATACTTGTCGTCACCTAAGAGAGTGTTATCGACAGTTGCAAACGGGTGCCCGCTAAATGGCAGTTGAGCCTTCTCGACTAATTCCCGACGTACGCGTTCGCGGTCACCAGGATGAGCAAATCTTACACGAGGATCCCAGTCTGGGTGTTTGGCTAGCCAGGCCAAAGTTTCAGCGCTGTAGCCTTCCATCGCGATCTTTGGAAGTAGTTTGTCGAATTCATATTCGAAATAGCGGATCCAGCCATCCGTAAGGATAATATCCGCATCTAAAATCTCGCCAGTCATCGGATTAACACGACTCGGACCAATTGCTGTCCCTTCATCATTATTTAACCAACGCACAAAGTTATAGCGAACATCTTCTGGATCCTTGTCCATGTGTGCACCTGTTTGAGCGTCCTGATAGTAAACCTCAATCGCATTTGAGATTCCGACCTTTTCAAACGCGTCATTCCAGTACAACACACCTTCTCGAACCCATCGTCGATAACGAACTGGTGTTGTGTGTTCGATATAGAAAACAATTGGGTTTTTCGGTGGACTCACCTTTAGCGATGGATCCCGTTTCTCAAGATGCCAGCGGTTGATAAAACGCACATTGGTTTCATCATCCGAGTATTTTCCATAGTCACTATAGATCGTTGTGAAGTATCCAACTCGTGCATCTGCTTTACGTGGTTTATAAGTTGACTTCATCGGCAACTCACTAATGCTGTAGTGAAGTGACTGCAGCTTGCCACTCGCCGAGGGAATCTCAAATGCTACTTCGATGTTCTCCGGAAATGCCTTGGCAACCTGAATAGCGAAAATTCCAACATGCTCGCGATTGATCGCACTTAGGCCAAAGAACTTCGTCGCCTTGCCGACGAGCAAGTAGTCAAGATCGATGATAGGTCCACCACCTGGCCCGATTGTGACAATTGGTACGTTTAGAATTACTGAGTCGGTAAAGAGTCTCTTGATGGATGATACCGATTCCGGTTCACCACTGGAGCGAATATCTAATTCAGGTGCTATCAACGCCAGTTTTTTGTCATACCGTCGCCAGTACACCAGTTGATCATTCCCCTGTAACCCGGCACGTTTGTCACCACTAGCCTGCGTTAATGCAATGAAGTACTTCTTCGCCATGTAATTTGGAGGAAGCTCAGCAAAAATCTGGTTATCCTTTTTGCGGACGTACAACGTGTATAAGCTCCTTACACCATCAGCAGTCGATACGACTTTGTCATATCCCTTTAGAACTTCCGTAAACGGTGGAAATTCGGGTTTTGGTGGCGACGGAGCATCCTGAGCTTGGATGCTTGGTGAGATTAGAACTGCAATGACAAGTACAAGTGTTCTGGTAAGACGCATCATCTTCCGCTTTACCTCCGTCCACAATGTGGAGTCGTTCGGATTAATTGAGTTGGCGACCCGTGCAATCAATGCATAAGTGCCTGTTGAATTGTCGTGCTTTGTAAAACAGCGTACACGGCTGATAGCTTTTAGATTAATTACTATCAACACTCTGTGAATATTTAACGATTGGGTAATTTAGCTAAGATAGCACAGAATTATAGCCGTGCCGCTACCCGCGCCCGTAAATTCCTTATAACCCTACGCCTGGCTCGCAATTGACGGTGTAGAAAGAGCTGACCCATCTAGTCGATACGACGAATATATGCAAAGTAAGCACCGCGTTGCTTACCATTTTCAAGTGTGAACAAGCTCTCCAAATCTGCCGGACCCTTAGGCAGTTCCACCTCAAAAACTACCTTAACCTGATCCGCCGCGACTTCGACCTCTTTACTGTAATCACCAATCTTTATCGATGCCTTTATGGCCTCTAGTGGTTTCTCTTCCTGTCTTGGCCAACGTCGCAACTCGATCTGATATTTACCTGACGCGGTAACGTCCACAGCCCAGTAACCGGTACCCATGGTTCCATTGCGTACGTGGTTTTGGTGCCAGGGAGTACTATTGCCGGTCGTGTGCCAATCATGTGAATGGAGAAGCGACTCTGGTTCATCATGGCTCCCAAGTCCTATCCTGACGAAGTCATCAAAAACGGTGGACAGGCCTGTCCACCAATTCTCGTATTCCTGCTGTAGCTGTTTAACAACTTCCGGATGCTCTTCACTCACATCCTGTTGCTGGCCGGGGTCTGCCTTAATGTCGAACAACTCTTTGCCATTTACGAGCCGCCATTGCGACGTCATCACGCTGCACTTACGTAGCTTTTGTGGGTATTCGACTCGTTGAGAGTGCACTAGGATTGTGCGATCTTGCAGCACTTTGTTATTACCAGCAAGCGCACGTGCCAGGCTTACTCCATCGCGAGACTTCGATGCCTTGTCTTTTATGTCGCATAGGTCTGTGAGTGTTGGAAGTACATCAATATGTGCGGATAGCTGATTGACGTCGCGACCGCCTTCCAGCTTTCCGTCAGGCCAGCGGATGAAAAATGGCACACGGTGTCCACCGTCATATTCGGATCCTTTTCCACCACGCATACCACTATTAAAGCCGGGCCATTTTGCATTTTTGGGCGCCCGCCAACCCGCTGCCGAACCATTATCCGTCATGAAGATGAGAATCGTGTTATTGGCCAAACCCAGATCGTGTAGCTCTTTGTCGAGTCGGCCCACGTTTTCGTCGATGTTGGTAATCATGCCGTAGAAGTTGGCCATCGGCTGTGCAACACCTTTTTCCTCGTATGGCTTGGAGTATTTCTCGTCTACCAGGTAAGGTCCGTGAGGAGCATTCGTCGACAGGTACACAAAAAACGGCTCGTCTTTATGTTCGCGGATATAGTCGATTGCATTATCAAACCAAACGTCAGTGCAATAACCTTCTGTTGCCTCCGGTTTAGCATTACGCCAATACGTGTCATCAAAGTAGTCATTTCCCCAATAATCCGGACCCTGACCTACTCCACCACCCCCGTGATTGAAGGCAAATGAGAATCCTTGATCAAGCGGTCGTAGTGGGTAGTTGTCACCAAGATGCCACTTACCAAACATTCCTGTTTGATAACCGTTCGCCTGAAAGACCTCAGCCACCGTCCACTCGTGTGTGCTCATGAGAGAACGCCCCATAATGGTGTGCCAGACTCCAGTGCGAGTTGAATACCGACCGCTCATCAACGCACTCCGGGTCGGACTACATGTTGGATCTACGTGGAAATCCGTTAGGTGCACACTCTGCTTATACAAGGCATCCAGAGAAGGAGTTTGGATCATCTCATTTCCATGAACTCCAACGTCTCCATACCCCTGATCATCCGTAATGATCAAAACCACGTTAGGTTTTGCAGCCTGCAGGCCACTCACAAAAAGAAGAATGAAAGTGAGAATAGCGCTGAATAACGGCAGACGTTTCATATTTGATTTCCACAAAGTGTAGTCGTCTTAAAGGCCTAAAACACAGATTTTGCTGTCTGTGTTTTAGGTGTAATGATACTGATTGCTAGTATGGCGCGTTTTTTTATACGCGACTAGTCATCCGAATTCAGAAGGCCGGAACGCATCAGAAAATAGAGAAGCAGTAGCAAGGTATTCACGACAGCCGCGACATATGTCAGTGCAGCAGCGTTTAGAACTTTAGAGACACCTTCACGTTCCTCTAGAGCGATGATTCCAGCGTTTTCCAATTCCACCTTGGCTCGGCTCGATGCATCAAATTCCACTGGAAGTGTTACTACTTGAAACAACAAAACCAACGAGAATAATCCGGCACCAATTAGTACGACGCCACTTGCCTGCATGATTAAGCCAATCAACATGACGAAGTAACCGATGTTGGAACCAAATCCGGCCAACGGCACGAGTGAACTGCGAAGCGAAAGTGGTGCGTAGCCCTTGGCATGCTGTAACGCATGACCAGCTTCGTGAGCTGCAACGCTCACCGCCGCCACAGAACTTCCAACATAATTCTCATGTGATAACCGAAGAGTTTTAGTTCTCGGGTCGTAATGATCTGATAGAAATCCTCGGCTTTGCTCAATGGTCACATCAGTGATGCCGGCTCGTTCCATGACAATTTGAGCAGCTTGAGCACCTGTGATACGAGATCTGGTCATGCGACGCGAATACTTCGCGAATCTGGATTTCACCAGCAGGCTCGCACCGCCAGCAATTACTAGCCCGGGAATGAGAACCATGACCACATACACAGGATCTATAAAAAAGAACCCCATTAATGCCAAACTGCTCATATCAATCTCCTGTTTGAGTACACGTCCTATTCTAGCGCTGGATTAATCCACGGTGCAAATAAAACAGCTAATGGACTACCTCGTTGATATCCTAAGCTAGTTGACACTAATGGCAATGCGTCTTGACTGTGCAGACTCTTTCTTGGGAAGTGTGACTTTCAATACGCCATTGTTCATCTCTGCGGCAATCTTCTCAATTTCTACTGTATCGTCAACGGTGAATAGACGGCGATAACCCTCTGGCAATGAATTCCCGAGGACAACCCGTTTTGAGTTATGAATGAAAGCAACCGGAGCACTGATACTCAATTCACCATTGGCACATGTCAATTCCACCGTGTGCTTTTGCACGCCGGGCATATCTGCAAAGAGATGGAATTCGGTATACAACTCAAGGATATCCACGCGTGGCGACACATAATTCGCGCGATCCGATGGTTGCGTTTTGGTGGTTGTTTCTTTGGATTTCGTCATGACTTATTACTCCTCGATTGGTTATGAGATCATCGTTAGACGATGTGAGATCACCTATTGGATAGACCTAGTTCACTTCGATAGATCGGTGTTGTAGTTCTGGCCTTTTTGAAACGGATACATGCAGTAATCCATCTCGAAGTTCAGCATCGATCTGCTCTCGATCTACGTCATTTGGCAAGTCAAAACCGTGACAAATATCTCCAAATGCGCGTTCGTGTCGGTGAAGAATCACATCTTCTGACTCTCGTTTTCGATGTGCTTTTATGATGAGTTGGTTATCAGTGTCCACTTCCAAATCAATTGCATCTTTGGCGATACCAGGCATAGCCATTTCTATGATGTAGCCAGTTTGGTCTTCGAGAATTCGCACAGCAGAAATGTCATCGGCATGCCTTCGACTACCACTCGATGACAAAAGCCCACCAAAGACCTGTTGCATTTCATCACGCAACGAGTGCATTTCGCTTTGCAGTGCTGTCCAGGGATCGTTCCATTTAATCAACATGACATTCTCCTCTCATTTCAAATTGCCAACTTGGCTCACGCTCAAGTTCTGACCAACCAAAATGCAATCGTCATGCCAAATTCATAGACAGTCCATGTTCTCCCCGCCATCAAGCGTGCTTAATCATAGACACCCACTTTTTATTTTGACCAAAAACAGCTTGTTTTCAGTCATTTTTGATCCAGAGAACTCACTTTATGCCTGCCTTAGATAATTCTCGAAAGAAGTCTAAGCCTCTATTAGATTCAAACTTGCCATCGACTTAAAATGCCAAATTGGCATTTATATGCTTTTTTGGCACTATTAAAGGTGGTATATAATACCCCCCTTTAAGAACTACTATAAAGTTGACAAATTCGAGTACAAAGTAGGTGTCCATGATTGAGCGGGGGTTAATCGCGCATGAAAAAAGCCTCTTGGCTGGATTAACCAAGAGGCTTGCAGCAATTGTCGCATGCAGATTATTGCATGAATCAGTGAATCGCTTTGTCATCGGATGACAAATGGGGCATTATGTTGCAGGACGTGCTGGACGTTCTCCGCCTTGACCACCTGGGCGTTGGCCACCCTGACCACCAGGTCGTTGCCCACCTTGACCACCACCAGGACGTCGAAGTGCGCCTTCAGGTAGCTTGAATGGCTTACCCTTCATTTCCTCAAATTTCTTCTTCTGAGAATCGCTCAGGAGACCCAAAACCTTCTCATTCACTTCTTTTTGAGCGTTTTCAAACAACTCTCGGATGCCATCACGATTTCCGCTCTGGAAAGCTTCACGTGCTTTATCGCGAACACCTTCCATTACTTCACGTGACACGTTTTGCATCTTTTCACCGGTTTCAGCAGTGATTTTCAGCGCTTCACGCACCTTCGGGGTAAACAGAGCAGCTGTTCCCTGCATCTGAAGTGCGATCTGATCTAATCGCTCTTTTTGATGCGGGAGAAGCACATCTTCCACTAGCTTAGCAATCTTTTTATTGGTCTCCTCAGACCTCTTGCGGAACTCTGCAATTAGCTTGTTTCGCTCTTCTTCGGACAATTCACGGAAGTTAGGTCGTTCGCCTGTACCGCGAGCTTCTTCCTGAATTTTGCGAGCTTTTGTTTGCAATTCTTCGTACTGCTCATCAAGAAGTTCTACTTCTTCCCGAACTTCGGCAACTCGAAGAAGCTGAATAGGATTACTGCCTCGTTGGCCGAATCCACCTTGGCCACCTGGACGCTGACCTTGCGGGCGCTGACCTTGTGGTTGCGCTACAACATCAGCTGCAACGACTGAAAGCGACAGAACTGCCGTCGCCAAGATTAAGATGCTGTTTCGTTTCATTGGTTTATCCCTGAATCAATGTAATGTGCGGTACGCACTAAACTCTATCTAATTAAAATGACACAAACACTAACCTACGGTGTGATTGGCCATTCATCAAATATAAACCCCTTAGAATATGGGCAAGTTTCGAGCTTTTTTCGACAAAATGGGCAATCTTCAATAGCGGAATTACGCATTCATCAAGAAACTCTACCAGATTACCACTGGTATTTACATTAAATCGCTAAATGAATCAGTCAAATTCAAACACCAAAACCTGTAAAACCTCCTCGAAAGGTGTGGTATTGATCACCGGAGCTGGAAAACGGCGTCTAGGTTTCGAAACTGCGAAATATCTTGGCGAATGTGGTTATTCCATTGCACTGCACTTCAACAAATCGCAGCAAGAAGCACAGCAGTCTCTAGTCGAGCTAATCGCATCTGGAATTACCGCCAGATCATTTCAAGCTGACATCACCAGCCAAAGTGAAATAGAACAACTTGGCACGGCAGTCAAAAGCGAAATGGGGTCAATCGATGGTCTTGTAACAACGGCGTCAATTTGGGAACCAACACCAATCAATAAGATCTCCGATGGTATTTCACAACAGATTCAAGTAAATGCGATCGGCACTATACATTGCTGCCAGATCATTGGTTTAATGATGTCCGAACAACCTAGTGGCGGCAGCATAATCACTGTTGGGGATTGGGCCGTTGAGCAGCCTTACGAAGATCATGTGGGCTACTTCGCTGCCAAAGGTGCTGTCGTAGCTGCAACCAGATCTCTTGCCGTTGACCTAGCATCTCTCAACCCAAAAATCCGAGTCAATTGCATCAATCCGGGTCCAGTTCTATTTCCAGACCGCTTCGACCAGAAAACACGCGACCGCATTCAGCAAGAGACCCTTCTTAAGCATGTAGATGATCCGATGGCATTTGCGGAAACAGTTGAGTTCTTCCTAAGAAACAAGATGACGACCGGCCAAGTTATTAACATCGACTCCGGCAGAGGATTAGCAAGACATTCACCTACGGCGCGGGAGCAATGACTTGAGACTAGTCATCCATTACCATCTTGAGAGTGGCGGTGTTACTCAGGTTATCAATAATCACATTTAGTCTTTAGCTGCTTCAAATTCACCAAAAATCGAAGTACCAGTTGATTGGATCGATACGCACGAAGAACGAGAAACTGTCACCTCTATTTATTCACTTCTATATATAGAAGCAGCAGACTGCTACACAATTCCAGCGGACTTAATTGAATCGCTGCTGCTATCATTTCAGCGACCAGAGATGCGGTTATTCAATGTGGTATCGATATCCCATCGACAGATGATCTGGTCGAAGAATCCACTACCGTGCTTCCACCATGGGGCCAGCTAATCTCAAGACGTACTAAGTTGATTCAGGGACTTAATGCAAAACGAAGTCGGATAATCAATTCATAGTTCGTTTGTACTACCTTTTCCGGTTGCTGATGCAGCGTCATAATGAGGGTTCGCTGTGCTGTTATGGCTGATCGTGGCCAGAGCCCGTCTAAATCGATGTGACCAAAAGGATCCATTGCTCCATGAAGGCAATCGTCTTACAAGAACCCAAACACTTTGAACAAGTAGAAATCGAAGAAGCTGCTGCACCTGGTGCTGGTGAAGCACTTGTAGCTGTACACCGCGTTGGAATCTGCGGTACCGATCTGAGTGGATACCTTGGGAAATTCCCATTTTATAGTTATCCACGCATACCCGGACATGAATTGGGGGTAGAAGTACTAGAAGTCGGAGATGGTGTCGAAAATATCAAGGCCGGCGATCACTGTAGTGTAGAACCTTACATCAATGACGTAGGCAGCTTTGCCAGCCAGCGAGATCGGGGCAATTGTTGCGATAACCTGCAAGTGCTTGGAGTCCATACAGATGGTGGTATGAGAGACCGGTTTATTGTTCCAGCAAGAAAACTCCACGCCTCCTCTGGTGGCTTGGCGATGGAACAACTTGCATTGGTCGAGACATTGGCGATCGGCTGTCATGCGGTTGATCGATGCAATCCAACTGGCGAAGACCATGTTTTGATCATTGGTGCCGGCCCCATTGGGCTCAGTGTACTCGAGTTCGTTAAACTCACATCTGCTACGTCTATCATGATGGATATTAACGAGCAGCGACTTGATTTCGCCAAGAACACGATGGGTGTTAATCACACGGTGCACTTCAAAGGTGATGGCAGTGAACTTAGTGCCCTAGAGGAACTCACTAACGGTAATCTTCCAACGATCGTTATCGATGCAACTGGCAATGCTCAATCGATGTCGAATGCACTGAATTACGTGGCACACACCGGCACACTTGTTTACGTTGGAATTACGATGGGTGAAGTTTCATTTCCCCACAAGTTACTCCACGCTAAAGAAATGAACTTGCTGTCATCAAGAAATGCCCTACCGAAAGACTTTGGCCGCATCATTCAGCTCATCGAAGACGGTCAAATCGATACCAATCCATGGATCACACATCGCACATCCTTTAATGAGCTACCCAGTGTTTTTGACTCATACACCAAGCCCGAAACTGGTGTCCTAAAGGCAATTGTCGAAGTTCAATAAACTAACAACTTCGGTCGAAACTCTCTCTCTGGAAAATCACCAATGAAATCATGTGTAACTATTAGTCTCGTGGAAGAAGCACGAGGTGGCCCCTTTATATTCTGGAACGGTCTACGCGATGGCTGCGAGAAAGCCAAGGCATTAGGCTTTGATGCAGTAGAAGTATTTCCACCGGGCGTTGAAGCCGTCGACACCGACTTGCTTCAATCATTACTGTCTGACCACGGTCTGGAATTAGCGGCTGTTGGTACGGGTGCAGGCATGGTCAAACATGGATTGTCCTTAACATCCACAGATGCCACCGAACGGCAACGAGCAAAGGACTTTGTTCGAAGCATTATTGATTTGGCTGGGCAATTTGGTGCTTCTGCAATTATCGGTTCGATGCAGGGCCGATGGAATGCGGACTTACCCAAGGCAGATGCTTTGGCATTGTTAGGGGAAGCGATCAATGAGCTTGGTCCACACGCTTCTCAGTATGGCGCTTCACTTATTTATGAGCCGCTCAATCGCTACGAAACAAATTTGTGTAACACGATGGCTGACGGAGTCGAATTCCTTAGTTCGTTAAATGATGGCCACAATTGCGTCCTGCTAGCGGATCTCTTCCACATGAACATCGAGGAAACATGTATCTCGCAGGCGATTCGTGATGCTGGTTCAGCAATCGGCCACGTACACTTTGTTGACTCCAACCGCCGGCCTGCCGGACTCGGACACATGTCATACGAACCAATCGTCGATGCGCTTCGAAGCATCCAATACGATCGTTTCATCAGCGCTGAAGCATTTGCATATCCAGATCCGGATGCTGCTGCAAAACAGACGATCGACTCATTCAATAAGTACTTCGGCTAGTAGCAGACCGACTTACACACAACACACCCATTAACAGAGTTTGGATCACTTGATGAACAACAACCTAGAACAACTTCCAAAACCCGTCACACTAGGGCTGGAGCCGAGTTTCGGATTCGGAGATCGCACCGGATTAGCAACTCCAGGTCACGTTGCCTCCATGAAACGATCCGGTGCCGGGATAAAGGCCATTTACCCGCAGCAGTCCATTCGGGAAATGACACGCACACAACGCACGCCGACAGGAGTAATGGAAGATGCCTTGCGCGACATGGTTGCATCGGGATGGACTGATGTCACAGGTGCTGATGCAGATCATCTAAAGACTCCAGAGGACGTAGATGTAACTGCCGCCGTCGGATTTACCTTTTTTACTATTGATCCTTCTGATCACGTTGATGAACATTCCGACACATATGATCAGGCCACATTGGAATCAAAGTTTGCTGACATTCGTGACCAGGTTAGCTGGATCGATAGCTACCGCGGGAAATCAGTAACACTAAGTACAGGCACTTCGTTTCAATTGGATGAAGAAGCCTGCCTGCGAGCAGCCGTGAAATACGGTATCGCACTTAACGAAGCACTTTCACTTTGCAACTACATCGACGAGGTACACGAAGGTCTCGGTCGTGACTATGAAATCGAGTTGAGTGTAGATGAAACAGAGCAACCTACTACTCTTGCAGAACACTATATCATCGCGGATCGTTGCTTAAGTAACGGTATGAAACTTGTTAGCCTTGCACCTCGATTCATTGGTCACTTCGAAAAAGGAGTGGATTTCATCGGTGATCTGGATGCATTAGATATCTCGCTACATGACCATGCAGCGTTGGCAAAAGAACTGGGCCCTTACAAGCTAAGCTTGCACTCTGGTAGTGATAAGATTTCCATGTACGGCCTGCTGGCCAAAGCAACCGGTGGACTATTCCATGTCAAAACGGCTGGGACGAGCTACCTTGAAGCTCTACGCGTCGTCGCACGTCATGATGAATCTCTATTTCGGGAGATCGTTGATTTTGCACGTGGTCGGTATTTAACCGACAACGCGACGTACCACGTACATGCAACGTAAGATACTGCACCTCCGGTTCAGGAAGATTCTGATATCGTCGAGCTTGAGAGGCAATATCTGGAACTTTGGGATGAAGTACCGCAAGGCAAAGGCTTTACCTTTGCAGGACGACAGATTCTTCACTGCACATTTGGATCTGTTCTTACTGATGAGAAACTGGGACCGCTTGTACGTGACATATTAGTTCAACATCCCGATACATATGCGGATGTATTAGAGGATCACTTTGCACGTCATCTTGATGCTCTACAGTCCGGGATGTAGTTGTTACCTGTTACGGGAGATAGGAATTAAAGCATGTTAAAGCACCAACTAATCCATCCGAAAATCAACGAAGTACTGGGACGCGCCGGGCATCACGGTAAGATTCTTATCGCCGATGGCAATTACCCATGTTCCTCAACGCTAGGACCGAATGCTGAATTGGTCAGTCTCAACCTCTCGCCGGGGCTAGTGACATGCACACAGGTGTTACAAGCACTCGTGACGGCTATTCCAATCGAAGCAGCAAACACGATGAATTATGAAACAACAGGACCGTATGCTCTGGATGGTGATCCACCTGTTTGGAATGAATATCGTGATGTATTCGCTAATTCAAATATTGGAGTGGAACTGGAACCCATTGAAAAATGGGACTTCTATAAAGCAGTAGATACGCCAGACCATGTGTTAACCATCCAAACAGCAGACCAACAACGATTTGCTAATTTGCTGTTGTCAATCGGCGTCCGCATGGATGGCTAACAAGCACCCGTAGATCAGAGGATCTCTGATGGAATTCAGACAGCTTGGAAATACCGACATGCAACTGTCGGTCATTAGTTTTGGAGCCTCATCACTTGGGTCAGAGTTTGTACCTGTCGATTTACAGGATGCACTTCAATCCGTCCCAACTGCACTTGATTGCGGCATGAATTTCATCGACACCTCTCCGTATTACGGACGAGGAATCGGAGAAGTACTGTTGGGAATCGCGCTGAAGGGCATCCCGCGTGACCAATACTATCTGGGAACTAAACTCGGACGGTACCATGAATCGCATTTTGAATTCTCTGCTAAGAGAGTGCGCGAAAGCGTCGATGTATCACTACACCGCCTTGGCACGGACTATCTAGATATTATCCTGTGCCACGACATCGAGTTTGTTGAGATGCAACAGGTGGTTGATGAGACAATCCCTGCACTGCGTGAAATTCAGCAGCAAGGAAAAGTTCGCTACATCGGCCTGTCCGGATATCCGATGAAGATCTTTAAGTTTGTCCTGGATCAAACAGATCTTGATGTTGTACTTTCTTACAATCACTACACTCTTCAAAACACCATGTTTGGCGATCTTGCTCCGTATCTGAAGGAAAAGGGAGTCGGTATCCTAAACGCGGCACCGTTTTCAGCTCGTCTGCTCACTAATGCGGGTCTCCCTCCATGGCACAAAGCAACCGATCAGGTCCGTAACATCTGCAAGCAAGCCGCTGACCACTGTAGCCAGGCAGGCATTGATATCGCACAACTAGCCTTGCAATACTCGATTGCAAATCCAGACATGACAACTTGCGTGACTGGTTCTGCCAATCCCGGGCGAATTCGCCAATGGGCTGACTGGATTAACGACCCCCTCGATACCCAGTTGGTATCGGAAGTTCAAGAAATCCTAAAGCCCATTCACAACTGGTTTTATATCGAGGGTCGGGAAGAGAATAACGACACTCCGATCATATAGGTAAACCTAATGACCATACGCGTCGACGCTCATCAACATTTCTGGGATTTAAACAGAACTGAATTCGAATACGGCTGGCTAGGCGCTGAAGGAAATGAGGCCATCAATCGGTCATTCATGCCCAGTGATCTCGTGTCTCGTATATCTCAGGTTGGAATCGACAAGACCGTCTTTGTGCAAACGCAACATGATATACGTGAAAACACATGGGCATTGGAGTTGGCAAATAAAAATCCATTTATTGCTGGTGTCGTCGGCTGGGTAGATTTAGCAAGCGATGTTTGCGAAGAACAATTGGCACAATTTGTTGACGATCCGAAGTTCGTCGGAATCAGGCACATTACGCAGGATGAACCGGATGTAGATTTCATCGTTCGAGATGAGATCATTACGGGGCTAAAGGTACTGGAAAAACATAACATCCCTTTCGATCTGCTCTTTTATGTCCAACACGTGCATCATGCGAAGACTGTAGCAAGTTTATTACCGAACCTGCCTCTCGTGATTGATCATATTTCCAAGCCGGAAATTAAAGCTGGAAGAATGGACAACTGGACACAGCACATCCAGGATGCAGCAAAACACGAGCATGTGTATTGCAAACTATCTGGCATGATCACAGAAGCAGATTGGCAACATTGGAGGCCTTCAGACTTAAAGCCATACGTTGAAGTGGCACTCGAGGCCTTTGGAGTCGAACGATGTATGTTTGGCTCAGACTGGCCAGTCTGCGAACTGGCTGGAACATATGATCAAGTTTACGATGCTCTTTGTCAGGTCATCGGTCCACTCAGCGACTCCGAAATGGACCGGCTCTTTGGTGGCACTGCCATCGACTTCTACCGGCTGGATATCTAGTCATTCATCGCGGAACAAAACTCACGTTTCAGTACCAATCGCTCAACACTTATTCGGCAATCCAGGAATTACCTGATGCTCTGCTGCGTCTTCAACAGAAGGCTTAGCAGCACCTTCTGAGGCAGGTCGCAAGTAGGGTGAAAGCAATGCACTTATACCGATCACAGTGAGCAGGACCAGCGTATATTTTTGCAATCGATCTCGCTCAAGTTTATTCCCGACTTTCATCCCCACGACACCACCTATTAATACAGTGGGAAATGTCGCCAGTCCGAGCAACATTGCATAGAGCGCATCATCCGGGTACATGACATAGAACTGGATAAAAAGCGGAATCATTCCCAGAAACATTATGGCAAACAGAAATGCCCGGGACTTTCTGGGATTCCAAGGTTGCGCCATGACCCAGAGTGCAACTGCTGGTCCACCCATTCCACAGAATCCCAACAAAACGCCGCTAATCGAGAAAGCAATATACTCCCATTTGATGTGGAGTTCTTCCGTCGGTATGACTTTAACCCGTACACGTACAAATACGATCAGCAACAAGACAATGCCGATCGCTTGACGCACTTGTTGTTGACCCATGTTACCGACGAGCCAGAGGCAATAGCCACCCAGTGGCATCCAAATCAGGCGAAAAATAGCTGGCCTAAATGCTCGATGCCATTCGATGTCACCCTTGAGGCTCATCGATCCCATCATTGCCTGGCACATGGAACCCACGCTGACAGCGATAATTGCCACGTGTGCATCGAATCCGCAAAGCATCAATATCGGGATGCCAAACACACCTGCACCGAATCCGACCACAGCTTGAAGTAAGCTACTGCCGAATAGCGTCGTCGCCAGGCAAGCATAGTGCCAGACAGTGTACTCCATTACGATTCCTATAGTTGCCGTAATCGTATTCGGCTGAATGGCATTTAGAGATTAGGTTCGAATAAAGATGAACCTAGTTACTCCACCACGCAGTATGTGAATACGAATACCTTGCTTTACATCACTCTCGCTCATCACCTTGGTGAATTCATCAGCTGTTTTTACCTTCGTATTGCCAACTTGAAGGATAATATCACCAGGCTGGACGCCAACCTGCGAAGCTAAACTGCGTTGTTTCACATCGGCAACAAGTACGCCTTTAAGGTCTGCACTATACCCGAGCATCTTGGATTTGTCAGGTGTGAGAGACTCAACGCTGATTCCAAGAACTTCATCTGTTGTATTATCCGCCTGAGTCGATGCTGCAACAGCCTCTGTGTCGAGCTTACCAACGGTAACGACAACATCTATCGTCTTGCCATCACGGAACACCTTTAACTGCAATTCCGTACCTGGCACAGTTGCTGCAACCGTGTTTCTGAGCTGAGGCATCGTGAGGATTTTGGTATCACCCAAATGAGTGATAATATCGCCTTCCTTCAGACCAGCCATAGCCCCGGGACCACTCTCAACAACCTGCCCAACAAGTGCACCTTCGGTGCTGGAGTAGCCGAATGAATCAGCCAGATTCTCGTCAAGATCCTGGATTAACACACCCAGATATCCTCGCTCAACTGTTCCACTCTTGATGATGCTGTCTTTAATGAATTTCGCCATATCGCTCGGTATGGAAAATCCAATACCCATATACGAGCCGGTCTTCGATGCAATTGCAGTGTTGATCCCAATCACCTCACCGTTGAGGTTTACAAGAGGCCCACCACTATTGCCAGGGTTGATGGCAGCATCCGTTTGGATGAAATCTTCATAGTCAGTGATACCAACACGACTACGGCCTTTGGCACTAATGATGCCTGCGGTAACCGTCTGGTCCAGACCAAAGGGGCTTCCAATTGCGAGCACCCAATCACCAACCTCCATGGCATCCGAGCTACCTAATTTCGCTGGCAACAAATCACCGGCTGGTACTTTCAAGACTGCCAGATCCGTCGCCTTATCACTTCCAACAACCTGTGCCTCTAATTCCCTGGATGTAGAAAGAGTGACGGTAATCGATGTCGCACCACTGACTACATGATTATTAGTCAATATGTAGCCGTCACCACTGACGATGAATCCAGTACCACTTCCCACACCTTCTGGTTGAGGTCGTTGACCTGGAGACTGAGGAAGACGCCCAAAGAATTCGTCGTTGAAAAAGTCACGAAATCGTTCTGGGATCTGCTGCCCACCAAACGGGTTTTGATTCGACGTCCTGCGTTCAAATTTACTGGTGATACTCACGACTGATGGGCGCATGCGCTTGGCCACAGCTTTAAATGCTGAGGAGAGATCCTTTGCAGATGCAATTTCTCTTTGAGCATCTACTGCCACGTCACGCTGTTGAGCATATGCCCAGTCCGTAAATAACTGGGGAAATGAAATGCTAATTACAGTACCGGTAACGATGGCACAGAAAAACAAGAAACCGAAAAGTGTGCGATTTTGTGACTTTGCCATGAGTATTCTCCTAGCGTGATCAACTCAAAACATCAAACTGATTGCTGACTTTCACAGACAACCATGGATTCTAACATCGTAATTCGTCTATTTTATACGATGAACTCTCAGCTAAAACACCCTGATTATCATCCCATACGTTATCGCGATTCGATCAGTTCAAATTCAGATGTCGTCGCTATTAGCGGTTGGATTCCCGTACAGGATTACTATTAAATGCAACGAATTATCACAACACCTCCGCCATCAACTCCAACGAGTGATGGACACTTAAGTGGTGGTTGGTGGCGTGATGCCGAGAAGGGACGCATCTTATGCGAATTATGCCCAAGAGAGTGCAATCTAAAGGAGGGTGACCGCGGATTCTGTTTTGTTCGCCAAAACATCAATGGCGAAATGATGCTAACGACATATGGTCGTAGCACTGGTTTTTGTATCGATCCAATCGAAAAGAAGCCGTTGAATCACTTCTACCCTGGTACCAGTGTGCTCAGCTTTGGGACAGCCGGTTGTAATCTTGGGTGTAAATTCTGTCAGAATTGGGATATTTCCAAATCCCGTGAAGTGCAGCGACTCAGTGAAGTCGCGATGCCGGAGGCCATTGCCACAGCTGCCCAACACCACCAATGCAAAAGTGTTGCATTCACATATAACGACCCGGTGATTTGGGCAGAGTATGCAATTGATACCGCCATCGAATGCCATCAGCGCGATATCGAGACCATTGCGGTTACCGCGGGGTACATTTCCGATGAGCCTCGTGAAGAATTTTTCTCTCACATGAGCGCGGCAAACATCGACCTAAAGGCTTTCACCGAAGAGTTTTACTTCAACCTCACGTACTCACACATCAAGCCTGTGCTGGAAACACTAAAGTGGCTCAGCGAATTCCAGCAAACATGGTTTGAAATCACTAATCTCGTGATCCCCGACGCCAATGACAGTACCGAGGAGCTACGAGAGCTTTGCGACTGGATCCTGGAACATTGCGGTGACGAAGTACCAGTTCATTTCACGGCCTTTCATCCAGACTTCAAAATGCAAGACCGGCCAAGAACGTCACATGAGACGCTTCTCAGGGCTTACGAAGTCGCACGTCGTCAAGGAATCAAATATCCCTATGTAGGAAACGTACATGATGTGAAACACCAAAGTACATTTTGCGCATCGTGCGGGGAGTTACTAATTGAGCGCGATTGGTACAAATTGGGCGTATACAATCTCAATCTCAATGCCTGTAGCAAATGTAGTTCAGAGATACCCGGCTGTTTTGCTCCACAGCCAGGTACATGGGGAGCCGGGCGACAGCCAATAAAAATCCGTGATTTTGTTACGCTAGAGCTACCGCAAAACGCACAAGAGCAAACTCCACCTCCTTCCGAGTCCCAGAAAATGGAAAACACCGCTGCAATCGAATTGAGCTCGAGTCAGGAACAGGCGATTCATGCACTCGCATGTCAGGTAGTCTGCGATGAAGTGTGTGCAAGCAAGGAGACGAGAAGTGTCGCTGCTCTTGAAGGAGCAGACAAAGAGATGGTGATGGGGGCATTTGTCACGCTCAAGAAAAACGGAACTCTAAGAAGCTGCTGTGGTGTACTAGGGCAACCCATGAAGCTAATCCACGCTCTCGATCAATCCGCGCGAAGGACTGCGACCAGTGATCCGCGATTTCCACCGGTTTCACCCTCTGAATTGCCTGAACTTGATGTCGATGTGTCACTACTTCACAACATCCAGCCGGTGACCTGCAATGCACAAGAGAGACACGAACATATTGAAATTGGCAAGCACGGCTTGATCATCGAGCAGTCTGGTAAGCGTGGTCTCTTGTTACCGGTGGTGGCTGTTGAACACCACGCCGACGAACGTGCATTTCTGGAAATGGTCTGTCGAAAAGCAGGCATACCAATTGACGCCTGGCAATCAGATGATGCCTCATTGGAAACCTTTGAAACGATCGTCACAGAAGGCCCAATGCCAAATGCGTACCTTACCCAACTGCCATCTCAACAAGCGTGCAGCTTTATAAACAACCAGTCACTCCGACAGCTTGCCCTGATGACTCATCAGAATATCGATGCAATGTTGACGGGTGCCACACCAAGTTATGTGATGCCCGGTATCCCCGATGGAAATGTAAAAGGCCTGCTTTACCAACTAACACACGAGGATGGATCGACCATTGGCGTAATGCAGTTCGCAATGAACAAGACAGTGCCACTCCATTCCACGCTCCTGCAAAACGCACAAAACCTGGCCGGCCAATTGTCACAGTCCCATACTGGTGCAAGTGATTTTGTATCAACTTCAACACCAAGCCTCGCCCTTCTCGATGATCCGGCCATACACGGTCGACTGTCCGACGTAAGCGATTTGTCGCTGGACACAACCACCCGGATGCTTGTCGCCATGGATGAGAATGTGCTCATCGCCGCATACGATAGTTCCAGCGACATCAAGTCACTAATTGACACCATCCGCAGCAAGTTACCCTCGACAAGTATCGAGCATGCCCAATTAATTAGTTTTGCGGTGAACAGCACAACCGAAAGACTCCACTACACACGCATTCCCAAGGCCAGATCTTTTGAGGGCCCAAGACCTCCCGCTGTTGCGGGTGCCTTTTATCCAGGCACAAAAGAGGAACTTGATAGAGTGGTGGAGGACTTAATCCAAGATGCACCGGATACAAAAGTTACCGCTTCTGCTGTCATGGTGCCTCACGCTGGCTTGATTTACTCAGGACAACTTGCTGCCGATGTATTAGGGCAAGTTGACATTCCAGAGACTGTAATCATCATTGGGCCAAAACACACGCGGGTCGGTTTGCCATGGGCCGTTTCGCCATGTAGCAGTTGGAGTTTGCCGGGATGTGAATTGCAGTCCGATACGGGCTTGGCAACTCAGTTAGTAGATGGCATCTCCGGATTGGAATTCGATGCTGGGGCTCACGCGTCGGAACACTGTATTGAAATGGAGTTGATTCTGCTTGCCAAGTTAGCACCAAAGACCAAGGTAGTTGGAATCGCCATGGGCAATGCAACGCTTCAGGAATGCACAACCTTTGCTAACGAATTAAATACAGTTCTCAATGCATTGGATAATAAACCACTACTGATCATCTCAAGTGACATGCATCATTTCGGCACCCAAGAGGTAAACAACTCGCTTGATCGAAAAGCGATTGATGCCATGCATTCACTTAACCCTGAACAGTTATTCGACACGGTAAAGACAAATCAAATTTCCATGTGTGGAATGATTCCCGCCGTAATTGTGATGCAAGCACTTTTAGATCGCGGTGAGTTAAACCAATGCACGGAAGTTGGCTATTACACCAGTGGTAAAATTACAGGCTCCTACGAAAAAGTTGTCGGGTATTGTGGTTTGGTTTTAAACTAACCCGCTTTACATTTCTAAAGCTCGATCCCAACAGCAATTGAAACGAGCATTGCTGTTAAAAGCCCTGTAAAATAAACATACTGCCACGCACGCAGATTCATTCTCTGCCATCGCGTTGCTATGTTGACTCTCACGTTCAGCAAGGATGAAATCATCATGCATTTATCTCAAATCAAACGGCGTCAATTCCTCGCATCTTCAGCACTGTTGACCGGGACGATTGCATCTCCCCTTTTTGGAAAAGAAGACGAGCGACCGAGCGTAACGAATCCTCGCGCGACAGATGGTGACGACCGATTCGAACCGAATTGGGAAGAACGAATGACCATCACGGTTGGCCCAAAGAAGGCAGACCTCGTTGGTTCATCCGATCGTGTTCTTCAGGCAGCTGTCGACTATATAGCACGACTTGGCGGCGGTACCGTGAAAATCCTGCCCGGCACTTATACACTAAGAAATGCTGTGCATCTGCCATCCCGAATACGAATCCAGGGAAGTGGCGATGAGAGTATCGTGACGAAAATAGCATCAGAGCAAGTCAATGTCTCGGAAGATTCTGACTGGTACGACCAGGAGATCACGCTGGAAAAACGCTCCGGATTTCGCGTTGGTGATGGAGTCTTCATCGTGGCTAAGAATCCTCACAATGGCGGTCAAACAACGATCAAGCGAACACTGGTTGCACGAAGTGGTAATCGCTTCAAGCTCAACGATGGCTTACGTAAAAACATCTGGCTGACCGGCAAGCCAACCGTCTCCTCCTTATTTCCTTTATTTACCAGCGAATACACGGAAGACGTGCTGATTGAAAATCTGACGTTTGACGGTAACAAAGAGAACAATGCCAACATGAACGGCAACTATGGGGGCTGTGTATTCCTGCAAGACTGCAACCGCTACACATTTAACAACTGCACGATGCGGAATTACAACGGGGATGGGCTGAGTTTTCAAATCTGCCACGACGTAGTCGTTGATGGATGTCACAGTCATGACAACGGCGATTTAGGAGTGCATCCGGGCTCCGGCTCACAACGACCCGTCATCAAAAACACAACAATTGAAAACAACGGCATTGGAATTTTCTGGTGCTGGGGCGTGCGATATGGTCTGGCGGTTGATAACAAAATCAAAGGCAATAGCCAGTACGGTATTTCCATTGGACACTGTGATACCGACAACGTGATGCGGAGAAACGACGTCATCGACAGTGGACGCATCGGAATCCTTTTCAGGGACGATGCACGTGGAAAGGATTTTTGGGCAAACCGAAATGTGATTGAAGACAACCGCGTGGTCAACAGCGGTGATGGCGAAGGTGTTGCAATCGAAATCCAGGGTCAAACGAAAGACACCCTGATTCGAAATAATATCATCCAAGAAAATCGAAATCCGATGAAACGTGTTGGCATCAAAATCAACGACGGTGTTGGCAATGTCACCCTGGGTGAAAACAGCATTGAAGGCGTCGCCACCAAGATCATCGACCAACGTCGAAAGTAAAATGAAAAGATCACTTTCTATAACGCTCTGTCTACTTATATCCTTTCCGCTGCTGGCTGAAGAACCTGGCAAAATGCCGGAGGTGAGCATTGACCTTAAAGCGAGCGATGCAAAGATCACGCAGGATGATCGTGATCACTGGGCATTCAAAAAAGTCGAACGGCCTGACGTTCCCCAAGTGAAAAATGATCGTTGGGTAAGAAATCCCATCGACGCGTTTATCCTGCAAAAGTTGGAACGAAAGGGTTGGAAGCCTGCACCTGCCGCTGTTCCAGGAACGCTTGGGCGACGTCTCTACCTGGGGCTAACCGGTTTACCACCTACGCTCAAGCAACAGGCAGCCATCGATGCAAACAGCGATCCGGAACAATTTGATCACCTTGTTAAAAAACTGTTGGCAAGTGAAGCATACGGAGAACGATGGGCTCGCCACTGGTTGGATATCGTGCGATATGCAGAAACAAACGGGTACGAACGTGATGGTATGAAACCAAATGTTTGGAGATATCGTGACTATATCATTCGAGCACTCAACGATGATGTACCCTTCAATCAATTCATCCTCGAACAACTTGCTGGCGATGAATTGGAAACTGCTGACTCACGTACGGTGATTGCTACTGGTTACTATCGACTGGGACCATTTGACGATGAGCCTGCTGATTTCGCTGAAGATCGGTTCGATCAACTCGACGACATGCTTAACACAACGAGTCAGGTTTTTCTTGGGATCACCCTTGCTTGTGCCCGCTGTCACGATCACAAGTTTGAAGCACTCACGCAACATGACTATTACAAGATGATCGCGATCTTCAATCCGCTAACGCGACCGCAATCCGGAAGGTCAGATCTGGATTTGCCGGCTGGTAGTGTTGAGCAACTGGCCAATGAGCAGAAGCGAAATGGTGAGATTGCAAAGCATAACAGTAACATCGACTCGATCAATTTGGCGGTTGCTCTGAAGCGTATCCAAGATGGCACATCCAAACTGGATGATGCAATCCAGAAGGCACTTAAGACCCCGGCTGGCGATCGAGATTCAGATGCTGTTAAGTTGATTGCAAGCAAACGCAACGAGATTGCAGCAGATGCAGATTCCGGGTTGAACGACGAACAACGGGACCAACTATCTCAGGCGAAGCAGGCTATCAAAGCCCTAAGAGAAGAAACACCCGATTTACCGCGTGGATACTTCTTTACCGAGTCTCTTGAAAACGTACCGGAAACAAATCTTCTCGTGCGTGGCAAAGCGTCCAGTCCCGGACCCGTTGTGCAACCTGGTGTACCGACAGTACTTACAAGCGTGCAGCCGGATTTTGATAATCCTACAAACCACACGACCGGTCGAAGATTGGCGTTGGCGAATTGGATTGCCAGTGATGCCAACCCACTGACCGCGAGAGTGTTGGTTAATCGTGTTTGGCAACATCACTTTGGCGTTGGTATTGTTCGCACACCGAACGACTTCGGTGTAATGGGCGCAGCTCCGACACACGAAGCGTTACTTGACTGGTTGGCAGATTGGTTTGTCAATGAAGGCGAATGGTCTCTGAAAAAGCTACATGCATTGATTCTCTCGAGTAATGCGTATCGCATGAGCTCAGAATGGAACGAGTCATATGCTGCAGAAGATCCGGAAAACAACTTACTGTGGAGACGCCCGTATCGCCGACTAGAGGTTGAAGCAATCCGCGATAGTATTTTGGCAGTCAGCGGTCAAATCAACCGAAAAATGTACGGCCCCAGCATGTACCCATATGTGCCGTCCGACGCTCTAGATAACCATGCTGACAAACAGAAAATCTGGCCTGCGTTTAATGAAGAAGAGGCAAATCGACGCACCATATACAGTTATGTAAAGCGGTCACTGATTGTGCCATTTTTAGAAGTTCTGGATTTATGTGATACGACCAAATCCACGCCACAAAGGATTGTTACCAGCGTAGCGCCTCAGGCGTTGACTCTCTTTAACGGCAAGTTCGTTAATCGACAGGCAGAGTATTTTGCCAAACGATTAGAAACTGAAGCCGGTGATGGCTCAGCAGCGCAAATAACGCTTGCATTTAAACTTGCACTTTGCCGTGAACCAACAGCCACGGAGTTGCAAGTTATGACTGACTTTCTCGCTACGGAAACAAAAAAGTTCAGGGAAGAGGATGCGGATGGAAAGTTGGCCACGTCACCCGAATATAGAGCCCTCGTTCAAATCTGCAGAGTCATTTTCAACCTCAACGAGTTCGCGTATCCGGATTAACCGAGAGATAACTCGTCTCACGCTAGTGAAAGTAAGACATGAATCGATTTATGAGTCCAAATCAAACACCGTGTAGGAATTCGCGTAGAGAGTTTCTCTGGGAAACCGGCGCGGGTTTTACAGGTCTTGCGATGCTGGACTTACTCAGTCGCGACGGATTCTTTGATAAATTGCGAGCTGAAGACAAAGAGGGATTGAGTGGATTGTTGGCGCCGAAAAAGCCGCACTTTGAAGCCAAAGCAAGTCGCTGTGTCTTCTTTTTTATGAATGGCGGCCCAAGTCAAATTGACACGTTTGATCCCAAACCCGTTCTGGATAAACACCATGGCGAAGAGTACAAGGGAGAGCTCGAAGTTGGATCCAATGGAAGAGCCATTGGTTACTTAATGAAGTCACCATTCAAGTTTCAGAAACATGGCGAGAGTGGATTGGAGATCAGCGACCTCTATCCTCATCTATCCACGCATGCTGATGACCTATGCCTGTTTCGTAGTTGCTACACCGATACCGCAGCACATGCCTCCGGTTGCATTCAGATGAATACCGGGAAAGTGGGAATCGGCAGCCCGTCGATCGGTTCATGGGTAAACTATGGACTCGGAACGATCAGCCAGGATCTACCAGGCTACGTTGTAATGACCGATCCACGTGGCGGCCCAATTGGAAGCGCTTCAAACTGGAGTAGTGGTTACATCCCGGCAGCATATCAGGGAACCATGTTCCGAAGCAGCGGCACACCTTTGTTAAACATGGAGAATCCAAAGGGAGTTACCGATCGTGGCCAGCGCAAGTCATTGGACTTACTTGGAGCACTCAATCAGCAACACCGACGCACTCGAAAATTCGAGTCTGAACTGGAAGCCCGTATCGAGTCCTACGAATTGGCATATCGCATGCAGGTGGCCGCTAAGGACGTTGTTGATTTGTCTCAGGAATCAGCAAAGACGCATGAACGTTATGGATTGAACGACAAAATCACCGCCGACTTTGGCAGAAAATGTTTAATAACCAAGCGTTTACTTGAGAGCGGAGTGCGGTTTATTCAACTTTACTCCGGTGGTGGCCATATCGAAGATACCTGGGATGGTCACACTGACTGTATCACCAATCACAAACTTCATGCCGGTGAAACAGATAAGCCCATGGCAGCCTTAATGCAAGATATGAAAGATATTGGCCTGTGGGATGAAACGCTGTTTGTTTGGGGTGGTGAATTCGGTCGCACACCGACAAGTGAAGGAATCGGGAAACCTGGTCGTGATCACAACTGGCATGCCTTTACCATGTGGCTAGCTGGTGGCGGAGTCAAAGGCGGGCAGGCCATCGGCGCAAGTGATGACCTGGGATTTGGAATAGCTGATCGGCCCGTGCACGTTTCAGATTTCCATGCAACGATACTGCACTTGATGGGATTGGATCACAATCTCTTGTCGTTCTATTACCAGGGTCTTGACCAGCGTCTAACTGGGCCGGATGAGGCACACATCGTCGAAGAAGCGCTAGCTTAGGATTCAATCAAGTATTCAAAGCAGCCTGTTTTGGATGGATTATCCGTGATTTTCACGGCTTTCTGTCAACTATTTCACTCTGAATAATTGGGAGCTTTGTTATCGGTGCCTATCCACCAAGTCGTGGCTAAATGTGGGTACCGTTAGCTGTTCACATCAACATCCTGTTTCTTACCATGCGATGAGTAATTCTTAACATTTTCTTAACTTAGTGGTGATACACATAAGTGATATGAGCTGTCGATGCTCGTATTAAATGGTTTCACAGCTACTAGCAATATCACTCGAAGCGGTTCGAGAAGCTGTGTGTTGACGTAGAAAGAATGTAGGAATAAGAAATGAAACGAATAAAGCAGTTTGCCGCGTTACTTGCAGTGGCAATCATGATCACAGGATGTGGCGGCAGTGGTGACAATGGATCCACCAAAGACGAAGCTGAATCGGCAATCAGGATTGAAGGTTCTGACACAATGGTCAATCTAGCTCAGGCATGGGCAGAACAGTATCAAGAGTCCAATTCAAGTGTCGAAATCGAAGTCTCTGGCGGCGGTAGCGGCGTTGGCATTAAGAGTCTTATTAGCGGTCAGGCAGATATGGCAAATGCCAGCCGTAAAGTAAAGGACTCAGAAAAGGCAAGAGCGAAGGATGAGCTAGGAAAAGAGCCTGTCGAGCTAATTGTAGGGCGTGACGCACTCGCTGTTTACGTTCATAAAGACAATCCGATTGATGAAATCTCACTTAGCCAACTCAAAGCGATTTATGCCGATAGCGGAAGCATCACCAACTGGAGTGATATTGGGATCACAATGCCTGAAGGCACTGCTGATGAAATCACCCGTGTTAGCCGCCAAAACAATTCCGGAACGTATGCATATTTCCGGGAGTCCGTCTTGGATGAAGAAGACTTTAAACTCGGCTCCATCGACCAAAGTGGCTCTAAAGATGTAGTCGCTCTTGTAAGTACAACGCTCAACTCCATCGGTTACAGTGGGATGGGCTATGCAACTCCTGATGTAAAGATGCTCAAAATAAAATCTTCTGATGATGGAGAAGCTGTTGAGCCGAATGCAGAAAACGTTATAAACAACACTTACCCAATTGCGAGACCCTTGCACATCTATACCATTGGTGAAGCAACTGGAAATGTAAAGGAATACCTGGACTGGATCATGTCAGATGCCGGTCAGGCAGTTGTAACAGAGATGGGATACGTTCCTGTTAAGTAACTGTTACATCGCTGATCAACATCTAGCCGGCGGAGTGCGATGGAAAGCACAACCACGCAATCACCCAAATCCACTGATAGTGGAAGCAAGCCACCTGGCGAAAGCCAGCGCGGTTTCCGTTATTACTCTAACGTCATTGTGGATAAATTCGAGTGGTTGTTTGTCGGCTTTATCTACCTCTGCGGTTGGAGTGCGATCCTCTTTGTACTTGCGATTTTCGCCTTCGTATTTGTAGAGGGTGCACCGGCAATTTTTGGTAACAGTGATAAGATCACAACTAATACCCAAAAAGCTGTTAAGGAAATCTCGGAACAACATGGATTCGATGTATCTGATTCACAACTGGATCAGATTTCTGCAGTTGTACTGAAACAACTTGATCCTGATAAATATCACACAGCGAACGACGATCATCCGAAAGAGGTTTTCGTCACAGACGTCGACGGTCTGACCGCGATACAAAAACAGTGGATATCGGACCGGCTTACGTCTGATTTGAGAATTGGCAGAATCAAGCCATTCAAGTTAAACCCCACTGACTTTGCATCAAACGAAAAGTGGGTGCCGGAGTCCGCAAAGAAACCTCAGTTCGGGATCTTTGCAATGCTCATGGGAACACTGTCCGTTACCATTCTATCAATGCTGATCGCTGTGCCGCTCGGTCTTGGCGCCGCAGTATATGTGTCAGAATTCGCCGGAGGTAAGACCAGAGAAACCCTCAAAGTGCTCATCGAATTACTCGCAGCAATACCATCTGTGGTTTGGGGATTTGTTGGATATATGATTCTCGGACCGATCTTGCTGGATTCATTCGATTCAGCTGTTGTGGGAATCAACCTTCTAAACGGTGGAATCATCCTCGCTTTAATGAGTGTGCCGGTGATCGTTTCCATGTCCGAAGATGCACTACGCGCTGTACCTGATTCCTATCGTGAAGCTGCGATGGCCCTCGGTGCAAATCGAATTGAAATGGTATTTAAGGTGCTCTTTCCTGCGGCGAAACATGGTCTGCTGGCTGCAGTTCTGTTAGGGGTTGGCCGAGCAATTGGTGAAACTATGGCCGTACTTATGTGTACTGGCCATGCCGTTCAAATACCAGAAGGATTGTTAGATCCTGTTAGAACTCTCACTGCAACCATTGCCGCAGAACTAGGTGAGACAGCACCAGGTGACGAACACTATCTGGTGCTGTTTGTTATCGGCATTGTTTTGTTCACATTCGCATTCCTGATCAACATCATCGCAGATGTAATCGTCAAAGGAATAAGGACGGAACAGCATGGCTAATGTTAATCTCAATCCTAATGACGGCAACAATCCTTTTGCCAGAACGCCGCAAGAAATCAAACGTAAGCGGATAGAACTGGGAGCCCAATTTACGTTCCTGATGATGACGATGGCGCTCGTTATCCCCATGCTTTGGATCATGTGGGATCTCGCATATCGTGCTAGTGATGTTTTGTCATACACCTATATGGTCATAGGCGTTGGCTGCGTTGGACTTTTGATTCCATATTTTCTCATTGAAGCTGCGAAACGCAATGAACATAAACGCAAGCTCTTCATGGGCCTTGCAATTGCTATTCTTGCAGGCATCTCGATTTGGATCGTGTGTATCACCGTATTCAATATGGATAACGGTGGGTTTGACTTCCTTACCCTCAACCCAAAAAAGCGTATGACAGCCGGTGGTGTCTGGGCGCCATTGATAGGAACATTTTTATTAGTGCTTCTCTCTCTGGTTATTTCGGCACCGATTGGCATCCTGGCGGGTGTTTATCTGAGCGAATTTGCTAATGACAATTGGTTTACGCGAATCATAAACCTTGCCGTGGTCAACCTCGCTGGTGTGCCGAGTATCGTGCATGGCCTGTTTGGAGTTGGCGCATTCGTCTACTTCATGGATATGGGCAGATCATTGCTGGCTGCTTCTTCCACTGTTGCTGTGATGACACTTCCTGTAATCATCACAAGTACCAAGGAAGCATTGACCTCTGTACCTCAGTCATTTCGTGCTGCATGCTGGAACATGGGAGCGACTAAATGGCAAACCATTCGGACACTCGTCCTACCAAACTCCATCAACGGAATTCTCACCGGCGTAATCTTACAAGTGGCTAGAGCAGCCGGTGAAACTGCGCCCATCCTGTTCACCGGCGCACTCTACTACAAGAAAATCGCAGATACTGGTTTTGATTCCTTTGTGCCATATGGACTCGAAGACCGTTTCATGGCTCTTTCGTACCACCTGTTCACAGTCGCAACCCAGGTTCAGGATGTTCCAGAGTCATTTCAATTTGGTACGGCGGTTGTACTGATTGGAATGGTCTTGATGGTAAACAGTATTTCAATTGGATTCCGCATTTATCTTCGTGCACGTAAGAGGTGGTAATTGTGAATCAAAACGAAACAACCCAACTGACCGGTGACCTAGCAACAGATGCGCCTGCGGCCGTCAAAGTACATCACGAATCTAGCCTGCCAATCTCAAGCGATATCCATATTTCCTTTGACAATGTTAGCGTCAAATATGGTTCGGACGTTGCACTTCAACCGTTTGACATGCAAATCAAACGTAATGAGATTTTTGGAATAATCGGCCCGGCCAATGCCGGTAAGACGACGCTGTTAAAGTCCATTAACCGAACATTAGACTTCATCCCATCCGCGAAAGTCTCCGGTTCAGTCAAGGTAAATGGACAAGATGTCAGCGCAATCAGAGGTCGGAGGGTACATCAACTAAGACGACATATCGGGATGGTATTCCCACTTCCTGTCGGATTGCCCTTGTCGGTCTATGAAAACGTAGCCTATGCTCCCCGCCGGGCAGGGATGCATGATCGACGGGTTCTCGATGAGCTTGTCGAGAAGTGCCTAAGGCAAGCAATGTTATGGGATGAGGTTAAAGACCGTTTGGACATGCTCGGCACCAAATTGTCCGGTGGACAACAACAACGACTCACCATCGCCCGCGCACTTTCACATCAACCGGAAATCCTGTGCCTGGATGAATTCTCAATTGCAATTGACCCGGTCACCACGATGAAAATCGAAGATGTACTTTTGGAATTAAAGCAGGAATTAACAATCGTCCTTGTTACTAATCTCGTACAACAGGCACGCCGCTTGGCCGACAACACTGCGTTTTTTAACAAATCAGAATTAATCGAATTTGGACCGACCGAAAAAATATTCTCGGAGCCGGAACAACAAATCACATTGGACTACGTAATGGGAGATTTTGGTTAAATGGCCGTCGATCTCATGGAATCTAAAACACTAAAACCTGACGTCGAGACACTGGTTACTGAACCGCAGGCTCAGGAAGTGAGTATCACAACTCGAGATCTGAGCTTGTGGTATGGAGATTTTCAAGCACTTGAAGACGTTACGCTGAATATCCGCAAAGGAATTATCACCAGCCTAATTGGACCCAGCGGATGTGGAAAAACGACGCTGTTACGATGTTTTAATCGTATTAACGAGCGATATGGTAATGTAACGACCACAGGTGAGATTCGAATTCTCGACAAGAACATTCTCGACCCTGATGTTTCCACTCGCCAGTTACGAAAATCGGTTGGCATGGTTTTTCAACGACCCAATCCTCTCCCGATTTCCATCTACGACAACGTGCTGTTTGGCAGCAATATTCATGCAGCGCATAAAGGCATAAGTAGGTCCGCACGGGATCAAATAGTCGAAGAAGCGTTGAGAGAAGTTGATCTTTGGGATGCTGTAAAAAATCGCCTAAAGCAACGAGCAACATGGCTCACACTCGAGCAGCAACAGAAACTGTGTATAGCGAGGTTGCTGCCTTTAAAGCCCGAAATCATTCTTATGGATGAACCCTGCTCTGCTTTGGATGCCGAAGGCACAGAGAAGATTGAGAATCTAATCGAACGTTTACGTGAAGACTTCACTATTGTCGTCGTCACACATAATATGGCACAGGCGCGGCGTGCCTCTGATGAATGTGTATTCATGTTACTTGGTGAGATTATTGAACACCGGCCAACCACTGACCTGTTCATGACTCCCGAAAACGAGAAAACAGAAATGTACATTCAAGGACGCTACGGATAGGATTCCAACGGAGCGAAAACGTGCTCCGTTGTGAACGACCACGAATTGGGATAGCCAAATGAAAAGGTTTGATCAGGAATTAACTGATTTACAACATCGCCTCGTACAAATGGCTGAACGAGCAGAATCCATGCTCGCTCTGGCTGTCGATTCCCTTGAGTCAATTGAGGATGAGACACGAGAGAATATTCATCAGCAGGAGCAGGAACTTGATCAGATGCAAATAGACGTCGATCAGGAAGTTGTGAGGATGCTCACCGTCTTCACTCCGGTTGCATCGGATCTGCGATATCTATTGACTACCTCGCACATAGCAACCAGCCTGGAAAGGATGGGAGACCAGGCGACGAATATCATTAATTCTCTGGAGATGATGCACTTAAAGAGCGTGGCATCACCCCAGGACCGCTTGTTACAAATGGGAAAGATGACACGGGAAATCGTTCACGATGCTGTGACGGCTTATGTAAACAAAGATGCAGAGTTGGCAGAATCCACTCTCGGCCATGACGAATTGATCGATTCGCTGAATGATCAAATCATGAAAGAACTTCTAAGCGATGAAGTTGTTCGCGAGATGATCTCCGGCCCAACTGATATCGCTGGACGATTGTCGCAGATCCTTATCGGGCGCTCGCTCGAACGTATTGGTGATCAGGCGTGCAATGTGTGCGAAGAAGTGATCTACATGGTCAAAGGCGATGATGTGCGACACGGTCATTAACATACTGCGAGTACATCCTTATTTCGAAACAATGTTTCCCCACTCATTGAGAATGTGAGTCATGGCTGGCGAGACAATCTTAATCATCGAAGATGAACCAACGCTGATTGACGTCTTAACATATAACCTCGAGTCACAAGGTTATATTGTGCACTCACGGGATAATGGCATTGATGGATTAGCTGCCGTTAAGCAGTTACTCCCCGACCTTGTTCTTCTGGATCTGATGTTACCTGGACTTGATGGATTGGCGATTTGTAGGAATCTGAAGTCGTCTCAGGTGACTCAGGATATTCCTATCGTGATGCTCACAGCTAAGAGTGAAGAGATTGATGAATTAGTCGGGTTCCAAACGGGGGCCGATGACTATGTTTCAAAGCCTTTTAAAGTGGCTTTGTTGTTAGCCCGTATCAAGTCACTGCTACGCAGAACGTTAGCATCGAGTGATGAAAAAGACATATTGAAATACCGTGGCATAGTTCTTGACCGCCTTCAATACAAAGCTCTCAATGACGGTGCCACATTTCAACTGACACCAACCGAATTCGAGCTCCTATGGCAACTCATGGTCCATCCGGGACGAGCATATTCTCGATATGATCTCATGGAAAGTCTGATGGGGGATAACACTTTAGTGCTAGAGCGCACCATTGACGTTCACATCCGTGCGCTACGTAAAAAGCTCGGTGATAAATCAGCTCTGATCGAGACTGTTCGTGGCGTCGGCTATCGTATGCACGCTTAGCATTGTGGAAGGCGTACGATAAAAGAAGTGCCTTGGCCAGCGGTACTTTCAACCTCTACAGATCCACCAAATGCACCGGCCAAGTGCTTGACGATGGCTAGACCCAATCCAGTTCCACCTAGTTCTCGCGACCTGGCCTTGTCGACGCGGTAAAATCGCTCGAATATCCTCTCAATGTGAATCTGACCAATTCCGATCCCGCTGTCTCTTACAACAATGTGCACATCATCCCCATCGACATCCAATTCAACATCAACACTACCACCGGCAGGCGTATATTTGATTGCATTATCGATCAGGTTATCCATGATCTGCCGCATGCCTTCTGGATCGACGTGTGCGGACACATCTTGTGTACGTAGCACAAGACCCAATTCAACCTCTCGTTTTCGCGCACGCGACTTGTGGTATTCAAGACATTCCTGAAGGAAGCTTGCCATATTCAGATCCACAAATTCGAACGGGTGGTTTCCAGCCTCCACCCTGGCCAGGCTAAGAAGATCCTGAATGAGTGCGCTCAATCGTTCAGCTTGCTCCACAATTCGCTGTACAAATCCCTCGTTGTTCTGTTCATCATCCAATGCGCCGGATAATAGAGTCTCAGAGTAAGCTTGAATCGATGCTAGCGGAGTCTTCAACTCATGCGAAACATTCGCAACGAACTCGCGACGCATGTTTTCGAGCCTTCGCAAATCAGTAATATCGTGTAGCACGAGTATTACACCACCGTCAGACGCTCCGGGCACGGAGGACACCGTTGTCGACAGGAATCGTTGTGGCGGGCCAAGTAATTCTATTTCCACTCGTTGAGTTTCACCGGAAGCAAGCACATCGACAATAGTCGATTCGACAATCTGGTTTCGCATCACTTCCCATACGGGCCTGCCTGCGTCATCTGGCATGCTTAAGTCAAATATCTTGCATGCTGCTTCGTTGGCAAATCTGATCCGCTCATCGGTATCGACCGAGACAACTCCCTCATCCATCCCTTCAAGCGTTGCGAGTAATTGGCCACGATTATCTTCAAGCATCGCCATCCTTGTGGCCAATTCTCTGCTCAACTCATTCAAAGTCCGACCAAGCTCATCAATTTCGTTTCCACCTGTCAGGTTTACGGTCTCTCCAAGCTGTCCCATCGTTAGTTCGCGAGTTTCGTTTATAAGAAAAGTCAGAGGGCGAGTCATCCACGCGACTATAATCATGCAAATCAGCACACCACTGGCCGTTACAATTCCAATCAATCGAGCAATAGAGTTCTGAATCGCTGCCACTTCGCGGTCGATTTCAGATGTAGGCAAAGCCACGCGCACTGTTCCTATTGGATTAGATTCTGAGCCGATGCGAATTGCGAAATACCGCATGTCCATATCCAATGTGGAACTATGCCGCTCAGAATTACCCTCTCCACTACGAATGGCAGCCACGATTTCCATTCGTTGATTGTGCCGTTCCATTTTCGTTGGATCTTGATGCGAATCAGCAAGCACCAATCCATCGAGTTTTATGATGGTAATTCGTGCCTTAGTTTGCTCTGAAATGTCTTCGACAAACGAGTCGATCGCGACTTCTTGATTCTCCGACAGGTGCTCATTGACCTGAGGTCTAATCGCTACGGCAATACTGCGCAAACGAAGATCAAGCTGATCAATCAGTTGTTGACGCTGCAACATTGACATCATTGAATGCGCAATGAAACCACTGATCACAATCAGCAGCACAAACAGCACCAACGGTCGCCAAAATATTCTTGATGTCCACATATATAGGTCGACACTCGTGACAAGGTGTACTTTCTGAGATGTGCCGTTACACACGTTTCAGACGCTTATACAACCATTGTATCTGTAGACACGGATCTTGCTGAAGAAGTTTTGGGTCTACCGGTTCATCTATTTCATTTAGCACTTTAGCTGTATATTGCTGCTTTATCCCACCGCCCGCTACCTACCCGCCACCAGCATGCCAAATCCGTGCATGTCAAGTATTGCATGACACCATCGACCTCTAATCAAGAACGGCTGTATACACCTGCATTTGCGGTGATGTTTCTGGGCCAAATCGGATTTGTGATGTCCAATGCGGTCATTGCACACTATGGACGCTTTATCAAGCATCTTGGTGGCTCCGTGGATACGGTTGGACAGATTACTGCCGGCGGTATGGTCGCTAGCCTGGTACTTCGACCGTGGATCGGACAGCTCATCAACTTCCTTGGCACGAAGAATACACTTGCTATCGGATATGTCGTATTTGCCAGCGGTACGGCCGGTAACCTGCTGATCGATGATCTTCATTGGACTATTTATCTCTTTCGTGGCGGCTTAGCTTTAGGTGCAGCATTTGTGTTTTCCAGCATGCTCACCTACGCAACGCTTATCGCTCCGGATTCACGTCGTGCTGAAGCGATCGGAAGTCTTGGAGTTGCCGGTTTCATCGGCTTGATGGTCGGACCTGCACTTTGGGATCTTGTACTTGGAACTGGACCATACACCGATGGTGTGTTTGACCGCATGTTTATGACCGTCATGGGATGCCTCGCACTTCCAGCACTGCTAATTCTCATCTTGCCTGTACCCGAACGTGAAGAAAGAAGTGGTCCGAGTGGCCTGCTGACATTCTTTGCTATCGCCAGAAAGAACTGGCCTGGTACGGTTATCGCCGTAAATGCCGGCTTTGGGATGTGTATGACGATTCCTCTGACATTTTTCACCAGATGGATTGACGACAAAGGCATCCAGCTTGAAGGGGTGTCTTTTGTAACTCTCTTCTTTTTAATTTATGCCGGCTGGGGAATGTCACTTCGAATCTTAACTCGGCAGCTACCCGACCGTATTGGCAGACGGAAAGTACTCTTGGCTGGTGTGGTTTCGATGTTTTTCGGCATGCTTACATACACACTGGTTACAGCAGACAATCCATATTTAATTGTGATACCTGCATTTCTCTGCGGCAGTGGCCACGCACTTATATACCACTCCATGACTTCCATCATTCTAAGTGAATTCGCACCAAGCGAACGTGGATCAGGTACGGCCTTAGCAACAATGACATTCGACGGCGGCCATATACTGATGTCCTGGATTCTGGGGATCATCGCCAAGCAAGTCAGTTATGATGCCATGTTCTTAACGGTCGCAGGAGTATTGGCAGCCGTCTCTGTTTTGTACTTTGGCCGTAACGGAATACGCTAATCGTTGTAGTCAACGCTGTACGAGGGTGTTAAAAAAGACTTTCCTGATCAAACACCTTGTAGGTCTACACCGTCCCCTTGTTCTTCATAATTCCCATTCATATGTCAAAGCTGTACTTCTACTACTCCAGTATGAATGCGGGTAAGTCGACGACACTATTGCAGGCAAGTTACAACTATCAGGAACGCGGGATGCAGACGCTTGTGCTATGTCCTGAATTGGATGATCGCGACGGTGCTGCACAAGTTGTATCTAGAATCGGGATCTCAGCAGATGCAGTTACATTTAATCCAACAGATGACATGTACTCATTGGTAGAGAAACTCCATGAGAATTGTCATCGCGACTGTGTACTGATTGATGAAGCTCAGTTTTTGACACGGCAACAGGTAAAACAGATTTCTGACGTTGCTGACGCGCTTAATATACCGGTTCTCTGTTACGGGCTTCGCACGGACTTTCAAGGAAACCTATTTGAGGGCAGTGAGCAGTTGTTAGCCTGGGCAGATACGATCACAGAGATTAAAACAATCTGCCATTGCGGTCGCAAAGCCACCATGGTCCTGCGTCTGGATGAAAAAGGTAACGTGATTAAACAAGGCGCGCAAATCAAAATTGGGGGCAATGACCAATATACAAGTGTCTGTCGATTGCACTTCAAGAAAGCGATGGCCGCCCGCCGTCCAGATGAATTAATGCTAAATGGATTCGAGGATGTTGAGGTTACTTCATGATTGACCTAATAGGACATGCAGCATTAATCACCGGTGCCACGCAGGGTGTCGGGCAGGCAATTGCAGTGGCATTCGCAAAGGCTGGAGCGGATCTTGTCCTGCATGGGTTACATGACGATGCGGCAGCTGCTCAGTCACTTGAGATGTGCCGGGCTGAAGGTGTGCAGGCTAAACTTATCACGGGTGATTTAGCTGGTAGCACACAGCAATGTGTGGATCATGTCTACCAAAATGCTCTTTCAGCAAACAGCAACCTAGACATACTCGTGAATAATGCCGGAACATATATCGACAAGCCGTATCTTGAAATGGACCATGAGACGTTCGAGAAAACGATGAGATTGAATGTCTATTCGTATTACTTTTTAACCCAGAGGTTCTGTCGGAACTGGGTGGCTGACGAAATCAACGGGCGTGTGCTGATGGTTGGCTCGATCAATGCCAAGCTCGCAGAGGATGTTCACACAGCTTATGACACATCAAAAGGCGCGGTTGAATCTATGGTTAAGTCATTGTGCGTCTCGCTCGCACCAATGAACATTCGTGTAAATGGAATCGCTCCGGGGTTGTTCTATACGCCCCTGACCGCACCTGCACTGGATGACCCTGAATTCAAAAATTGGATGGAACACCATACACCGAACAAAACCGTTCCAACGGCTGACGTCTGCGGCGAGGGCGCTGTTTATCTTGTCAGTGACGCAGCTCGACATGTCCACGGACACATGCTAATGGTCGATGGCGGCATGAGTGTGTGGCAGCAACCGGATCCACCAAAAGAATAGTCGACCACGAGGAATAACAACATGCGTCTAGGTTCTGTGTTAACACCCTTATCAGATGAAAACCTCGCATTGGCAGCACAATGCGGCGTAACGGATATCACTCTGCGTAATCAGGGTCCAAATATCGAAGACTGGAAACCAGTAGTAGAACAAATCCGAAATTTTGGCCTTACTCCAGCGGTTGTGGAAGATGCGCTTGAAACGGAACACATTATTTGTGGCGGCCCGAATCGTGATAATGAAATCGAGGGAATCCACAATCTACTCCGGATTATGGATTCACTTGAGATTCCCGTTCTTTGTTACAACTTCATGGCCGGAACGGATTGGGTAAGAACACGACTGGACGTTCCAAGCCGTGGCGGAGCAAGAGTCACTGAATTCAAACTTTCCGATATCGATGATGCTAAATCTCTGGATCAACCATCAAAGCAATTGGAACACCAGTCACTAAACGCAGATGAACTCTGGGAAAATTTGGAGTATTTCCTGACTCGCGTAATCCCCATCGCCGAAGATCTTGGCATCGCACTTGCCATGCACCCGGATGATCCGCCACTCGATGAATTTATGGGACGCGCTAGAATAATGAATTCCGTTGAAGGATTTGAGCGACTCGTGAACATTGTCGACAGCCCTAGCAACGGTATCTGTTTCTGTCAGGGTAGCTTTGCGGAAATTGGTGCTAATATCCCGGAGACCATTCGACTACTCGGACCTCACATCCGATATATTCACTTCCGTGACATTGAAGGGTCCAAGGAGGATTTCCGCGAAACATGGCACGATAGTGGGCCAACCGATATGGTTGCCGCAATGCAGGCTTATAAAGACATTGGATACACCGGTCCAATACGCCCCGATCACGTGCCACAGCTTTTTGGGGAAGATGAGGGTGAACCCGGATATACGCAACTTGGCCGACTGTATGCATATGGTTACATGAAAGGACTTATGCAGGCTGTCGGTTTCTAATTTGATTCAAGGTATTGGATGAAGTCCAATACACCGTCGATTTGCTCATGCTCTGATATAAAATCCGCAGCAGCCTTTACGCTTGCAATTGCGTTGGATGGGCAACCGAATGTCTCCACCACCTCAGCAATACCCAGATCGCTGGATGTGTCACCAATTCCTGCTGTTCGATGAGGATCGATTCCGGTTTGAGAGAGTAACCGGCGAATCCCTGTCGCTTTCGAAATCTGTGAGAAGTCACAGTTGATATAGAACAGGGTTAGCGACACTCTAAGGGGCCAACCCTGTGAGTGGAATTCCTTTTCAACAGCCGGGGCAATACTCTCAAGGTAATTCGGATCCGGATGGTACAACGAGAGCGAGGCTGATTTCCCGGGCTGAATCCTTACACCATGCTCGTGATACAACTCCATCATGCGTTGTTCAGCAGCATGTACTATCTTTACTTCATCCGGGCCAATCGACTCGTCCATCGCATATCCGTTGTTGGATGGATCGTAGAGCCATACACCGTTTTCTGCTACGCATGGAACCGTGGTGTTTTGCAGAACACGGCATAAGGTTTCAACAAATGGAATTGGCCTGCCGCTACATAGAGTGATAATTGGCCGATCTTGTCGTGCTATTGCCCGGCGATTGTGGTCAGCAATCAAGCTCAGCTTCTCAATGTTCATCGGCTCCGAAGTCTCCGGCGCCAGGCAGCCGTCTATGTCACAAATTAATAAGTCGTAACGTCCCATTTATTTTCCTGACGTTGCTGATGGTGATTCGACGTCTGTTGCATTTGGTAATCCGATACACACGATTGAACACAAGATGCAACAGATTCCAAAGAACCAAAAAATCTGGTCTAAGTTTCCACTTGCCATCAAGAACTTAACGGCTAGCCCGGAAATGATAGATGCTACTCCCCAGCTAAAACCCATAGTCAATGAGCTTGCCAGGCGTTGCCCCTGTGGCATCATGCGTTGTGCATAGCTAATGAAAACCGGAAGTGTACAGCCAAGTAACGCACCCGCTACACCGATAATCAGTAGCTGGTTGAACCCGGTAACCGATCCAACGGCAAAAACCGGAATCGCTGCAAGGAGCGGTGGAAACCAAAGAATAAATCGTTCTATCTTTGGTCCCACAAATAATGCACAAAACATTCCGCCAACTCCCAATCCAAACATGAATGCAGATTGGAAATCGCCAATGGATGCATTTGTTTCACCAGCTGCTTTAAGGATATAAGAAATAGCTAAGGGAACACCAAGGATCGGCACAATTCGTAAGGCTCCGCTCGCGACAACTTGAACCATGATGCGCTCGCGATCTTTTAGCATCTCCCGCAATCCCGGTCGTTTTATTGTTGGCTGGTCGTCGTGCTCATCTGCCGAGCTTCCGGGGTGCGCTCTCGGTCGATTACGAATTCCCCATGCCACGATAGCAAGTGCCGGAATTGCCCAGACGGTCGACCAGCCGAGTACTTTTAGATTACCGTGTGCCGCCGTTAGGCGACCGGCGTAAAACGGTCCGATAGATTGTCCGATGTATCCTGCCAAAGCAAATAGGGCCATCGCCCGATTACGTGCATTGGGCATCGATGAACCTGCCATTACTGCAGCTTCCGGATGAAATGCAGCGATTCCCGCACCACCAATCATTAACACAATCGTCGCAACCACCGGCGAAGTAACAAAGCCTAGAAAGGAATAAGCCACTACAGAAATGCACGGCCCAAGCCAGATCATGCGACTTGTATCAAATCGATCACCGAGATAGCCGAAGACCATTTGGGAACCAGAGTCCACCACTCTCCAAATGATGTATCCGATGATAAACCCGCCTTCGCCTAACGCCATTTGACGTTCCAGGTCCGGAAAGATGGGCACAACTGTCGATGCGATCCAGTCAACAATCAAGTGCGCAAATATTAACACACCAAGAATCTTCAAGAGCGGTGACGTGACTGCGTGTGGTTGCTTCATGGGTGACAGTAACAGCTAATCGCGATGGAAGCGACTCAATAGAATGCTTTGGTAAGCCCCTAGGATATCGTGTGATTGGTTACTGCCACACCCGCCCCATCTGAAATGCTTATCAACTCATCGCTGGCACCACCAACCATGTTGTTTTGGATCAGATTATTCCGACCACCACGCACACGAACGGCCTGAGCAGATCTCGGCTCCTTACGGCGATCAATAATCGAACAATCTGACACTCTACATCGCTCACAGTCAATTAAGTCGACTCCGCGAGTGAAACTATCAAGGATCTGAGATTGCCCAAGCAAAACATCATGGCAGTTGTTCATCGTCACTGCGCCGCCCTGCTGGCCATTTCCAAAACACATCCGAGTAGCGGTTATGCCCGTAATGGTTCCGTCATAACAGTCTTCTAAATAGATTCCGTCACGCTGGTCAGCTTCATCATCGCTACGCCAAACGAACGTGTTCGAGCCGATTGCGAACCCACCACAATCTTCGAAAAGGATGGATCTATCCTTAGAGTCGTATATCGTGTTGCCCGTAACAGCGATGCGCTGAGCGCGGCGTATTTCGATACCTCTGGTCTGCGAACCAAGTACATTGCCGGAAATGGTAAACAGGCGCGCAGCTTTTACGCCATCAGTATCAGCGCCCCAGATCCTAATGTTTGAGCCACCTGGCTGAATGGTGGCCTGTATCGTATTACTCGCGATTGTCACCTCACTAATGACACCATCGCTCGCATCAAACCAAATCTCTGCACCACGTGGTTCATCATTCGGTGACTTGTCCACACCCGCATTGTGGTTGTACTCAATATCATTTCCGGTGATCTGGAGATTGTGTACGTCGCCGTTTAGCGATTTTATGCCTGACCGTTTATTCCAACTAATGTGATTTCCATGAACGATGATCTGGTGGAGGTTACAGTTGTCGAAGTACAGGCCATGGTGTGTATTGTTCAACAGATGACTGTCCGAAAGGATGAAATCTCTATTCCTCTCGACCAGGTGAATTCCGTGCTGACATTCTCTTACTAGTACTCGAGTAATTACTGTCTTGGTGGTCTTGCGAAGTTCAATACCAACAGATGCCGGATGTCGCCCGTAGATTTCAAGACCTTCAATGATCGGCATCCTCTCCTTTTCCCATGTATGGTTTTCATAAGTCTTGGGATTTGCTGTGCCATCGTGATCACCAATGATTCGAATTGCTGGGCCTGCACCGTCCATAATGATTCGGCTTGCACCGCTGTCACCACGAATCCCACCGAATCCCTGTTTTGTCAGATCCAGCTCGATGGTCTTCGTAATACGATACGTACCCTTATTCAAATGAAGTACGCCATCACCACTTTCAATCGCATGTTGCAGCGCGGCCCAGTCATCATTTACACCATCACCCTGAGCACCAAAGTTAAATACGTTTACCATCACTGCCTTCCGACATCAGATTTTGTTGTTTTATGTAAGGAGCATGTTCTTAATCCTACACATTTTATGAAACCTGAATTCACGATAAAACTAACGCCCTTTGTTAGAGACTGCTGTTAAACACTGCTACATTGATAGCATGACGTTTCGATTCCATAACATCTCGATCGCTTTGATCGGCGTTTTCACTACTGTCTTAGCCTTTGGGACAGGATCCGCTAGCAGTGCGGAACCTGTGCATTGGGCATATAAATCGATAGAGAGACCCGCCGTACCAAGTATTGCTGAGAAGAAGGATTGGGTTAAAAGCTCGATAGATAATTTTATTTTGCGTCGCCTTATGGATAATGATATCCAACCTTCACGACGTGCAATGAAACAGACATTGATTCGGCGGGTGACGCTTGACCTCATTGGGATTCCGCCTACTCCGGCACAAGTATCAGCATTTCTTAACGATGACCAACCGGGAGCGTACGAGAGAGTTGTAGATCGTTTACTTGCTTCACCGCGATATGGTGAAAAGTGGGCCCGACCGTGGTTGGATTTATGCCACTATGCAGATACCGATGGGTACTTAACGGACCAGTTGCGACCGGTAGCATGGCGCTATCGCGATTGGCTCATCGACGCCTTAAATCAGAACAAGCCATTCGATGAATTTACCATTGAACAAATCGCGGGAGATCTGCTTCCCAGTCGTTCACAAGATCAGTTCATTGCAACTGGATTCCTTCGTCAAACTCTCAGTAACCGTGAAGGTGGTGCGGACATCGAGGAATTTCGTGTACTTCAGGTTATCGAACGCGTAACCATGATTGGTACAACGTGGCTCGGACTAACCGTTGGATGCGCACGATGCCACGATCACAAATATGACGACATTTCACAGCAAGAGTACTTCCAGTTTTACTCACTACTAAATAACGCTGATGAAGTGAATATTGATGCACCTCTAGGTGGACGAGCACAGGAATTCTGGGAATCCCGCGATGATTACAATCAGGCCCGGCAACAATTATTGGCTGCAAACCGTTTAGCCGTTGATGAATTACAAAAGACTTGGGAACAAAAGATACTTCACGCATATAAGAATCCCGGAGAAGATCATATCTGGGATCGTCAGTACGAATTACTAGGGCTAATCTGGGGTGGTGGTTTAGGCGAAGGACAACTTGAAGGTGTTGAAATTGCCAAACTCGATTGGGCCAAGAGAACTCAGCGACAAAAGGACGATTTACTTGACTACTTTCTGCGGTATGGAAGTGTTGTTGATCCAGAGAAGTTTAGTGAACTGAGTCTGTCAGAACTCCGCGGTCAATTGGAGAAATTGAAGAAAGAGTATCCAATTGCATTGCGTGCTCCGGGAATGCAAGCCGCTGTGAATAAACGCAAGACACGAATTCATATTCGTGGCGAATATCTCGACAAGGGAGATCAAGTACAACCCGCAGTACCGTCAGTATTGCCTAAGCTCGCCGTTGCAGACGAACTTGATCCTCGGCTTACATTAGCTCAGTGGTTAGTCTCGGATAAGAATCCGTTGACCTCGCGTGTTTTTGTGAATCGAATATGGCAGGAGTTTTTCGGCCGAGGCCTAGTCTTAACGAGCGAAGACTTCGGGATACAAGGTGCATCCCCCACGCATCCCGATTTGCTGGACTTTCTTGCGTCAGAATTCATGAGCTCCAATTGGGATGTAAAAGCACTCCAAAGACGAATTGTTTTATCGTCTACCTATCAACAGGCCTCAACATATCGACCAGAGCTAACAAGCATAGATCCCGAAAATGAGCTCCTGGCACGTCAAAACAGCCTGCGGCTTTCTGGGGAGACCATCCGTGACTCGGCATTAGCCACGAGTGGATTGCTTTCCGCAAAAATGGGTGGCCCCGGAGTCCGGCCACCGCAACCGGAAAGCGTCACACTCGAGGCATTCGGTTCACATCCATGGGACGTAAGTAAAGATGAGGATCGATACCGCAGAGCGGTTTACACGTTTGTATTACGTACTACCCCGTTTGCACAAACTGCAGTGTTCGATGCACCCAGCCCACAATCACCTTGTGCGCGTCGGGAACGCTCAAACACCCCACTTCAGGCGCTAACACTGCTAAATGATGAAGTGTTTTTCGAAGCTGCTCAGCATCTGGCACGGCAAATTGATACGGAAGCAGGAGATGATCTCGACAGGATAAACAAGCTGTTCACCGTATGTCTGCAACGACTGCCAGAACGTGAAGAAGCAAGTTTGCTTCAACAACTGCTTGCTGAAAATAGAACGTTCTTCAAGTCTCACCCTGAGTTAATTGATGCGACGGTTGGAAGAGAAAATGCTGAGCTAAACACTGCCGCTTGGGTGCATACATGCAGCGTGATGATGAACCTCCATGAATTCATTACGCGGGATTGATCTAAATGAAACATACGAGGCACCAACTTGACTTAAATATGCAAAGGCGGCAATTCCTCGGGCAAGCCGGAGTTAGTGCTGGCGCACTTGCGTTGAATTCGTTACTCGCTGACGAATCGCTCGAGGCCGCACCAACAGCTTCTGCATTGGCATTTCCCAAGCGTGCACACTTTGCTCCGCGTGCCAAGAATGTGATTTTCCTTTTTATGGCGGGCGCACCCAGCCAACTTGACTTGTTTGAGCCAAAACCTGAAATGAAAGCGTTACACGGTGAGCCCGTTCCGGGGTCTTTTCTCGAAGGACTCGACGACGCGCTGATCCGTGGAAGTGCTCGCATCTTTGCTTCGCCAAGATCCTTTCGGCAGTACGGCGAATCGGGGATGCACTTTTCTGACTTCATCCCGAATATTGCTGAGTGCGCTGAAAAGCTGTGTATGGTCCGCTCCGTCCACACGGATATCAGTAATCACCATCCTGCTCAGTTGTTTATGAATTGCGGCGTACCGCGGTTTGGGCTTCCCAGCATGGGGTCCTGGATTTCCTACGGACTCGGTTCTGAGTCTCAGAATCTACCAGGATTTATCGTCATGCTTTCACGAAACGGCTCGGGAGATTTGGGGGGGCCGGCACTTTGGGACAGTGCATTCTTGCCAGCAATGCACCGGGGCGTCACACTGCGAAATTCCGGTGATCCAATACTACATCTTAAAAACCCGGGGGGGGTTACTACACAACTTAAGTCAAAGAGGCTGAATAGCATTGTGCGTTTGAACGAGCTGCGATTTAAGAAACAGATGGACCCTGAAATCCAACAACGCATTGCTGCTTATGAAATGGCATTTCGAATGCAGGTTGCTGCACCTGAGTTATTGGACTTCAAAGAT
This sequence comes from Pirellulales bacterium, assembly GCA_022451045.1. Lineage (GTDB taxonomy): Bacteria > Planctomycetota > Planctomycetia > Pirellulales > Pirellulaceae > UBA11883. The sequence goes on along the minus strand of JAKUOW010000003.1, from coordinate 21,210 downwards.
GAATCCCGTACGACGCTTCAGCAATATGGGATCGACGACGAAACTTCCAGCGCGTTTGGCACGAATTGCCTACTGGCACGCCGCATGGTGGAGCGAGGTGTCCGATTCGTACAGCTCTACCATTACACATGGGACGACCATGCTGCATTAAATAAGAAGCTCAAGGAAAACTGCGATATGACGCAGAAAGGCGTGGGTGCCCTGATCAATGATCTAGACCAGCGCGGTCTGCTGGATGAGACATTGGTTGTATGGGGCGGTGAATTTGGACGCACGCCGATGAATGAAGTGAGGCGCGGTATCAACGCGGGGAACGAAGGACGTGACCATCATCCCTTTGCCTTTACGATGCTAATGGCTGGTGGCGGTATAAAACGCGACTTCGTGTACGGAAAGACAGATGATATTGGCTATTCACCTATTGAAAACCCTGTTCATGTTCATGACATTCAGGCAACGATGCTTCATTGTCTGGGATTAGACCATGAACAATTGACATATCACTATCGCGGCCGCGACTTCCGGCTCACCGATGTTGCGGGAAACGTCCTCCACGACATTCTTACCTAGTACTTCATCTAACACCAAACTTTCATCAGTAATTGCAGGTCTACGAATGCGCCCAATGACAAAAATGATTTTCACCATTCTCCTGTTCTCATATCTCTTTTGCGGAAGTAGCGATGCACAGATTCGTGAAACACAGCAGACAGCGATTAAAAAGGTGGATGAGATTTCCAACACGATCAGATTAGTGAATAAAACGATTTGGGAAACAGCCGAAGTCGGTCTTCAGGAAACAAAATCATCTGCGCTATTGATGAAACACTTGAAGGAAAACGGATTCAAAATTGAATCCGGAATCTCTGGAATGCCAACTGCGTTTGTCGCCACCTATGGAAAAGGAAAGCCCGTAATCGGCTTATTGGCAGAATACGACGCATTACCGGGAATGAGCCAGCAAGTATCGCCGGTAAAAATCGCGCGTGAAGAAGGACTTCCGGGGCATGCTTGTGGGCACAGTGGATTGGGGGCTGGATCACTTGGTGCTGCAGTCGCCATTAAGGAAGCAATGGATAAACATAAGCTGTCTGGCACGATTCGATTTTACGGGACACCTGCCGAAGAGACAGTGATTGGTAAAGTTTACATGACTCTGGACAACGTGTTTGATGACTTAGACATCTGTTTGCACTGGCATCCCGGGACAAAGAACAACACATTTGCCGGCAGCAGTAAGGCACTTGTTTCTGCCAAGTTTACTTTTGACGGGACTGCGGCACATGCCTCCGGCAGCCCGGAAGATGGCCGAAGTGCACTGGATGCGGTGGAGTTAATGAATGTCGGCGCGAATTATATGCGCGAGCATATCAAGGAAGATGCGAGACTTCATTATGTTGTGATCGACGGCGGTGGAGCACCGAATGTCGTGCCGCCTAAAGCAACGGTTTGGTATTTTTGCCGAGCAAATACCCATCAGGATGTTGAATATAACTTCCGTTGGCTGAAAGACATTGCCAAGGGTGCGGCGCTCATGACAAAGACTGAGCTAACGGTGAAAGTGGATACCGACTGTCATGAAATCATTCCGAATGACTCACTTTCACACATGCTATATGACAACCTGAAGTTGGTTGGTGCACCGAGTTTTACACAGGACGAGGAAAACTTTGCACGCCGCTTACAAGCACCGCTTGTCGCTCAGTTTAATCGGGAGTATCCATTAGCGATTGACGATCGGATACATCCAGTAACAAAGAATCCTAAACCATCTAAAGGAGCGACAGACGTCGGTGACATTAGTTGGCGAGTAGCGACTTCAGGTATTAGGACATCCTGTTTCGTGGCGGACAGCCCGGGACATAGCTGGCAAAACGTGTCATCCATTGGCAGTACGATTGGCGAAAAAGGGATTGTTTATGCGTCTAAAGTATTGGCAATTAGCGTGATCGATTTACTGGAAAAACCGGAATTGATAGCCAATGCGAAGGCGGAATGGCAGCAGCGCATGGAAGGCCGCAAATACTTCAGCTTCATCCCCGAAGGCCAACGTCCCCCTACCAAAATCCGCTAAATCATAGACAGTCTATGTTTTTATGCTCAAAAATTCATGGACAGTCTATGTTTATTTCAATTTACAAAGAGTGAGTGTCCATGATTGGCAATGATTGGCACATGATTGGCAGGTGGATGTGGATTATAATTGGGTGTATGAATCGCATAATGTTAATGCTGTTAGTGATGTTGGCACTGGTGACTACTGTTGAAGGACAGGAGTTGCTGCGCGACAGAATTGACACCGAAATTGGCTTAAATCCTGTCACAGATGACGGCTCACAGTCGATTTGCACGGACTTTGAATTTATTCGCAGAGTCTATATTGATGTCACTGGGCGACACCCAACTGCAGAGGCAGTGGTGACATTTGTCTCCGATCAGTCCCAAAAAAAACGCGAACAACTCATCGACCAGTTACTTTCTTCGCCTGAGCATGCGCGGCGACTTCAGCATCATTTCGACGTCATGCTACTTCAACGGCTACCTAAGAAACAGATCGAACTAACAAATTGGCAACAATACCTTTTCGAGTCTATGCACTCCAATAAGCCATGGAATCAACTCGTCCATGAATTGCTCACAGTAGATGGCACTGATGCTGCTACTCGTCCTGCGGCGCGGTTCATACTTGCGCGTGAACTTAAGCGTGAAGAGACCGTCCGGGCTATCGGACAAACACTTCTCGGAAGAGATTTGCAATGTGCACAATGTCATGACCATCCTTCCGTTGGTGACTATTTACAAAGACACTACTACGGGATTTCAGCATTTCTCAGCCGTAGTTATCTGTTCACAGATCCCAAATCCAAAGTAGTTTCCATCGGTGAAAAAGCAGAAGGCGATGTGAAATTCACATCTGTATTTACCAATGAAGAAGATGCTACCTCGCCACGTATCCTTGATCTTGATGCGATCGATGACCCGACCATTGAGGAAGAGCCATATGTGGTTAAACCAGATAATAATAATCGAGGAGTACCAAAGTACAGTCGACGACTGCAGCTGGCCTCCGAATTAACATCGGAAGCTAATTCTGCATTTCGCCTCAATATTGCCAATCGGATATGGGCACTCTATATGGGAAGAGGCATCGTCGAGCCACTCGATATGTTCCACGCTGATAATCCACCATCGCATCCACACTTACTAGAGGAATTGGCACAATTTCTAGTTGACCAAAACTACGATTTACGAACGCTCACTCGTGAGATTCTTCTTAGCAAAACTTACCAACAACCAAGTAAAAGGCCGTCGGAATCTCAAAACTCAGAACCATTTGTCATTGCCGAACTCAAACCACTTTCCCCTGAACAACTCGGGTTGTGTCTCTTACAGGCCACCGGGGTGTTGCAAACAATTTATGAAAAGCATCGAGTTGCATTGACTGAAGGTGAGGACGCAATTGATGAAACAACAGCTGAATTCAAAACTAATCTTGAAGCAGCCGTAAATAAAGAGACTGCCACACACTTGGATAAGGTCGTGACAACTTTCGCGTCAGCCAATCAATCATCACGATTTGATGCAGCGGCAAATCAAGCACTGTTCCTACTAAACAGTCCATTGATACAAGAGTGGTTGGATCAGCCCGAAAACCTCTTGATCAAGAAACTCAAATCAGCCGAAAATGTAAGTGAGGCTGTAAGTCATGTATATATAACGGTACTCTCGAGAAATCCAAGCTCAGATGAGCTCGATTTAGCCAGCGATCTGGTTCGGGAGTTCGATAGTGAGCAAGTAGCTGGATATCAACATATAATTCGATTATTGATTTGTAGCGCCGAATTCCGCTTCAACCATTAGGAATCAAACAATGGCTTCACACCGAAACCAAGGATGCAATGTTTTAGATCACCGTATGTCCCGTCGCAATTTTGTGATGGGTGCGAGTGCCGCTGCTGGATTTGGTCCACTTTTGACACCTGCCATGGCCAAACAGGCCAAAGGGCAACAGAAGCAGATTCTGCAAGTTTATCTGCAGGGTGGAGTAAGCCAATTTGAATCGTGGGACTGTAAGCCGGGAACAAAATACGGCGGACCATTTAGGGAAATTCAAACCACTGTTCCTGGGATGAAAATATGTGAACTTCTTCCCTACACTGCTCAAAAGATGCATCTGCTGTCGATCATTCGTAGCATCAACTTAAAAACAAATGATCATGGTGTCGGTCGCCTCTTCATGGAAAAAGGCCGTACAGTTGGCGACTACCCGTATATCGGTTCGGTTGCTTCGCGTTATCTCAAAAACGCAAACGATCCGTTACCGGGATACATACATATTTCAACTCGAGGCTTGACCGATAACACAGCTGCGTTTCTTGAAGCACAGCATGGGCAAATGAAGTTAGAGGGAGTTGCTCCGCCGGAGAATCTCTTACCACGCACTGGGATTCCTGAGAGTGTACTCACCAAGTCCGAGCAATTTCGCTTACAGTTAAATAAGCAATTTGGTACTGGCCGTTCAAAATCTTTAATCGACTCCTATGATGCGTCATTTGATCAAGCCAGCCAATTAATGGCTCGCAAGCATCTGTTCGAATCACAGCCGGAAAAAGACCTCAACCGATACGGTCATCACCCATTTGGCCAGAATTGCTTACTGGCACGGCGGTTATTGGAAGAAGGAGTAACCTGTGTGAAAGTAACCCATCATGGTTATGACACGCATGCTGAGAACTTTAATTTCCACATCGAACAGCTAGATGAATTTGACAAGACGTTTGCCACATTACTCGGTGATATCGAAGACCGTGGAATGCTCGACAATGTGCTGGTCATGGTCTATTCCGAATTTGGTCGCACACCAAAAATAAATAACAAGTACGGAAGAGATCACTGGGGAGCTTCATGTTCCATTGCACTCGGTGGTGCTGGAATCCAGCCAGGAGCAATAATCGGTGCAACGAATGCCGACGGTACTGAAGTCTCTGATCGGGAAGTTGATGGCGGCCATCTATTTCACACATATATGCAAGCCGTCGGTATCAATTCCACTAGTGACCATGATATACCTGGACGCAGCGTACCAATTGGTGACCCCGCGGCAAGTGCTATCGAGGAATTACTCGCATGAACTCCTTCTCAGCAATCCCAGAAGCTACCCATGAAATTAAACGATTTGAACATGGTGAAGCCTTAACCACATGTCGATTTTCTCCCGACGGAAGATACGTCTTTGCAGGTGCGGAAGATCTTGCAGTCCATCGGTGGGACGTTAGCACAGGTACGACAACTACCCTCGAGGGCCACGAAAGCTGGGTTCGACGAATAGACTTCTCCGTAGACGGAAGTCAACTACTTACCGCTGGATGGGATGGCCAAATCGGGTTTTGGGAAACCGACGGTGAAAATCCTCAACCGCATCACATGTTACAAGCTCATCGCGGCTTTGCACGATGGGTGCATGCGAGCCCGGATGGTAAGTCGATTGCCACATGCGGAAATGATCTACGCGTTCGAACATGGAAACTAAAAAACTATAAGATGACTGCCGATATGGGTGGCCACGATCGGCATCCGTATGCAGTAATGTATCATCCCGATGGAGATCACCTCGCATCCGAAGATCTAATGGGATGGATTCATATTTGGGATACTCGTCGACGTCGCATAGCAAGCAAGATCCACGCTGACATCATGACCGGATATGACAACAAGTTTGCAGCCGATATGGGCGGCGCACGTGATATGGAGTTTCATCCAGATGGCAGTCGATTTGCTTGTGCCGGAATCAGCAACGTTGTTAATTCGTTTGCCGGCCAACAAGATCCGCTCGCTATTCTTGTTGACTGGAATACTAAACAAATTGAATGCCATTTAGAGGCAAAAGATAAAGCTACCGGGGTGATGTGGGGAGTCTCCTTCCATCCAAATGGCTTTGTGGCTTGCGGAATCGCCAAGCAAAATGGCAGTGGCACCATAGAATTCTTTAAAGTTGATAAGGAATCTATCGATTCCGCTCGTGTTGAGCAAACAACTGAGAAGACAAATGATGAACAACCTTCATCTGAAACTAGCGACAAGACTGACGAAGATTCCTCAGAATCAAAACCGGCCGCCCCGACCCTAAAGTCATATTTCAGCGTCGCCGTTGATAAATGTGTACGCGGCATGGACTTTAGTCCGGATGGAAAGCAAATAGCCATCGCATGTTCCGATGGTACGCTTCGGATTCTGGAAATGAATAAAAAAGCTGAAACGGAATCCGAATCTGATAAGAAGTCCGAAGGCTAAACGCTTATTTCTTCCTGTTATTTATGTCCCTACCTACTCAATCTCACGAAAACCTCGTTTTGCTCATCAAGCATTTTCATTCGCTCGATGAGTATGGACGAGAACGTGCGGACATGCTTGATAAGGCAGCATCTGTTGCCTTTAACTGTGTAATCATCTATGAGTCGGATGAAGCTAGTTACGGTCGATATGAATCTGCAAGCCTTAAAGGCGGACGTCGTGTCACAGGACGACTCAAAGATACTGAACACAAGCTAACAGTTGACCTTCCCGCTGAAATGAATGATGCGATTCATGACATGATGCCGGATGATGAATTTCAAACGACACTGATAATTGAGAAGTGGGATACCGTCTATGAACGGTTCGGCGCTGTGGCCGCTACTGAAGAATCGACTATCCGTACCATCGACCAACCAAAAACAAACGCCCTTGAAGAACGACCTGCTGAAGATGCTCCTTCAGATTCTTCACCGAATGAAACTGCAAACAACCAAGCTCCGGCCGAACATGCCCAACAGCCTGATACAAATCCAGTCGACGACCAATCGCAACAATCAACACCTGCTATCCACAACACTGGTCGCGAAGCGGCTAGCATCGATGCAACATCCCAATCTTCACCGAAGTTAAATGCAGAACAAACATCAAAACCAACATCCACACCAGAGTGGGAAGATCCGACCGCTGATGTAAAACGTACAGCGTTCGATGTGAAACAAGGGGTCGGTGACGGTTTTGAAGGTGATTCTAAGAAACTCGTCAAATTTGCAGTAACCGGGCTGTTCACCATTATTCTCGTTGGGGGAATAATCGCCTATCTGCTTTACTCTTCGCTAAAGCAATAAAAACGTCTGTGATCGCGAGATCTGCAGTTCTATTTCCATCGCAACGTCATCTTCTAATGCATCTTTATTAGAGTCGTAACTGCAATCGCCCAGTTTATAAGAACGGAAATCGCATGTACTCTGCCATAAGCTGACGAAAACACGAACCAATTCCAAAGGGTAACCATATTCGTGATAAGGTCACAGATAAACTGGATGCCTAGAGACATTCCAAATCCAACAGTACAGGATGATCTGTAAGAAAGGAAAGCAACTGAGCCATTACTCATAGCTTCCTGTTGTTTCAGCATTAGTTCTTTCTTTTCATCACGATTCAATAAGTGAGTTCTATTCTGTCGGATCAGCAACTCAAATGTAAAATCTGACCGATGGAAAACCTATAATGTGGCCTCCTATATTTTCTCGTTGAAAGAATTACTTGATGTTTACCAAGCACACATATGACTCCGGAAAACCTGGCCCGCACTTATTGATTACAGCTGGTGTACACGGTGATGAGTTTGAGTCAATCTCTACCATTCACCGCATTCAAACTTGGATTCAAAATGAGCTCCTTCACGGTTCAGTCACTTTAGTTCCCGTCGTAAATGAAGCAGCCTTCTTAAGAGGTCATAGGACTGCTGATGATGGATTGGATCTTGCACGTACGTGTCCGGGAAACATAGATGGATCTGTGACTGAACAAACTGCTCATGAGTTATCTGAGTTGATTTGCTCAGCGGATTACTACATAGACCTTCATACAGGTGGTACACGTATATCAGTAGCACCATTAGCCGGCTATGTATTGCATCCAAACATGGAAGTACTAGAACCAACCCGACAAATGGCTCGCGCATTTAACCTGCCCATCATTTGGGGTACGGATTGGAGGCTTGAAGGACGCTCACTTTCAATTGCCAGAGATGCAAATGTACCTGCCATTTATTGCGAATATCTAGGCGGTGCCCAATGTTCAATCGATGGGATCAATGCATATGAGAATGGGTGTAAAAACGTCATGGGATGGCTAGACATGATTGCACACAGCCAACCTGACTCTCAAATTGAACACTTTGTTGAAGACCCCAGGCCGGGTGCCGGACATTTACAGATCAATAATCCAGCACCATTTGACGGGGTTTTCATCGCATCGGTATCACTTGGCGATTCGATATCAGCCGGCGAAATCTACGGCACACTGACGACGATGGATGGCACAAAATCCGTTGAGCTCATGGCAGAAACATCTGGCATAGTAATCTTGCTTCACACGTTTCCGGGAGTAAATACAAGTGACCCGTTGTGTGTGATCATGAGCGAACCAGGGTAATCCGTTCTGCCAACTACTTTACAAGCTTGAAGATACTCTTACCTGTCACGGATTCTACGGTGTAATACATCTCACCATCTTCAGCCAATCCGAATGAGAGGATCGGTGTGCCCGCGTCTTGTAAGCCGATGTTTTCCGTGACTACGCCTTTCTTATTATTGTATTTAAGTGCCCACACTCTTCCGCTGATGAAGTCTGCGTAGATGTATGCACCGCGCAATTCCGGAATCGCCTTGCCACGGTAAATGTGTCCTCCAGTGATTGATTTTCCAATCTGGTGATCATATTCCCAAACCGGTTCTGTGGCCTCTGTCGTAGCAGGCTTATGTCCGTTATTAAATCCATAACTGCCTTCACGCATGCTCCAACCATAATTGGCGCCTTTTTTGACTATGTTCACTTCTTCCCACATGTCCTGGCCAACATCCGCGAACCAAATATTTCCAGTCTTTCGATCGACTGACATGCGCCATGGGTTTCGGCCACCATATGCGAAAATCTCCGGTTGCGCACCTTCGACATCTACAAACGGATTGTCTTTGGGTATGGAGTAATTCTTCCCGTCCGATCTATTATCAACGTCAATACGGAGGATAGACCCCATCCACGTACTTAAATCCTGACCTTGTCTGGTCGGATCGTTACGACCACCACCATCACCTAATCCAAGGTACAGATATCCATCGTTCCCAAAGACCATTGGACCCCCATTATGATTTGAAAACGGTTGTGGGATCCGCATGATCTTCACTTCCGAAGCTGGATCAGCTTTATTCGTTTTATGATCAACAATAAAGCTGGAAAGATAACTAATGCGTCCTTCGGTTGATGAGCTGTAGTAAATTACGAATTTACCGTTCTCCTTAAAATCCGGGTGAATCGCAAATCCTAACAACCCCTCTTCATTTACGTTGGGAGCTGCATCGAACGCCTGAACTCTATCCGTAATATCGAGAACAACCTTAGCCTCTTTCGCCTGTGGGTCATTATCCATGACATAGACTTTGCCGCGCTGAGCAGCGATGAACAGGCGATTAGTACCATCACCTGCATGGATCATCTCAAGTGGTCGAATCGCCTGAATGCGACCGTCTTCATCCACTCCTTCGAATCCTTCAAAAGTCAGTTGAGGAAATGCTTCAACGGACTTAAGTGGCAATTCAGAATCAACTGGGTTCTTTACAGAACCGTCCTCCGGGATGACCCTGATCTTGATGTTACGGTAAGCAACTTCATTTCCATGATCCTGAAGACATATATGGCCCTTACCTGCTTTGCCGAATTGAGGGTACTTGGCAAACTTACTTTTTGCAACTCGCTCATTCCAATCGTCATCACCAACATTGAAGTAGAAATAAGATACACCGTTCATTTGGACTTCGGATTTCTTTGGTCCAATTCTCAGGTAAACGTGGTTCCATGCACCAACCGGAAGGGTTGAGTCATCAGTATCTGGACTCTTAAAACCCACTTGCTCTTCAAACATTTTGGCCCAGTCTGGCTTAGTTGGCTTATAGAGTTGATATAGCCATCCAGCTTTCTGAGGATCGTGTCCATCAATATTGTCCTGCACCTGAATTTCTGGGCCAGTCTGCCACGGTGCGTCTAGCTCTTCAGTGACATGAAACATGATTCCACTATTTCCGCCCTTGGAAATACGATATTGCAATGACAATTCGAAGTACTGGAACTGTTCCTTTGTGATTATGTCGCCGGCACCGCCACTGGATCGCACAATCGAACCATCTTTGATTTCCCAGCCATCACCAAGTGTATCCTTGCGATAATTTCGCCATTGATCAGCTGACTTACCGTCAAATAGTAGTTTCCAACCACTTCTTTGTTCAGCTTGCGTTAGACCATTTGCAGGGACTTTTGCCTCAAGAATGTCACTACTGACACAGAGTGACAATATGACAGCAAGTGACAAAGACGTCTTTTTCAACAAGGACATTGATTCTTCTCCAAATGGCGAACGATCTTGATAATTCTCGAACGGTTCATTGTAAATCATCTATTCATGGCATCACACCCGCCAAAAAAGATAGACTGTCCATGAATTAAACATAGACTGTCTATAATTTCCTAAACTGTAAGTTGTTGTATATCCGTGTCTTACGACGATTGAAAAAGTGGGTGTCTATGATTGGGAAGGAGATTTTATAGAATAGGGCGGTTTGAAGATGAGATCGGCAAGGAGCATACAACATGGCTGTTGAAGAAGGAAAAGCAGCACCGCTGTTTACGCTAAAGGACCAAAATGGCGACAAAGTGTCATTGAAGGACCTTCGCGGGCAAAATGTAATCGTCTACTTCTACCCAAAAGATGACACACCCGGATGCACAAAACAGGCCATCGGATTCACCGCTTTGGATAAAGAGTTCAAAAAACTCAACACACTTGTCCTCGGCGTCTCACCGGATGATGAAGCATCGCATGATAAATTCATCTGCAAATACGACATCCCGTACACTCTACTTTGTGACACTGATAAAAAAGTCATGACCAAGTACGGCGCCTATGGTGAAAAAATGATGTACGGCAAGAAAACCATCGGCGTTATTCGTTCCACCGTATGGGTAGACGAAAAGGGAAAAGTAAAACGGCACTGGCGGCGCGTACCCAAGGCTGCTGACCATCCTCAGAAAGTCCTTGAAGCTATCCAAGCAGCTAATGACTAGCAAACTTTGTCAGGGGATGAATCCATTCTCAGACAAATATGTAATCACTAGAGCGGCAAGTTCATCAGGACTCTGGTCACCGGACATTAAGTGAATCTCCGGTGCTAACGGTGGCTCATACGGCGCATCAATTCCCGTCATTCCTGTTAACTCGCCAGCACGTGCTTTCTTATACAGTCCCTTTGGATCTCTTGCTTCGCATACCTCAAGCGGTGCATTCACATATACTTCCAGAAAGGTACCTGCACACGAATCATTAATCCGTTTACGGACCTGATCACGATCTTCCCGGTACGGGCTAACAAAAGCAACGAGCGTCACTATACCTGCTGACGCAAACAACTCCGCCACCGCACCAACCCGTCGGATATTTTCAGTTCGATCTTCCGGTGCAAATCCCAATCCAAACCGATTTGCAAAATCCCCGCCATAACTCTCAAGAATGGATGGGCTAGCATTCAAGCCATGACGGACATTGTCTCCGTCCAGAACAAATGTATGCACGCCTTTCTGATGTAGCACATGATCTACGGCGTTTGCGACCGTGCTTTTTCCACAACCGCTGAGTCCAGTGAACCAAATCACACACCCTTTATGTCCGTTTAAGTTCTCACGGTCGCTACGAGAAACGGTATGGTCATGCCATGTAATCTCAGTCTTTTCCATCTCGTGTCTTACTCCGCAATTCCAGCCAGTTGGCATAAGTGTGCATTCATTACCGGCTGCGGGCAACTCCAGACCATAAAGAACAGTGCTTCGCGGCACCATCGACCGGCTGGATGACCTGTTACAAATCCTGCCCCCTTGGCCGCTGCAAGTGATGCCTGAGTAGCACGCAATACGAGACTATTCGCTGACGTTCGTACCTGTTCATTGCTGCATTCGATTTCACCGGCAGCTGCCTGAATCAGTTGATCACGAAGTTCGGCATGTTCCTGCTTCAGTGCTTCCATGGCTAGCACCAAGTCATCACGCTTAGCTGATTCGGCTTCAAGAAACTCAATCGCTCCGGATGCCAGTCCAACAGCAAGTGTCGATGTCTGGAGTCCACCTGTCTTTGCCCCAACACCCGTAGACATGACGTTCTCAGCGGGACCGCCGAGAAGCCACTTTCTATCAACTTCAACATCTTCAAATATCACTCGACCCGTATGGCTGGATGACAAAGCAACTAAGTCTGCCGGTCGCTCCGCAATTACCCCTTGGATTGATGTAGGACAAATTGTCAGTACCTGTCGTCCATCGCTCATCGTAGCACCGACGACGATTGTATCTGCCTGATCACCACCGGTGACCCACGGACTAAACCCGTTTAGAACGAAGCCAGTATCAGATGCTTCCGCGGTGAGTACAGGCTTTGCTAAGTGACGATGACTTGTCGTTAAATGAGAAATACCGAGCGTCGAAAAAGCGCTGCCGGAAATGAGATCCGGAAGTAAGTTACCTATAGCAAAATCGCTTTCGCTGTTGATAATCCGGCGACATGCCCCAGTACGCTGCGTAATGATAAAAGTCGTAGTCAAACAAGATGCGCTCAGTGCCAGATAACCACGCACGAGGTCCTCATCCGACCAACCCAATCCGCCATGGTCCTTTTCGATAAACCATCGGAAGACACCATATTCACCACACAATGCCAATTGCTGTTCGGGCCAGGGAAATAGCCCGTCGTCGCCCGGCCGATCCAACTCCGATCCCAATTCGCGCAGCCGCGTACACAATTCATCCAACAGAGGAGACTCGATATGCTCAATGACACTCATAGTTCATGATTATACACGTGACCTGACACATTCATCAGGTATAGCGGTCGGTGTGCAGTTACAAACAGCCTATGCTGCTCGTTTGATATGGTCGACTTCGGGATCCGGCTGTGATTGAGCACATTCCAATTCCCAAAGTCTGGCTTGCTTAAGAAAACTATCACCAAAGGCTCTGATCATACAAAGCTGTATCCCCAGTCGCCCATCGAGGAAGCCACCTCGAAGTACGTATAACTGCAGGAACCGAAAGAACGGACGCACGAGCAAATTCACGGAACTAGTCTTTTTACCGCGACGCCACTTTTCCTGAGCACCGAGTTTGGTATAGCTATCAACCTTCTTTAAATACTGGTCATAGGACCAACACATGTAATGATCGAATTTATGTTTGAGAGTACCGGCGCGTTTCGGATCGACGAATATCTCCTCGTGGACAAGACGATCGTTATATCGACATTTATCGCGGCGAATCAAACGAAATACTGAGTCGTTATTAAACCCACATCGCTTAACTTCATGTCCCATCACAAAGTTGCGGCGTTTGATCCAATAACCGTCGATATGCTCCGGGGGGTTCTGCATGAGCTGGTTTATCTCTGCGGCAAGATCATCCGTCACTCGCTCATCCGCATCAATAATCAATACCCACTCATGTTCTGCCTGAGGAATCGCCCAATTCTTAAACGCCGCATAGCCATTCCATTCGCGCTCAATCAATCTACAACCACCCATACTCCGTACGATTTCCATCGTGTCGTCTATGCTACCGGAGTCAGCAACCAGTACTTCATCTGCAACCTTACGAGCCGCTTCAACGCACGGCCTGATATTCATGCGCTCGTCACGGCACGGGATTAGTACTGTTAGTTTTTGCTTCATCGATGTGTACCTGTGGCTGGTCAACCAAAGTTATCTGTCGACTGTTTATAGCGAGATCAAGAAAAAATCCCTAGATCGATTTTCGAGCGATACCAAAACACATAATTACATTTTCATGCGTTTGAAAATGAATTCCGGAATCGATTCAATGATGGTCATAATCAAACACCATCTGCGCGGTGTATAGAGAATATTCTTCCGACGTTTGGATGCTCTTACAATGTCCCGTGCAACCTTTTCCGGAGTTGCAACCATTGGAGACTTCGGATCCAGAAGACCTGCCGTCATCTTCGTTGCAACGAAGCCGGGCTTAACCGTCATCACATGCACACCTTTGTGAAATAGTCGGTTTCTCAGCCCTGACAAGTAGGCTGTCACACCAGCTTTGGCCGCACCGTATATGTAATTGCTTTGCCGCCCGCGATCCCCTGCAACCGATGAAATACCGATGAGCCGTCCATAACCCTGCGACTCAAGTATCTCCGCAAATGGTTCACAAATAGTAACAAAGCTTGTCATGTTTACTTCCAAGCTACTGAGCATCAGATCGCATGATTCTTGTGATTCCTGTTGATCGATTAAGTTGCCATGACATATGTAAACTGCTGTCAGATCACCATCAGCCAAATCATGGCAACGGCGAGCGACATCAGCATGCAAACGGAATTCCGTTGCCTGGAATTCGACAATATGGACATCGACTTCATAACGGATTTGCAAATCGGCGGACATTTTCTCCAGCTCATCTGCATTTCTTCCAAGGAGAATCAGATTAGCACCTTGTCCTGCTAACTCTTTACAAATTGCACTTGCGATTCCGGATGTGGCGCCGACGACGACATGGTTCTCAGCCATCATTTACTTCCGCTGATTGTAGTAGTTTGTTGATTCCAACCGTCTGCTCTAGCATCGCATTTAGTGTATCTTCTCCAGACTGTAACACGACTTCTATTTCCAGCGCCCAGATCTCGTGATCGCCAATTCGATCAATTCCCACCTTTACTAAATCCTTGCATGTACAAATAAGCATCTCTGCATCACCTTCATCCATCATCGACTCAAGAGAATCAATATCATCTTGAGTGAACACGTGGTGATCTGGGAATTGCTGTGACTCAACGACTTGTGCACCGATGGATTGGATAGATTTTTCAAATGCCGTCGGATTACCTATAGCACAAAATGTGACGATTCTTCGCCCTTGCAACGACACTAGCGGCAGATGATTTCCACTTGAATTCACAAGCCGTGTTGGTTCATGCGAGACTTTAATGGTGGGGGTATCTCCACAAATCGCCGTAATGCGGTTCTCAAGTTGAGTTACATATTCTGCGCCAACATTTGCAACACGTGTAATTACGATCAAATCGGCGCGGCGCAGCCCTCGTTTAGGTTCGCGCATTAGCCCACGAGGTAACACGTAACCAAATCCAAACGGACACGTCGCATCAATTAATACTATCTCCAGATTACGACCCAGCCGACGATGCTGAAATCCATCATCAAGCACCAAAACTTCTGCCTCGAGTTCCTCAATGGCCATCAATGCAGAAGTAACTCTGTCGGGGTTTTGTAAGTGCGGTACATCCGGAAGACGCCGGTACAACTCCAGTGCTTCGTCGTTCGGGCCACCATCAATTCCGCCATATCCGCGGCTGAGTAATGTCACTCGCTGATCTCGATCACGCAGCCATTTCGCAATCCACGCAACCATGGGAGTCTTGCCTGTTCCACCGGT
>JAKUOW010000003.1:0-5687 GCA_022451045.1 Pirellulales bacterium | reverse complement strand
CGTGATATTGCCCACGATAATCACCGGCACAGGAACCTTGATTACACGCGTGGTTCCGAAGTCAAAGAGCACATTTCGAAACGTTACGATCAGCGCATACAGCAGGCTCAGAATCCATAATCCGAATCGAAGTAGAATCAACAGAGGATTCCACGTTGGACCGGAGATCACTCTCAAGTAGGTTTGCTGAATGCTGATTGCACCACACCACTACGAACGATGACTACCAATGCGCACTAAGTTGTTAACCAATTCGCCAATAGCAGGCAATACACATTCAGCGCAGCCATTAGATTCCTGACGGATTGCTGCGCAGTCATCCGCAGTTACAACTGAGCACCAAGAGTCCAAATGACGAATTCCTCGTCACCAATGCCATGCTCTTCGCTCTTGGTCTGTTCACCACTGGCTACAGAAATAATCTTTTCAAAAATCTCCTCACCGACCTGTTGAACAGTATTTCCATGAAGTACTGTTCCGGCATTAACATCCATGTCATCCACCATGCGTTCATACATGGGGGTGTTGGAAGCGACTTTAATAGATGGTGTGGGCTTACACCCATAGCAACTACCACGGCCAGTAGTAAAGACGACGACATTACATCCTCCGGCCACCATTCCGGTAACACTCGGTGGATCAAATCCAGGTGTATCCATGATGACAAAGCCGTTTTCTTTGATCGGCTCTGCATACTGATAAACATCCTTTAATACGGTTGTACCACCCTTAGCAACTGCCCCAAGTGACTTCTCGGCAATAGTGGTTAAGCCACCCTCTTTGTTGCCCATCGTAGGATTATTATCAATGTCATCCCCCCACATTCCGACATACCATTGCCACCAATCAATTCGCTCTAACAGCTTGTCGGCAACCTCTACGTTTTGTGACCGTTCGGTAAGCAAATGTTCGGCACCGTAGATCTCCGGCATTTCACTTAAGACTGCAGTACCACCACAGCGAACTAAAAGATCGCTTGCCACACCAACAGCCGGATTTGCAGTGATCCCTGAATTGCCATCACTACCACCGCATTCGAGTCCAACAACAAGTTCACCGGCTGGAATCGGTTCGCGTGAGAAACTATTGGCAATCGGTAATAACTCGGCAAGTGTCTTAACCCCCTTTTCCACGGTTTTAGCCGTACCGCCTTCATCCTGCATGGAAAAGACCGGCGGGCGTTTAGGCTCATCGCCCATACCGTCAATCATCACGAGTTGCTGACTCTCAACCAGGTAACCAATCGTGCTCTGTTCGCAACCCAGGCCGACGATCAGATAGGCGCCAATATTCGGATGACGCGCAATACCACCAAGAACGCGATTCAACATCTCATGCAGCAAACCACCAAACTTCATGCCGCATCCCCAACCATGTGCAAAGGCTACAACACCGTCCACATTTGGGTAATCTTTGAGTTTTTCATCGTCAAAGTGTCGAGCTATATATTTTGCAACCGAAGCGGAGCAATTCACGGATGAAATCACACCGATATAATTCCTCGTGCCAGCCTTACCGTTTGGCCGTCGATATCCCATAAATGTGCGGTCGGTAATCGGAGCCGGATTTTCCGGGATTAGCGTAGCTTTTTGGTAATCAACTGCTGGTGGGTTGTTCTTGAGATTGTGCACATGTACGTGTTCACCAATGGCGATTTCGCCCGTCGTAATTCCGATAGGCTGTCCATACTTGAAGACAGGTGAGTTATCTTCAATACCCCGCACAGCGATCTTGTGGCCAATTCGAATATCCTGTTTTAATTCGATCGCCTGATCATCAACATGGATTGTCTCACCAGCATTTAAATGCCGAGCGGCAACACAAATATTGTCTTTGGGATCCAGATATACGATGTCAACCTGCGATGATGTGATCATAAATGTAACTCAGAAAAACGGGGGCAATTGATGTGTGTAAGGTAGCTTTCGAAAAACAGCCGTTGGTTACCTGCTAAATGCTGATGGTATCGCAACAAAAAACGCGAAGCCCAAATGGCCAGCAAAGTGGTGAAACGCCGATAATTATGGGGTGGGGGTAGATGTGGCCTGTACTTATCATTTCAGCAAGCACTATAAATCCGTATAAAACCACTGTAATTGGTTGCCTTCACCTCCCGCAAGAAGGTGGGAACCATGAAGTCAGTATTTGCGTCTAAAGAGTAGGAAGAATTATGATTTTGCGTGAGCAGTTCAAGCCACAACTGTATACTGCAAATAGTTTCATTCTAAATATAGATGGTGAAACGGTGGATATTTCCCCGCATATGAAAAACAACAGTAACTAAGATCTATGGCCACTGGCTCCGCTACAAAACAAGGTGTACAAAAAGCTTTCGACTACGATCAGTACGTCGCAAAGCAACTTCGTACAGCGAGCCGAAAAGTGCGGCTCATTGAAATCGCTCGCGGCGTTTCTAGATGGGCGTTTCTAAGTTCGTTACTTGTCGTAATTGCTCTGATCGTGGATCACTGGCTTTTTCCGCTCGGAAAAATTGGTCGATGGGCAACCTTTACATTCCTGGTCTTCGTTGCACCATGGAAGCTCATCAAAAATTTGGTGCCACTTCTATTTCGCAAGATTAATCCGTTGTACGCAGCTCAGCATATCGAGCAAAACGAAAGTAACCTTAATAACAGCCTCATAAATTACTGGCAGCTGAAGGAAAGCGACGCAGCCGTACATCCATCCATTCAAAAAGCACTCGCAACGCAAGCTGCAACAGACTTAACCGAACAGCGTGTTCAAGAGGTTTCCGACCCACAAGCAATACTACGTCAGGTGTACATGGTATTGCTGTTTATGTTGGTTTTCGCTGTTTACTTATTCGTAGCACCTAAGAACCCGCTACAAACATTTCAAAGAGTGATTGCACCGTGGGCTGACATCTCACGACCGGAACGGATCAAAATCACTAATGTGACCCCCGGCGATACAGATGTATTTTACGACTCGCGGATTACGGTGACAGCAACCGTTAAAGGTGTACGTACTGCTGAAACTGTCAATTTGGTATTTAGAAGTATCGACGGCACGATCGGCAATCGTGTTATTCAAATGCAAGCAGATATCTCTGCTGATAAATACTCGGCCGTGTTACCAAATAAATCCGAGGATGCAATTCAAACAGATCTGGAATACTGGATTCAGGTTGACGATACAAAGAGCGGCAAGTACGAAATCCGTGTGCTTCCGGCACCATCTATACGTATTGAATCATTGAGTTATGAATACCCGGCATATACAAAACTGGAGCCGAGAACCGTAAAGGATCAGTACACCATTGAAGGGATCGAAGGCACCATAGTCTCCATAAATGCCACGATCAACCAACCTGGCAAATCTGCTTCTCTAGAACTCTTAAATGACTCCGAGCGTGTCGTAGAACAACTACCCCTTTCGGTAACGGATTTGTCCGCAAGTGGCACACACCGATTGAGACTTACACAGGATAGATCTCAGGTCTTATACACAAAGTACCGACTGCACTTCACAAATGCCGAGGGTGAATCTAATCCCAATGTCATCGAATCCCCTATCAATGTCATTCGCGATCTTGATCCAGAAATCGAAATCGTCTCGCCCGATGAACGAGAAATTGAAATACCGCTGAATGGTGCTGCTCTTATTAAGTACCGTGCTATCGACCCTGACTTCATGATTTCCAAAGCAGAAATGGTTATCAGTAACGGCAATAAAGAGCTAGACAGAAGAAACCTTGCCCCAAATGGGATCAACGAAAATGGTCCGTTGATTTCCAGTTCTTACTTTCAGCCAAAGAAACTCGGCCTGAAACCCGGAGACTCTATCACCATCATTGGAGTCGTCGAAGATAACCGACATCTTGGAAACACACCTGCTCCGAACACAGCCAGTACGGATGTCATAACAATTAAGATTGCCGAAGAAGATCCAAACCTTCCGGAAGAGCCCGAGCCTGAGTCGGAAGTAAATCAAGAGAGTCCCGGATCTGAAAACGGCGAGACCGGTAACAGTGGTGAACAGTCAGAGGACGGTGCGCAGCAAGGAAACGGTGTCGGCGAAAACTCAGAAATGGGTGATGAAGAAGGCATGGACGAAGGCGGCACGGGAAATATGAGCGGTGGATCTGAGGAAGGTGAGTCAGAGCCAAACGATGATCCCGGTAACGGAAACGAGGGGGAAACCAGTGACTCGGATGATAACAACAAGTCACAAGGTGATAACCAGGGGAATGATTCGAATTCCGAAGGTGGGGAAAATAGGAACAAGGATCCGATGGCTGGGGATACCGGTGAAGCTGGCGACGAATCCTCGGATCCAGGTGAACCAATGGAAGGTGAAGTCTCCGAAGAATCCGAAAGCGACCCACATGACGGTGACACATTCCAAAAGGTCCTTGACTACCTAAAAGAAAAGCAACGCCAACAGAATGGCTCAGACTCCGAAGGACAGGATCCCAGTGGATCTGATCAGGAGAATAGTGGATCTGACAGTGAGTCACAGCAAAACCCATCGGATTCTCAGAATACAACCAGCGAAAACCAGGATTCTGCCGGACAAAAAGGAAATCCTTCATCTCAAAATGAGAAGCCGACAAATATGGCCGACACTCCTGACGATGATTCAAAAATGGCCGGTGACGGAAACAAGTCAGACAAAGATGGAAACAAGCCCAAAAACAAAAATGATGCAGAAGGCGAAAAAGGAGAAGGCGAAAAAGGAGCGAACTCTGAAAAGGGGAATCCTCAGGACGGTTCCGATGCAAATAAGCCGTCAAATATGGGTGAGAAAAAAGACCCCTCCGGTGATGGCAATAAGGAAATGAATCCTGAAGACGGTGGCATGGAAAATGCAGCTCAGGGTGGCGGAGGCTCGAAAGATCCGGAAGATAAGTCCGAAAACATGGGCAACGAATCCGAAGCAGCAGACCCTGAAAACATGGGAGATGATCCAACAGAAGGTCAGTCAAAGACTCAGAACAATAATTCTGATAGCGCGATGGGACAAGGGGGTAATTCAGCTTCCAACGACAACAGTTCACAATCTAATAACATGAATCAGTCAAGCGAATCGGTGGAATCCGGGAATCCAACTACTCAAGACACCCAAGCTGATAGCAACTCTGGTGGCTCCGCAAGTCCGGGTGATTCGCCTGGTACAAACGCTGGCGCACAAGCTCAGAAAGACGAGATTGGATTACCCGAAGAAATTGAAAACAACGCCGAAGAGAGGCTGGATTACGCAAAGCAAGCAACAAGCCTGGTTCTTGAATATCTGAAAGACCAGCAAGACAATCCGGATAAAGAACTACTCGAGGAACTCAATCTTTCCGCGGATGACTTGAGAGAGATGATTCGGCGTTACGACGAGTTAATGAAGAAAGCTGCCGAAAGTGATGAAGCGCAACATGAACTTGAAGAGACCCTTCGCTCACTGGGTTTAAAGCCTCGCAAGATATATCGAGTCGATGGCGCCGATTCACCTAAAATTAGGCTGTCAAATACAGCAAATCAGGGTGATTTGCGAGGTTTACCCCCAAAACTGCTCCAGCAGTACAAGGCGTTCAAAACCGGAACAGCCATTTCTAAAGACTAAGCTCGAATTAAGATAGATTCTTATAGAACACGCTTATATATGCGTTTTCGATTTGCAAGTCGGTCACCGAGCTAAACTCTATGACAATCGCGATCCCTCGATATCTTGCCGCA
>JAKUOW010000299.1 GCA_022451045.1 Pirellulales bacterium | reverse complement strand
TGGTCTGGAGGAATTCAGGCAACACCTCGGCGGGCGTTTGACTCTCACGATGGTGCCGGAGATTGGCAAGCCCATCGATATCCACTCAGTCGAACGAGAACAGATGATTGAATCCATAAAACGTGTACAGCAATTTGCCGACACGCAGGAAGCCTTTACTCGGTAGCTTTCGGTTTTCTACAGAGTATCACTGCGTCGTGGCGGCCATCTTCGAGCCAACCTTCTTCGTAATGCAGTATGTCTACGTTGCCGACAAGATCGGGCAATTCTCCATTACGGAGTAAGAATCGTTGTGGTGGCTTGCTGTGACGTTCGAGATTTGTTTCGGTGGGCTGGACGATGACGAGCACACCGTCATCCGAAAGGCTTTCTATCATCTCGGGAATCAGCGGTCTCCAAAGGAAAAGAAAGGACACAACGCTATCCCAGGGACCATCGGGCATGCCCGTGTCTTCCAGATCGATCTCGAGCGTGTTGATATGCAGCGATTCAAGTTTCGCAGTCTGTTCCGCGTGACTTAAAGCAACAGGCGAAATATCGGCACATGTTACATTCAGTCCATGTTGGGCTAGCAGAATGCTATGACGACCTCGCCCGCCACCAAGGTCAATTGCATTTCCTTCTTTGGGTAAGTAAGACAACAGTCGCTGCAGAATCTTGGACGCCGGGCCGTAATGATCTTTAGACGCGTGCTTGCTGTCCCACTTGTAGCGATCACTTGCTGGTGGCATTGAGTCTCTCTTTAAATCACTAAATCAGGGTCGCTTGGTTTTACTTCAGTGGATGTTGACCTGCGTCACTACGGAGTTGATTCAGATGTTGCCACGCTAGGTTATCCGCTTTGATTAGCTTGATCAACTGAGAACTGGAGACCGACAGAATCTCCGCTGCTCGTTTCATGTCCAAACCTTGATTGACAATGACATCCAAAGCTTCCGCTAAAACTGCCGGAAATTCCGTGTGCTGCGGATTAATACTGATTCTCTTATTTGACGTGCCGGAATTCCACAATTCAGATTGTTTATTTCGTGATGTTCGCAGATGAAGAGCCAGATTTATACGCAGTCGAAACAACGCATGTTTGCGGTTTTCCGCCTGATTACGCCGCTCGCTCGCTGCACCCTGAATACCGGTTGGAGTGTGGGTGATGACGATCGCCGTTTCCACTTTGTTTCGATGCTGTCCGCCCGGGCCGCTCCGTCTTTGCCGACGTACATGACAGTCTTTAATCAATTCGTTTACTGATAATTCAGACGGGTGGGACATGTTTTTGTCAGCATGAAACGCAGGATGGATAACGTAAAGGTGCTAGGGCGCTGTATGCGGGGTTCCGTTGTCACTCGCATCGAGTTGAAGCAAAAATGGTACAGCCGTTTCCGCCCACTGATCAGGCCCAGGAAACGACGAAGCACTTGATCCAAAACAGCTGTCTAGCATTTCCGTGTGGATGATGCCGGGATTCAGCGGCACAGCGGCCATCCCGTGAGGCAGTTCTGATGCGAGAGCGCGAGTGAGACCTTCGATGGCCCATTTGGTTGCACAATACGGAGCAACATCCGGTGATGTAGAACGACCCCATCCAGAGCTGAGGTTCACGATGACGCCAGTCTGCTCTCTAATCATTGCCGGAACAAATGCCTGGATAACGTGAAATGTTCCATTGATGTTAATGTCTGTGAGCGAGCAGAACTCTTTTGCTGGTACATCCCACAGTGCAGCGTTGCGATTGATTATGGCAGCATTGTTTATTAGTAAACTCGGTGGTCCATTCGATGCGAGGACCTGGGTTGCCCACTCTTGGACATTCCCAGGGTCACTAACATCGACCACCGAGAACTGACTGGTCGAATTGGCGAGACCATTTAATTCGTCGATGGCGGTACTATTGCGTGCACATCCGCTAACGACATGTCCACGGTTGATAAACTGCTTTGTCATAGCTCTACCAAGCCCCTGGCTAACTCCGGTAATGACAATATGACGTGATTCCATGATGCGCCTAAGTAAGTAGCGAAGTACTCGACATGATCCTGAACTACCAGTCACGACGATTGATGTGTCGTACCGAGTTTACCAAAATCGTCTTCAGCAGAGAGTTTTTTGTTTAGCGGGCAGATGGAAATGCCTTAAGTAGCGGTCGACGAAACTGTTTCGGTAGTGCCTTTGCATCTTTTAATTCAGGATCGAAATGTGTCCAGGTTTCCTTGAAGTGCTTTGCACTGACCGTGCGGAGAATTGGACCATCGTACCAAGTCGCAATATACAATCCACGCTTTCGATCCAGTTGGGGTCGCTGCGACTTGTTCTTTAACGGTCGCCAATCACGGACAAAATACTTTCCATGTAAAGGTGACCATCGATAAAAGATGATTTGATCCATAATGAGCCATCCTCGGTCATCATAGTGATGGTTCAGCTCGATCAAGTCGACTCGGTCATTCAGTACTGTTTCGTTAGGATCTGCAAAAAACAGGCTTACGGCAGTAATAAATATCGTTGAAAAAGTCACGTGGTGCAGCTCCCAAAACTGTGAGGTGGAAAACGTCGTGACCAGGTTGTAGCCGCGATGTTTATATGGACACCTTGGACTCGTTGGTGCGTTTGCACCGATACTTCACTTTAGGGTAAGTGAGAAGTGAAGGGTGGGGAGCATAGCGACTTGCGTGAAATTGCGGAAGGCAGATTTATCGTTTACGCATATTGATATAGACGAATGTGCCGCGATTTTCCGACGCGAGCTTCATCATCCAGTTCGAGTCATCCTGTAATTCACCGAAGCCAAACTGAATGCAATGAATCGTGGTGCGACCGGAAGCTATCTTACGGATCTGATCAAGCTGCACTCGATTAAGCCCCGGTTCATCACCATCGGTGAGCAGAAACAGCACGTCACTTTTGTGTCGAAGTGCTGAACGCACAGCCGTTTCATGATCCGTACCGCCAAGTGCAATGATCCCAGAGAAGAACTCTGAGACGCGGTTTATGTTTTCCGGAATTGCTTTAGCCATACCTCGAGGCTTGAAGTATTCTGGTCGAAAGTTGTACGGCAGGATTTGAAATGAATGATTTTCTCTTAGATCAGCGAGGACGAGGTGAAGCTGATCCTCGGCAGCTTTCAGAGCATTAAGTCCTTTTCCACCCATGCTTTGACTGCGATCGATGGCAAATACAAATGAATGCCCTTCCGCATTCTGGCTTCCAAATAGCGATACCTGAGCTGCGGGACCGTCCGGTCCCTTGCCCATCGGTGCGGGCTCTCCCTGTCCTGTGATGACCTTGGTTTGGTCCTCCCCAAGGCTGCCACCAAATTCGGAGATGTCAAAAGCGTTTCCTGTTGAGTTTGCCAGTTCAGTGGCGACTCCGTCAGCAGGACCAGGCAAGGCAATGTCAGGTAACTTCATAGCTGCCGCCTCATCTTGTTGTTG
>JAKUOW010000298.1 GCA_022451045.1 Pirellulales bacterium | reverse complement strand
CCCCTGACGACCGCTGAGTTGGAATTCTGCCCGTATCCAATCGGTGATTCCCAACCTCGCCGGATCTTTGCCTGTCATCAGGGCTGCTCGAGTGGGAGAACACACTGCACACGCAGCATAGCCGTTGATAAACCGAATTCCACGTGCAGCAAGCTGGTCAATGTGCGGAGTCTGATAGAAATCGGATCCCTGACACCCTAAGTCCATCCAGCCAAGGTCATCAACAAGGATAACAATGATATTTCTTGGTTCAGCTGATGCCACACGGGTCGACGGAATTGACGCGATTGAAATAACAGCAAGGAGAATTATGTGAAAGTGACTTAAACTCATTTGGAAGTCCTCAAATAAATGCCCATAGAGCAACTGACCGGTTCTCCGATATAATAAACATCTAACAAACGTTTTTCGCAAGTCAGCCACGCTATAAACAATGCTCTCAGTATTCGATCATACAGGCCCCTTAAGTCGCCGTGCCATGCTATCCATTGGTAGTCTGGGATTAGGTGGCCTTGCGCTTTCGGATTTGCTGGCAGCCAAAGCCCACGGGTTTGCAGAGAAAAACCACTTTACCTCCGGTAAGTCGGTAATCTTTCTGTTGCAACATGGCGGTCCGACACAGTTCGAGACTTATGACCCAAAGATGGATGCACCAGAGGCCATCCGAACTGTTGGCGGTGTGACACAAACAGCTGTACCAGGCGTACACTTCGGATCGACACTAAAACGCCTCGCCGCTCACGCAGATAAGCTTGCTGTCGTGCGTTCTTACCAAAGTGGCAGCAACGGACACAGCACGCGGCCCATTATCGGTGAAGCCACAAACAAAGCGAACATGGGATCGATCTATTCGCGAATCGTTGGGACAAATCATTCCAAAACGGGAATGCCGACCAATGTCGCACTTGATCCTACGGCGATAACACCTGATGACAATGGACCGGATGTTCGCTTTGGGAAATTTACACAAACCGGTACGCTTGGAAAATCTTTCGAACCGTTTGTCCCTGGTGGCGGATCAGATCTGCAAAAAAACATGAAGTTGGTTTTGCCAAAGGGCCGCTTAGATAATCGTCAGGCATTGCTCAGAGCACTGGACTCACTCAAGAACAACGTGGACAGCACCGGTGTGCTTGATGGTATCGGGAAATTCCGAGCTCAGGCATACGACATGTTGATTCGCGGAGTTGCCGATGCCTTTGACATTCACAATGAAGACGACGCGACCATCGCGCGGTATGACACTTCTCAGTTTATCAACGATGAAAAATTCGCATATGTAAAGAACGGACAGCAAGAACGACATTGGTATCAAACGAATGCCCGTTCTCTTGGCAAGTTATTGTTGTTAGCAAGACGACTCTGTGAAGCTGGTTGCGGTTTTGTCACTGTCACGACGCAGTTTGTGTGGGATATGCACGCTGACCAAAACAACGTCGGAGTAACGAATGGAATGGATGCAGTGGTCCGTCCTTACGACCATGCTGTTTCCGCTTTCATTGAAGATTGCGAAGCACGAGGACTTTCAGACGATATCTTGCTCGTGACCACTGGTGAAATGGGGCGTACACCACGGATTAATAAAAATGGTGGTCGTGATCACTGGGGTCGACTGACTCCACTTATGCTCTATGGCGGCGGTATGACCCATGGTCAAGTCATCGGGCAATCGACTCGTGATGGCGGGGAACCATTGTCCGGCGCAGTGAATAGCGACAATCTGGTTGCAACCATCTTACATTCGCTGTTTGATATCGGTGAACTGCGTCTCGAACAAAGTCTGCCTACAGACTTAGTCCGATATGCAACAACTGGTAGCCCGATTCCCGGTCTACTTTAATTCGCCACACTTATGTAGTGCCATGAGTGGGTAGAACGTACCGCTGTACGTGATGAAATGAGGGCCGTCGGTATTAAGCGACCTTGTCCACCATCTGCCTGACTCGCGTTGATTGGATTTGATCCACTTGATACCGCGTTTGATGATGTCGTCGTCAGCCGGCACACCTGCATCGCGTAGAACCATAATTACCAACCCAGTTTGATGTCCGTCACTTGGTGGACTCTTGAATTCTTCTTCAGTTTTCAGCTTCTCTGCTCTGCCGCCACCGCCCCATGTTTCAGGTGTGGCAAAAGTCCGCATTGCCCAGCCACCATCGTCCTGTTGGTGACCCGCTGCCATGCTGACCAACTCGAGTTTTTGTGCTTCGGTTAATAATCCGTCCCACTCGTTGGCTGCCCATAACAGTAAGACGCGACCATAGTCGTGCGGTGCATCCTGCGTTCGCAGGTACTTCTTCAGGAGATCGACATGCTTTGCCTGTTCTTCCGTGAGATTGTCAAGAAAACCAGGAGCGGTACTTAGCGCTAGTGCAGCGACGGTAGCACCTTGGTAACTGCTAGATTCAAATGGTGGCCAACAATCAAGATTTCCCCAACTACCATCGTCCGACTGTAATGAGAGCATGAGGTTTAGAGCTTGTTTGGTCTCTTCTGAAAGTTTTCCGTCACCAGAGTATTTGTCCCACGTTGCAAGACCATGGGCCATGTAGGCAACTTGAGTAGGCCGAATACCTGTCTTTAAGGTGTCGATGTTTGCTTTGCTGTATTTAGCAACTTCTTTCACAAGGAATTCACGCTGTTCGGCAAGCGGTTGCCCCATGACGTCCGCAAGTGCAGGTGCCATTTGAAAGTAAGTACCATTCGTATGGCAGGCAACGCATTTCTTTGACTTCGTCCAAGCAACGCTGCCTTTCTCCAGATAGTCCTTGGCAGCATCGAGTGAAAAGTCGCTGCGTACTGCTTCATCAGCTGCAGCAGCAACGACTTCAATGCCTTCCGATTTATATTGTGGCTCCGCGGCAAATGCGAATAGTGGAGTCGCAGCAACGGTGATCAAACAAACAAAAAAGCGGAGGGCATGCATTAGAGAGTCCTTAATCTGCAGGTGGTACTGTTTCCCGATGATACCATAGTCAAAAGGTGGTGTGAAAGTTTTGTCTTATGCAATGGCAGGTGTCTATTGGGTTCCCGCATCCTCCGTCGCCTTCGGCTAACGCCTCGGCAGACGGCAGTTGCGGTTAGGAAACCTGCTTAGCTGGTGACAGGTCCCGCGGTCGTATTGCTCGTGTTCCCCGTAGGGGAGGCTAGGAGTCTCCGCCAGCGTCCCCGTCGGTATCACTTTCTGCAGACGGTTCAGCTTCAGGCGAAGCATCCGCTACCGGTGGAGCAGCTTCGGGTGCTGCTGGAACAGGTGTTGCTGGAACAGGTGCCGGTACGGCAGTGGCCGTTACTGTGAATGGCGACTCACCTGCACTTTTTGCCGCTAATCCAATAACTCCAGCAAGAACACTAGCAGCAACAGTGATCCAAAAACCGTATTCGATGTTATACATTTGGGCGAGAATTTCAGCTGGATCTATTTCCATTTCTCCACCTCCCTTGCCACTTTCGATCACATTCTTAAGTGGGAATCCAATGAGCATTTGAAGCAAGGCAGTTGCTCCGGCGAGAATTCCAACTAAATTGGCAGCAGCATTGGATTTTATAGCGAGTACCAATGCGCCAATTATGAGCAAAACAGTCGCAATGGGGAGGAAAGCTTGTTCTAGGTTTTCAGCCATTTCATCGGTGTTACCCATTCCTCCACCCATGCCACCACCCATGTCCCCCATGCCGCCGCCCATACCACCGCTTGGTTTCTTTTCGGTATAGCCTTTGGTGACCATCTGAAGCCCGCTTTGGTAAATCCCAA
>JAKUOW010000297.1 GCA_022451045.1 Pirellulales bacterium | reverse complement strand
AATACAATAACCTAAATAGGAACCACTTAATAAGCCGGTGAAAGTACGGCTTTTGATTTTAGAATATTTTCCAATCTAGAAATTCAAGTTATTTAAAAAAAGCCACAACTCTGAAGACGTTCAAGTGGTGAAGGGAATTTGGTTTAGTTGTAGGTAAATTTAAAATTATAGATTTATTAGTTTGTAAAAAATCTATTATTTAACTTCGCGAAGTCCTGTTAGATATCATGCGTGGTGGTGTTTTTAGACCTTCGAATTTCAAAACAAATTAACGCACCAAGTGCTGGACCAAAACAAATCATAAGAGGCTCGTGCAGGCCACCTTTAATAAATTTTTGTCTTTCTTCATTGCTGATCGAACTGGCCTTAGGCCTTCCAGTAATTTTGTCTCTGGGTCTTATTCCCGCTTCATACAAAGGAATAACAAAGATGTATGTTGCGACTGCACAGCCAATCATCCATTTAAGGTAGTGTTTCATTTCCCTTCAGCTTTCAATTCTTCACCCGTCTTGCCGCCGTGTTTGCGGAGGCGGCCCTTAGGGGAAATGTCATTACTGCCAAGCATGGATCAAGGGCTTTTGAGGGGGCTTTGATATCGATTTTGGCAGAGGTGCGTCAGCTTGGCGTTCTCCGTTTCTTACTGGCTGGCTTTCGGCAGCACAAAGGTGGCGAGGACTGCTCGATGGTCGGATGGATATCCGGTGATGGCGATATCTGTGTTTGTGTTCGTTTTATCGAATCCGACGGTCACCGCGTCGCTGGCTTGAACGCCGGTTCCCCAGTAATAGACAAAATCGATTCGGTCATGAACTTCGGAGGCCCCGATTTTCGGCGGCGGAGCGCCGGACGTCCATGTGTAGCCGGGTCGTACGACCTCGTTGGGCCAAACCTTGCGGAACGCGTCGACGAGGCCGATGGAGCTCATCTTTTTCGAGGCGGGATACTCGACCTTTAGGTCATAGGTCCTTTCGGTGGCATCGGCGGCTTCCTGAGTCCAGTCGAGATGGGAGGGCTCGTTGAAATCGCCCGTCACGAATATCGGTATGCCGGCAGCCATCGCACCACTTTTGGTGATGGCGGTGACCAGGGAGTCCGCCTGACCACCACGTACCTTTTCAGCCGCGGAGACTACCACTGCCTCATTCTGGGCTAGCTTTCTGTCGCGGAGGTCGTAAGGCTGATATGGATACGGTGCGAAATGCACGTTGAAGACCCAGACTGTCTGTTCCGGTTTTATCTGGACCTGTGCTCCTCCACCACTGGTGCGGATGATGGGAAAGCGACTGATGATCATTCCATGTGAATGCCAGTCCTTGCCGGTGGCCGTCTCGAGCGAGTTTACGACGGAGCTCACTCTGCCGAGTTCCTGGAAGCCGATGATGTCCGCTCCGGTGGTCTGAATTACTTCTTTGATCTTAGCATAGTTAGCATCGGCCGACCATATGTTCCAAGAGAGTACGCGTAGGATGCGACCATCAAGGTCATTCTCCCTTAGTGCGAAAAAGCGCTGGTGATCATCACAGGGCACACCAGACAGGACAGTCCATCCGCCAGTGATACCGGATGGCACGATATTCTCATAGAGGTTTTCACCGTAGTTGTAGACCGACCAAGTGGAAGACGGGGTGGCAAGATTCGTTCTGCTCAAGAGGTCGTAGTACTTATCCGGCCGGCTAAACCAGGAGAAGTCAAAGACGGAGTCGTTTGGTCTAATTTTCAACGTGAGCCCAATATTCAACCTGACAATAATGACTTCGCTATCTGCTATCAATGGCGTGGTGACTAGCGCGTTGCCAGAAAGGTCCTGGATGTCGGCACTGGACTTGATCTGCAACTGCAGCGTCCCGGACACGCTTTCGGGCGAAACGGTCACATCGAAGACAGAAGGATTGCCAGTGGGGGTTACACTTTCGATCGTGGCAGCGGGGCTGCCCGCGTTCTCAAAGTCGCCGACATCGACCGTTGTGGCATTCATCACCTCACTGAATTTCACGCTGTAGACCACCGTCTCGGTATCGAGAATAGGCCTTCCACTCTTATCATCGACGATGTCGAGAACAGTCGGCAGGGTGGTGTCGGGGGAAGTCAGGACCTGATTGAACGTGAGGTTATCCATTGCCAAATATGTTCCATCCCCGCTGGTTTGCGCGAAACTCAAAATCAGAGCCTCGCCGTCGGAGCCGGTCACATTCGGCCTAATCATCGAGCGACCGCCGGCGTCAGCAGGGTCGTTGGCAATGCTAAAATTGTCCCAGGCGCCTGAGGCCAAGGTGCCGCTTCTGTCTCCGGAGATAGTCCATCTCAAAGTCATATCCCCACCTCCAACCCATTCATCAAGATCGAAGGAGACAAGATTGACGGCGTAGCCTGAATCCGGAGTGAGAACAATTTTGATCGGAGAGGCAATGGATGAATTTTCGATCTGGTAGACATCGCCGCGGCCGTCCCACTTTGAGTACTGGTCCCAATTTCCCACCCAGTTGAGTGCGATGGTCGGCGTTGCCAGCTCGTTAGATCCGTGGTCAGCGGGAACAGAACTATTAGTGGCGGTGGGCACTACGCCCGTTAGGGTCGTTGTGGCATCAGCGGAGACAGTGGCGATTGCAAGAGCGGCAAGCGAGGCGATAGGAAGGAATTGGATTCTTGTTTTCATTTTCTTTTAGCCGTCTCTAGAGGTTTGTATTATTATTCCTTAGTTTTCAATTCTTCACCCGTCTTGCCGCCGTGTTTGCGGAGGAGGGCAGTGATTTCTAGCTTTTGTCTTCGTTGAGCATCTAGTGGTGTTTTACCTAAAGTATCCATAACATTTACTTTCGCACCTTTTGCGATGAGAAGCTCAGAAACTTCAGCTTCACCAGAATAAGCTGCACTATGTAAAGGAGTCCATCCGTTAGTATTATAGGCGTTAACATCTGCTCCTTTGGCAATAAGCAGTTTAGAGACTTCTGCATGACCAAAAGAAGCTGAACGGTGTAAAGGTGAAAATCCTTCTTGAGTCTTCGCGCTCACATCTGCGCCTTCAGTAATGAAGAGTTCTGCTATTTCCGTTTGATTATGCTGAGCTGCGCAATGCAATGGAGTCCTATCGGTATTATTCTTGGTATTTACGTCCGCACCTTTCGCGATAAGTAGTTCGGCGATTTCCTTGTGACCTAAACTAGCCGCATAATGCAAAGGCGTCCTCCCTTTTTCATCCTTACGATTAACATCCGCTCCATTGCTGATCAGCAACTCGGCAATATTAATTGGGTTGTTTTTATTAAACATAAGCGTCGTATGCAATGGAGTTCCACCAATGCCCATCGTATTTAGATCTGCTCCTTGTTTAATTAACAGTTCAACGATTTCCTGATGACCACTTTGAGTCGCGCGATGTAACGCTGTCCATTCAGACACGCTTATTTCTTTAGCATTCACATCTGCGCCCGCAGCCAAGTGTTGTTTGACGGCTTGGATGTTTCCGTTAAAGGCAGCTTCGTAAATTGATATGTCTGGCGGCCGCGACTCTCCACACCCCACCAGCCACAAGGCTACGATTGTTGTTATTACATGTTTCATTTCAGTGACTGGATTTTTTTGTCATCAGGGAAAAGCTTCTTTGTGAATTTAAGAAACTCATGGGATTTAAAGTGGCTGTTTCCAACAATCTCGCCGTCCAGATAGAATCTCAATTCGTTACAACTGAAGCAAACGAGGAGATCCACTTTTATGTTTCTTTCGGTAAAGTGGAATGCCACTCCGGGCCGAAAAAGACAGTCAGGTCGAACTGAGTG
>JAKUOW010000296.1 GCA_022451045.1 Pirellulales bacterium | reverse complement strand
TCTCGACTTCAATGCCAAACGAAGAAAACAATTTAATTTGTATAAAAATGCCTAAGATAAAGCCAATAAATACGTTGGTGATGGACTCCAATGCAGACATCCTGGCAGTTTGGCCACTAGAAAAGCTTTCGTGAACTTTGCGATTCATTGAGTGCCTTTCGGGCATTTTTTACGCTCTGGTTGAAGTAGCTTCCTTTTAGCTCGATCCCTACAGCCTTTCTATTTAGCTTTACAGAACAGCACACTTCCGATCCAATGCCCATGAATGGAGTTAGTACCGTTTCTCCTTCGTTGCTCCACAGTGTTAAGCACCGATCAATAACGTCTAGCTGTAGTGGGGATATGTGTTTCTCGTCTTGCTCTTCCCTTGCGCCATTCTTATTTAGCGTGTTAGATTGCCTTATGTCCATCCATACCGGGCTGGCGTATCGTCTCCATATGTTGTGGCTCCTCTTTAGCCCAGATCCGCCCGGGTCATCTGATCCAGCGTAGTTGATCAGCCCTTCTGGGTGTGATACGGGGATGCCGTTTTCCCCTGGCTTCCTGAATGCCAAAATATAATCAGGCAACCCAGACCTAGAGCGGGTGCTGTCCTTCTGGAGCTGCTTGTGCATCAGCCCTAGTGCCTTTGTGCGAGTGACTTCTATAAGCGGATCCTTCCAGATCAGTGTGCGGGAATGGTACACAAATGATTGAGATTGAAAAGCACGGATTATGTCGCCTGTAAAATCCTTAATTCCAATTACACCGTCCCGCTCTTTCATTGATGGCAAATCCATGCAATGCACCGCAACCACCCGCCCCGGCATAATCACGCGGTAAAGCTGTTTGATTAAAATCGAAAAGTGTTCAAAGAATTCATAGGTATCCTTGGAATTACCCATGTCGCGTTCGGAGTTTGAGTAGGAGTATAAGTCGGCAAACGGCGGACTAAAAACACTCATCCCAATGCTGTCGTCCGGTATGCCCTGCATCACCTCGCAACAGTCGCCATTGTACAATGCAAAGCTTTCACCGATTTCCTGCTTTATCAATTCAACCATGACGGCCCCTTCATTTTTTCGCGGGTTATATAGTTGCTAGAATTTCCAGAATCTGCACGTTTCATGTTTTCTACTACCATCCTGAACATTTCATCGGCCTGACTCTCTTTGCGTCTTAGGTTTCCCAAAACAGAAGCTTCCGATTCTGTCGTAACGATGTGAACTTCTACGGCACTAGCCTGCCCAAAACGCCAGCACCTCCTCACTGCTTGGTAAAATTGCTCATGCGAGTGCGACGGGAAAAAGGACATCCTATGGCAATGCTGCCAATTCAGTCCAAAAGCTGCCATGGATGGCTTAGTAACGATCCTCTTTATCTGGCCCGATTGAAATGCCTCAATCCGCTCTTCTTTCTCCTCATCCGTTTGCGCCCCGGTTATCTCTTCGCAATCTCGCATTTGCTCTGACAGCATCTTGCTTTCGGAATTAAGCGAACACCACGCTATGAAAGCATCATCTGTGCTATTTGCAATGTCGGCAACTTTCACACACCTGCTCTGAATGGTTCGCCTCCTCTCGGCCCGCTGTTCATTCAGGCCGACAGCCTCCATGGGAAATAGCATTCCGGGCAGCGCTTCGCTCTCTAGAACATGGTCTTCTATTCTTAAATCTGGCAGCTTGAATTTTTTATCATCATAGCCAATATCTGCGGGTGTGCGGATTGCACGAGCCCATCCCGAAACAAAACGCCAGAACGGGGAATTGCCGTGTCCCTTTAGCCTCCATGATGACGTATTACTAGCGTCATGAACGAAATACGTTGCAAGCATCTCCACTCGTCGCATGATACCCAATGCTTCAACGCTGTTGCCTAGTTCGGTGTAATCGTTTGGGCTTGGGGTTGCAGAACAAAGTAATCTGTATTTAATGGGCCTCATAAAGTCGATGATTGCATTACGGGTGCTTCCGCTGTAGCTTTTTAAAATGCTGCTTTCATCGCAAACGCATCCAGCAAAATCAGACGGATCAAAATGATGCAGTCTTTCATAATTTGTAACAACCACATCCGCATCATGTCGTCCGTCGCTGCTTCTTGCCGCTTCAACGCCAAACTTATCCGCCTCTTTTACGGTCTGGCGGCTGACCGCCAATGGCGTAACTATTAAAACGGGCCTGTTCTCTTTCTTTGCAACGCTATCAGCCCATGACAATTGCATGGCTGTTTTCCCTAGTCCGCAATCGGCAAATATCGCAGCCCGGCCCAGCTTTAATGACCATCTCACAAGGTCGCTTTGGAAGTCGTACAGCCACCCATGCAGATCACCAGCATCGAATCCGAATCCCTGATTGGTCTTAGCCTTTGATGATATAAACGCTGCATAGTCCATTGGCGTGCCTTTCAGATAAAACAATCGGATGAACGCGACAAGCATATTAAATCGGTTGTCATTGTCAACGGCAGTTAGCTGAACTTATCTTTTTTCCTTTTTATTTCCGCCCATGCTAGCGGGGGGGGCGGTAATAGTAATTACCGCCTTATTCCCGCCTTATTCCCGCCTTATTTCCGCATGCTGGCGCATTATTACCCTATTATTACAGACCCATTGCCCCACCCCCCACAAGAGGGGCGGGAATAGTTATTCCCGGCTTATTACCGCCTTATTACCGCCTTTATGTTTTAAAATAAATTTCTTTTTTTTGAATTAAGTATTGACGCTAACCATGGCGATGTTACAATTGGGGCATGACAAACGCAACCACGCCAACAAAGGAGAAAACAATGAAGAACCAGCAGGCCGCTAAAACTAAAAACGATAGAGGCGTTTTTCCTAGTGCATTACTTATCGACGCTGGCAGGTCTAATATTGAGGGGTATCTGTGCGACGTCCTAAATGCTCATTACCTAGGGATCGACAAAAACGGGCATGTTAGCTACGGGGTTTCTACAATGGTTGAGCATTTTATGTCGCAAGAGGAAATTGATGAGCACGTAAGTCAGCTTTGCCAGTAAGCATTTACCACTAACTTTTGAAAGGGCGAAACAATGACCGCTAAAACTAAAAACAAGTTGAACCGTAAAGAACTAAAAGATCTCATCCGGGATCTTGGGTTCGATCACCAACTCTTAAGCACTCGTGGCCAAGAAACCTATGACAAAATCAGGATTGCACTGGCTGAATAAGTTGAACATTAAACCACCACTAACTTTTGAAAGGGTAAAAAGGATGACTACAACGATTGACCAAACACTGCTGAAAACGATCAAGGGAGTGCAAGTTGAATATTTCGGCAGCGTCCCCGACTGGTACACCGACGAATTGCAGCTATTCATCGAGAATTGGATTTACGAGTCTGATTCTATTGTCGTCGAGTCTTGGCGTATCGAGCAAGAGATCGAAGCCGACCCGGAAATCAGCAATGCCGAAGCACAACGGCGTGCCGTTGTTGAGCTAGGGCATCTTAAGTTTTTAGAGACGCTCGAAAACGACAGCCCCGATTACGACTGCGTTATGGTGTCGCCCATTAGCTAGAACTACCACCCCAAACGAAAGGCCAAAAAATACCATGGAAGCGAAAAGCAGACGCGGCGGAAAGCGGGAAGGATCTGGCAGAAAGCCTTACCCCCCCGGCGTGAAAAAAGTTTTATACTCGATGCGACTAAAACCAGAGATACGGCAATACCTGCAAAGCAGAGAAAATGCAACCGAAACCGTGGAAACAGCCATTCTTCGGAGCAAGTCCTACCGTGCTTGGTTGCTAAATCACGCCAATCAATAGGCTTGCACTAGCTAGAACATA
>JAKUOW010000295.1 GCA_022451045.1 Pirellulales bacterium | reverse complement strand
CTTCAAAATGCCAAATGCATAGCGATGAATGTATAGAAACAGCGAGGTCAGACAACCCAGCTTAAATACATTCCAACGAATGTGCGAAGGCTTGCCGTGAGACTCGTCTTGAAGGTCAAGCGACTCGGTTGTGAGCGTTTCATTCATACCGTACTGTGAATTCTTCTTCGATGGCAGGATCTAATTCAATACCCAGACCTGGTCCTGTTGGCACTGGCACGCGACCGTTCACTACTGGTGGTAAATTTGCGACAAGCTTTCGCATAAGTGGGCTTGGCCTCAGACAGTATTCAACAAGATCACCATTAGGAACAGTTGAAATCCAGTGCAGGCTCGCTGCAAGATTGATCCCCGTGCTGAAACAGTGTGGCACAGCGCGACGGCCTGCTGCAATTGCCATGTCAGAGACGCGTTTGCACACCGTGATGCCACCACAAAACGCGATGTCAGGCTGGACGACATCGAGTCCACGCTCGATCAAATCTTCAAAGTCCCAGTGCGTGACATCCCCTTCACCTCCGGCAATCGGTATTTCGCTGCGTTTGCATAACTCTGCATATCCTTTGCGATCATCCTGCCCAACTGGTTCTTCAAGCCACGCAATATTAAAAGGCTTGAATAATTCAGTGCGACCTAACGCTGTCTCCCAGTCCCAGGCATGTCCGGCATCTACCATGAGGTCTCGGTCGTTGCCAACGGCTTCACGTGCGGCCTGTACATGTGCGACATCGACATCCGGGTCAGGGCCGATAGGTCCCCAGCCGAACTTCACAGCGGTCAATCCCATCTCAACGTATTCGTGTGCCATTGCAGCGGTCTCTTCAGGCGTGTCTGCAAACAGCACACTGGCATATGCGCGTACGTCGTCCCTGACTCTTCCTCCAAGTAACTCTGAAACGGGTTTTCCTTCGATCTTCCCCTTCAAATCCCATAACGCGATATCGGCGCCGCTAATGGCGTGGATAGCCGCGCCGCGGCGACCGTATCGGTTTGTTTCGTAGTACATCTTCTCCCAAAGACCTTCGACGTCACGAGGGTCTTCGCCAACTAGAATCGACGTAAGTCCGTGGCGGCGGGCGGCACTGCGTGGAGCGTCGAAGCACGCTTTGCACACATAGGATTGGCTGGTGACTTCGCCGATACCCGTTAAGCCTTCGTCGGTATGGATTTTTACCACCAGCACATCTAGCGTGCCGTCTGGAATGGCGTCTACTACCGGTACTCTTAAGTGAATTGGTTCAACAGCTGTGATTTTCATAGGGTGATACTCAGTTCTCAAACGATGCGTTGTCGTCTAACGGAAAGATGGGCCTGACGACATTTTCAAAAGGTAGTGATTTTAGATTGGCGCTGGTGGAGCCGATCACGTCCACGGCGCAAATGGCAGCGGCATCAGACTCGTAATAAGGTCGAAACCCGTTGGGCGATTTAACAACGACAATGTCATAGTCCGTTGGAGTCAGGCCATGGTCGCGAAATACGCGTTGACCAACAACGTACACACTTTGCTCTGTCACTAGTATGTCAATGTTCTGATGTTGCACGACCGCGATACGGCCACCGTATCCAGTCAGTCCGTTTTCGTAAGTGAAATAGCCATCATGCAGGCTCTTTACTTTGACGGTGAGCGAAACCGGTTCAAATCGTCCGGGATCTAACGAACCGCCTAATCTGGCAATCATCGCTTCGCCGATCCCGGCAGTAAAGGCGGCATGCACAGCGCCGGCATCGACGATCGGAACAAGTGCCCGTCCGTCGAAATCGGAATACATGAGGCCTTTTAGTATCTCGTTGCTGTCTCCCGAAGCGCCACTGGCTGTTGCATCCGCAGCATCTGAAAATACCGTTAGCCCATCGGTGTTCTTGGCAATTGCGATCGACTCATCGAGACTAATTAAGTCAGCTTTGAACATCTCCCGATGATCCCACATGAACTGGGCAATTCGGCCGGCGTCTTCCAGTGACTCGGCTTTATTTCCATTACGCACGACCAAAACGTTAGAGCGTAGTTCCGGAACATCAGTGAACGCGTTGCCAATGTTTACACCAGCAGAGATGCCTGATGAACTTGCTTCGATCGCCTGACACATTCGGATTGCTTCGCCGAATTTTCCCGTGGCGGTGATTAACTCATCACCCCGCACCAACATCGGTATCTTCACCGTAACCATTTCAGGCTTCGTCTTGCCATCGATCATGTCGAGTAGTGCATTTGTTGCACGCTCGCCTGTGGAGTACTGATCTACATGAGGGTAGGTGTGAAATGGAACGATAACGTCGCATAGTGCGATCATCTTGTCGGTCATGATGGCATGTAGATCGATACTCGCAACTAATGGCACGTCACCAACGATTTCTCGCACGCCATCAAGCAGTCGGCCTTCAGGGTCATTCTCGTCAATACCTGCCATCGCACCGTGTAGGCACATGTAAACGGCGTCAATCTGGTGATCCGTTGCTGCATTTCTGATCGAGTCGAGCATTTCTTTTAGAAGTTGATCCAGATCCTCTTTCGGGATTGCCCCGCCGGAGACACTCGCTGCTGACATCGTTGGAATGATGGAAATGTCATAACGCTTTGAGGTGAGATCAATAAAAGCCGAAAGTTCAGTATCCGTGTCGGTGTACTGAGTTATGATTTCGTCACCATGGTATTGGCGAAACATGCCATAAACCGTCGGGTGAGGATTGAATGTTGCCGTCTCCTGACGGATTTCTGCAAATAGAATCTTCTTCATTGATGCACGGTTATGCTGCTGTGAGGTTCATTCGTGTTAGCCAGTGGATTGTCGTATCATTGTAGGCTGTTACAGACGGTACATAAAACGATTGAGAGAATAAGTTTATCTTGGGAAGGTGCGGCAATGCTTGAGAATCTGGCTGGTTGTTTAGAAGGAAAAGTGGCTTGGATTACTGGTTCATCGCGAGGACTAGGGCGTGTTATGGCAGACGAGTTGTGTCGGCTAGGCGCTAAAGTGGCCGTGCACGGTACACGTGAAGACAGTCCCACCACATTTGATGAAGGCAGTACCATGCATGATCTGGCAGCGGAATTATCTGAAGCACACGCCGGCGATGCCATGGCGACATGGTGTGATGTGACAGATCCTGATGCAGTTGAAGCCGTCGCTCAGTCCATCCGTGATAAGTGGGGGCAGATCGATATTTTGGTGACCTGC
Source organism: Pirellulales bacterium (assembly GCA_022451045.1). Taxonomy (GTDB): domain Bacteria; phylum Planctomycetota; class Planctomycetia; order Pirellulales; family Pirellulaceae; genus UBA11883. The sequence continues at coordinate 629 of JAKUOW010000295.1, read as the reverse complement.
GCTGGTGGTGATATTGGACGTAAGGGAACTAGTTATGGCAGTGGTGGTCAGCCGGATGATGACGACTGCTTGAATATTGATTTAGATGATTTGAAAAGCGTCTTGGATCGAAACCTGATGGGCACGATTCACTGTTGCCGCAGTGTAGTGCCCGAGATGATTGAGAGGAAGTCGGGCAAGGTTATAACAATTGGAAGCATTGGCGGTTTGTTTGGCCGAACGAACGGTTCAACATACTCCGTGGCCAAGGCTGCCGTTCATTCATACACGCGTTGTCTGGCTGCTCAGGTACGCCCCCACAATATTCAGGTAAACTGCGTGGCGCCTGGCCCAACCGTGACCGAGAGATTCCTGAGAATACATGAGATCGACGATGAAAAACTGACTGAAGAAGGGACTCTGGAACGTTATGGTCGTCCTCGTGAGGTAGCAACGCTAGTCGGATTTCTGGCGACCGAGGCCGCGGAGTTTATTAGCGGTCAGGTGCTGAGGGTCGACGGCGCACTGCAAACATTTGCTGGGTAATTTCCATTACCCGTATATGTTATGTCTCTTGTCACGCTGTAACGGGAGACACTGGAATGAATCCGCAGCAGATACGGCTGATTTATTCCCACTCACCGAGCACG
>JAKUOW010000294.1 GCA_022451045.1 Pirellulales bacterium | reverse complement strand
TCATTCGACGTGAGCCACAACAGCAAAACCCAGACAGTGTATTTGATGGAACGCGCAGCAGTAGACATGCAACTTATGTATCAAAAATTGAAAACGCCATTCAACACGAGGCAGCCGCTGTGATAATGGTTAATGACCATGCTCGCGCGGATGAATATCTAGGAAATGCCCGTCACGGCCTTTGTCAGTATGTTGGGCAGCTCAAGGCGCTCAGCGACGAGTTCTCGGAACTCGAAGAGCCTGACGCCGAGGCAATACGAACACACCAACAAAAGCTTGCTCAAATCAGCGAGCAAATTCAGGAGTTCAGCGAAGCGGCCAACGGCAATGGTGACCATATCATCGGTTTCAACGAAGCCGGTGGAACGCTGCGAAGCAAGACCATTCCCGTATTCTTTTGCCAACGTGGTGTCGTAGATCCGCTTATCACAGAGTGCTTGGGTAGAGACTTAAAAACCATTGAATTGGAAATCGATGTTGACTTGAAAACACAAAGTGCACTCCTCTCAGGTGCATTTGCAAAAGGAAGCACGGAAATCGAAACGACTCAGGCGAACGTGAAGAATGTTATCGGTGTTCTCGAAGGTACAGGGGATCTCGCTGACGAAACAATCATTGTCGGTGCTCACTATGATCACTTGGGTTACGGCGGACAGGGTTCTTTAGCTCCGTGGACCAACGATATTCACAACGGAGCCGATGACAACGCGAGTGGCACTGCGGCCATGCTCGAAACAGCATTTCAAATAGCCAACCGTAAAGAAGCGTCACGTCGCCGTATCGTTTTCATGGCTTTTAGCGCTGAAGAGCGAGGGCTTATCGGCAGCGCCCGCTATGCCAAAGAACCTATTTTTGCGCTGGAGAACACAGTAGCTATGATCAATTACGACATGGTTGGCAGGATGAGTGATAATAAGTTGATCATCACCGGTACTGGTACATCAACGCTTTGGCCGCAAATGCTTGATGGTCTGCGCGAAGAGTTTCCATTTGAGATAACACGCAAGCCTGAGGGAACCGGACCAAGCGACCATCAGACATTCTATCTTCAAGATATCCCAGTGCTGCATATATTCACCGGTCTACACGATAAGTACCACCGACCAAGTGATGATTACGACACCATTAATTTCGACGACATGGATCGAATCACCAATATGGTCGTAAAGATTGTTGACCAGGTAGACAAACTTGCAAAACGCCCGGATTTCAAAAAGGCTGAACCCAAGCAAAACGTTCAAAATACGGGCGGAACGCGTCCCTATTTTGGAAGCATTCCGGATTTTGCAGACGATGTTGAAGGTTTGCCGCTTTCAGGCGTCACCGCAGGCGGGCCAGCAGCCAAGGGTGGTATCCAAAAAGGTGACATCATCACTGGGCTCGGTGAATTTACGATCGACAGCATTGAGGATTTTGATTCAGCACTACGCCGCTTTAAGGCAGGACAAAAGGTGAAAGTAACCGTTCAAAGGGGCAAAGAAAAGTTAGAACTGGAAATCACACTTGGTGAGCCCCGATAACCCATTGTTTTTAGTATATTTTTGCTTTTTTTCCTAATAGCCACACTCTCCCGGACGATTCATTAGCGTTGTAGGCGAATTGTCTGAAATTCTGGTAAAAGCTAAAAAGTGATCTTTACCTGATATAGACAAATCGTCACAATACCCCGCAATTCACGGAAGCTGCCCAAATGCCGGCGCCTGTAAACCCGGTATATAAGGAAGTGGATTCCAAGGATGGAACCACAGGGTGCTAACGTAATTTCAAGAGAAGCAAGGAGTGCTGATCGTGAGAACCCATCTTTTGATCTTTGCGCTGCTATTTGCAGCGTGTTCTATTCCAGCCAGCGATGCACAGGCCCAAAAGAGCGGTACTGTTGTAGTCGTCGTCGACATTCCGCAGGTAATGGAAAACAACAATAAATTCAACGGATTGCTTAAGAGCATCCAGGCTGAAATTGACGCGTTCGACAAGGTGCTGACACAAAAGCGAAAGCAAGTGCAGACCATGATTGAAGAGTTGCGCGATTACAAGGCTGGCACTCCGGCGTATGAGAATCTAGAACGGGAAATCGCTCAAATTCAATCAGACGTCAACGTACAGATGCAGATTAAGCGAAAGAACATCCTTAAAAAAGAAGCAGACGTATACTACGAATGCTACAAGGAAGTTCAGGCCCAAGTCGCAAAATTCTCTGAACAAAACGGCATTAATCTCGTGCTAAATTTCAACAGCAAAGAGATCAACCAGGAGAGCCGCGATGACGTGATCAAAGGCGTGAATCGTCAGGTAGTTTACCAACGAAGCCTCAACATCACGAAGTACATCATCGACTTAGTAAACAAAGGTGCTGCTCCGGTTAATGTCAGCAATGCCAATGGCACTACTGGCACGCAGAAATAGGTTCAGCCAAGAAGTGGGTTCTTCCACGGCCGCCTCAGCGCATTGCAGGCTGAGGCGGTCAATGTGGGCCCTGTGACACACCAAGACATCTATAAAGCGTCGGGATACACAGCGTGAACGAACATTTCTATTATCATCGACAACAGCAAACTGTGGCGGAATGTGCCACGGTACAGGGTTTCGGTTACTGGAGTGGGCAGGATGTCCGTATAGAGTTTCGACCCGCGCCAGCTAATGCCGGGGTCACTTTCGTGCGAGAAGATTTAAATAACTTTCATCGCATTCCCGCAACCGCCTATAACCGAGACGACGTCCCACGCCGGACAAATATCGCTAGGTACGGTGTCTCAGTCGAAATGGTAGAGCACGTGCTTGCCGCGTTAAACGCACACAATATCGATAATTGCGAGATCTGGACAAACGCCGCGGAAATGCCCGGATGCGATGGCTCGTCCATTGCCTTTGTTGAAGCAATCGCCTCCGTTGGTGTGGTTCAGCAACATCTAAAGCGACCTTGCTTACATATCAGACACAGTGTGCGTGTTGGTGACAAAGAATGTTGGGTCGAGGCACATCCACACCCAAACCCCGAACAGTGTGGCCTCAACATCCGTTACTCGCTTGATTACGGCACAGAGAGTGTAATCGGCCAACAAGATTACGAAATGTCCCTTGCACCCGATACATTTGATTCGGAATTGGCCACCGCACGCACATTTGTTCTCGAAAGCGAAGCTAATTACCTTCGTAGCCAGGGGCTTGGCCTGCGTGTATCTACGAGCGACTTAATTGTCTTCGGACCAAATGGACCCATTGATAACCAATTACGATTCGGAAATGAGTGCGTTCGCCACAAGACTCTCGATGTAATTGGTGATCTTGCTCTTGCGGGTTGTGACATTGCAGGAAACATCGTTGCACATAAAAGTGGTCATTTTTTAAATGCTGAACTCGTTAAGTCCCTGCTTATAGAACATGGAGTGCACACCGAATTAGCACGCTGTGCGTAAGGACACAGGCTGCTTACGAAACAGGATCGCATCCAATCAGGAATTCCCTATGGTTCAACACATTTCACCTATGGCATCAATCGATGACAACGCCGTAATTGGCAAGGATGTGCGTATTGGCCCTTTTTGTGCCATTGGGCCAAACGTAAAAATTGGTGATGGAACAATTCTGGATAGCCACGTCACACTCACTGGCTACACAACCATCGGTCAATCTAATCACCTATTCCCAGGCGTGGTCTTAGGTGCCGCCCCGCAGGACATTAGCTATCAGGATAGTCCGACTCAAGTGATTATTGGTGATAACAATGTGCTACGTGAGTCCGTCACGATCAATCGGGGTACTGAGAAAGAAGACGGAATCACACGGCTTGGTAATAATTGTTTCTTGATGGCTGGCAGT
>JAKUOW010000293.1 GCA_022451045.1 Pirellulales bacterium | reverse complement strand
CGGACCCGTTTTGCCAACATCACTGACTGATGTTTAACAAATGGGGAATTCAAAAGGAATAAGGCTTGTGTTGCCACAGTTGTTTGTGGTCTCAACCCCGTTATTTCGCTCGGATGTGGAAAATCGAAGACTGAGAGCACTTCGAGATCTCCGGTTGGCCAGGCACGTCTGACAGGCATATATATAGTACGTCGATTCATGATGTAGTCTGCAATCTGACCCGCCCAGGTCGGCGGATTCACATTGCCGCCGAGACCACGGATGTTTCCTGGTAGTTCTAAACCAAGGGGTGATCCTCCTCGTGCAGGGTTCAATTCTCCGCTGATAGCCAGCATGGAGTCACGAATGGACTCAGCAGAGAGTCGTCGTCGTGGCATGCGCCACCAAAGCCGATTGTCTGGGTCGACGATGGAGGAAACTGCATTGTGCGAAGAAGATATTTTATACGTGCTGGATAAGACCAATTGCCTGATGGTTTCCTTCAGAGACCACCTGTTATCAACAGCTAGTCGTCTTGCAAGGTAGTCAAGCAGTTTCGGGTGACTTGGCACTTCACCATGAACACCAAAGTAATCAACTGTCCTGACGATGCCCTCTCCGAATAGCTTCTGCCAAATTCGATTTGCCAACACACGAGATGTAAGTGGGTTGTCTGGCGCTGTGATCCAATGGGCAAGTTGCAATCGTCCACTCGAATCACCGGCTATTTCGTTTGACAGCGTACTATCAAAGGCTGTCAAGAATCCCCTGGGTACTTCTTTGCCGAGTGAATCGAATTCACCCCGGATATAGATGCGGCTATTTGCCGGTTCGATCATGTCATGAACTGCTAAGGCGACATCCGGAGTTTCACTACTGGACAGTTCGGAAATCTTTCGATTAAGACTGTCCAGTTCTTTTCTAATCTCATTCGCACGCTTGTGGTTTGCAACTTCCGTGTCCGTGATTGGTTTAGCAGCGGCTAGATTTATGGTGGATCCGCCGAACAATTGTAAAGCTAAATCGCCTGCACCATGCTCTACTGCATGTGAATGATTTATTCCGGTCCCCGTCCACCTCGGAAGAGTTGCTTTTGCGTATATGGTGAGTCCCGTATGCGCTTGCTTCCCTTTGATGGGGGTGTCAGTGTTGAAGTCAAACGACTCAGTAAAGAGGTCGGTGTCACCTTGTCGGATTGTCAGATTATAAATCGCTCCGCCAAATCTTCCATTTCCGGGAGAGATTGCAGATATGCGAACAGACAGTGCTCCTGTTCCATCGCCCACATATGAGACCGAGACCGGTTTCAAAGCTTGAGCGTCTTTATCACCTGTCCATACTCCTGGTTTATGCGAGAACGATTTATAGATCGTGTTGTCGCTCCTAATCAGGTCAATTCGTATTCCGTCGGATGCAGCGGTAGCTTGTGACGCGTTTGCCCAAACACTTGGTCCCGCATCGAACGTGATGGTGTATTCAATATTCGAAATGTTAGCTTGGACCGCTTCCGCCATCATTAGGCGGTTTGCATCTGTGGCTTCAGGCAAGCTAAGCAGTAGATTGCTTAGTTGCAATTGAAGCTGCTCATGTTGCTCTCGCAGAGTACGTAATTGCTGTTCTATGTGTTTGATCGCTTCCGGTTTCAATTCGGGTTGAGGCAGTTCGCGATGCACGACCTGGCTCCATACACCAGGTCCGTCATAACTGGTTGTTGCTGTGCTATGGAATATTCCGGCGAGTGCGTAGTAATCACGAGTAGGTATCGGATCGAATTTGTGGTCATGGCATCTTGCACAGGAAATAGTCTGGCCAAGAAAGGTCTTACCAATGCGGTCAATTTGGTGGTCTACTACATCAGCATCAAGTTGTTTCTTGATATAGTTCTGCAAAGTCCACGGACCAATGGCCAGATATCCGGTTGCAATGATCTGCTCACGTTGTTGCTCAACGGAATCAAACGGAAGCAGATCACCTGCAAGTTGCTCGGTGATAAATAGGTCCAGCGGCTTGTCTGCATTTAATGAGGCAATCACGTAATCGCGATAGCGCCATGCATCGCGAATGAGCATGTTTCCGTTGATATCCCCGAGATCTGCATAACACGACAAGTCGAACCAATGCCGAGCCCAATGGTCACCAAAGGCATCGCTATCTAGCAAACGATCAACGACCGTTCGATATGCAGATTCAGTATCATCGAGTAAGAAAGCCTTTATTTCATCCGGAGTCGGTGGTAGTCCTGTTATGTCGTAAGTGAGTCGTCTCAGGAGTGTGTAGCGATCTGCAGAATCATTAGGCTGGAGTTTTACTTTTTCAAGACTGGAGAGAATAAACTGGTCTAAGTCATCATTTGGCCATTTCTTATTTTTGATTCTCGGTGGTGCGTACTTCCTTATTGGCTGCAGAGCCCAAAGTGTCTTAGGATCAGTCTTTGGTGACATAGCGGCTCTAGGGTCAGGCGCACCGTTTATGACCCAGTTGCGTAGAGTCTCAATTTCTTGTCCGGGAAGTCGTTTGCCTGGTGGCATTTCCAGACCGTCGAACTCGATGGCTTGAATCAGCAAACTGTCGTTAGGTTTGCCGGGGATTACTGCCGGACCTGAACCACCACCTTTTTCCCAGCCGACGCGCGAGTCAAGAACGAGTCCGCCACCGGCCTTACCCGCTTCGTGACTATGACAAGAAAAGCAGCGGTCTTTTAGGATGGGCAAAACATCCTGCTCAAATAACACCTTCTCAGATGAGCTCGAAGGATCGGCTTGCACGACCGCACTAAATGCGACGGTGATTGCAAAAGCCAACGCAATTTGAAGGTGTAGTTTGTGCATGTCACGATTATAGATAGTCGCCGTTGCCAACGTCAGGTCTCATTTTCTAAGGGAATTAGCCCAATATCTCTATAAGCAATTGTATGAAGATGACAGTCTTCAAGGTTTCTAGGCTATAAGCCTATGTAGACGTTAAAATTCCAGCTAAACAAGAATTTGAGCCAATCACCAAAATAATGTAGAAACAAGGTGGTTCTTTTAGAATCAATGGTTAAATCGTAGAAACCATTTTAGTGCTGTCGCCAAAAAGAAGATAAAAATGTTGGCTAGTTTAGATGACTGACCAAATTTGGATAAATGCGAACGGTAAAATTAGCGGTCCAGGCTCCGTTGAGCAATTCCTGACTGCACTTGAGGCAAACCGGATTGCCAATTCTTTTCAATTTAGCACGACCGGCACCGAACCATGGTATTCGATCGTCTCATTTGCACCTGCTGCACCCGCGGCAGCACAGTCCAGTGATTGGTATTTGACAAAGTTTGGAGCTCTTTCCAATTCACAGCATGGCCCATTTACAGGAAGTGTGTTGGTGCAGCAGAGATTACTCGGGAAAATAGACGGTTATGCTGTGGTGTTACATAAACTCTATACGTTGAACACGTGGCGGGAGTTTGACGCATCTCTACTCCAATTCTCATTCCAAATTGCATTTATGAAGCTGCAGAAAGAGAATGAGTTAGCTGAGATTCAGCGTCAGCAAGAAAAGGATGAGAGACGTAAAGAGAAGGAAGAGGCCAAGAGGCAGCAGGAACTTGCAAGACAACAAGAGTTGCAACGCAGAAGACTCGAAAACGAAGCACGTGAGGCTGAATTAGCACAACAGCAGTCCGCGTTACAAAACCAAGCTAACATTTCAAGTGGATTCGCCGCTGGCGGATTCCACTCGGATTCACAGCAGCGGCCGGTCACGCCGTCACCGCAACAAGGTTCTGTACCACCACCATTGAGAAATGGTGATTGCTGGCATTGCAAGCTGCCAATGGAATATGGCGAATGGCAATGTACTTATTGC
>JAKUOW010000292.1 GCA_022451045.1 Pirellulales bacterium | reverse complement strand
CGCTGCGAGTTTGCAGAAGCAGCGTGTCACCGTGTGCCAATTCGATGTCACCGATTTTGCCCGCAAGGCGTTCACCTGACCTGTGCACAGCCACCACGGCGGCATTGTACCGCTGTCGGAAGCTGGCAGCCTTCACCGTTGTGCCGATTAACGGGCAGGTTCGTGAAAGGACAACTTCTGACAGACGACGCTCCGGGTGGTGTTTGAAACTGACATCTGCCGATGGTACGAGCCCTGTGACTTTTTCCAGATCGATAATGGTAGATACGACTCCGGAGAATACAAGTCGATCATGTTGTTCAATCACGTCGCTTGGTGCCACGGGTGTGATGACGTGCCCGGCGCGGTTGATTTCGACAAGGAATAGCCCGGGCAAGTTTCTTAATCCGGCTTGTTGTACCGTTTGGCCAATGTAAGGACACGATTGCTCCACCTTCATTTCAACCATGTATTCCCGTCGCTGTTTACCAAGAGATTCACCGGGTTCGTGTCGGTCCGGTAGTAGTCGGGGCGCAATGAAAATCATGTACACAACCCCGATGATCGCGCAGATTGATCCAATCTGACCTAATTCAAAAAGAGACATGGGTTCCACCTGAGCGATGCTGTCGTTGGTTTCAGGTGACGTGGCCTCTGGGGCTATTGCTGTAGCATCAAGTTGTTGTTGATGTATCCGCGTTAACTCACCGTTGACTACTAGTGTTGTGCTGGTACCGATCAACGTGCATACACCACCAAGCATGGCGAGGTAACTGATCGGAATTAATAGCCGGGAAGGAGAGATGTTTCGACGACGGCACCAGTCGATTGCCACTGGCATCATCATGGCCACGACAGCAGTGTTGAGCAGAAAGGCACTAGCGACTGTAATGACCAGCGTAAGTCGTATAAGTGCTTGTTTTTGTGTGCGGGCAGAGCCCAGGAGTTTATTGCCGAGCCAGTCCAGCACGCCAGCAGATCGTAAACCTGCTGTCACAACCAGTAGTCCAGCAATCGTGAGGACAGCAGGATTGGACAGCCCTTCAAAGGCTTCAGCTGGTGTATTAACGTTTGCGATCGTCAACACGAGCAATCCAGCGAGAAAAAGCTGATCGGTCGCTAGGTTTCTGCGCAGCTGCAGTAGCACAAATATGGAGACAACGACAAGAATACTAAGAATAGCCATGTTGTGCTTGGTAATGCTTGCGGCTTGATTTGGAGTGAATGTCAATTCAGTTACGAAGGTTTATATTTACCAGCACTTAAACTTAAATCAAGTAACATTATTAAGTTAGTAATGTTTTAATTTGAGGCATGGCCATCAAGTCATGATTTGATTATTTGTTCTCTGTTTTTAGATCAAATAGTGGGCAAACAGATATGAACACCAGGGCAGCGGGGCGATGTGATAGCTGTGGAATCCAGCAGGAATTCCGCTTGGTCTCCCGACGGTTGATGATCTCTGACAGATGATTTGTGCCATAAGCTGGTCGAATAATAATGAAGTGTCCAGTTTACACATAATTAGCTTGGCACTGCGGTGGCAAACTCGCGTCAACCCATACGGACCACTAAAATGGTCGTGAAATCGTTGTATTCGTCATAACCGGACCCCTAATTTGGATTATGTGGAGATAATCAATGACTGTGATTAATAGCAAATTCCACAAGATTCGACGATAGAAAAGGTAGAGTACTCTGAGGTATGCCTACGGTACGCTCCGATGGAGCTTTTGGGACATTTCTTTGAGTGAACTACGAGGTAACCGTAAAAGCCTACCGTAACTCGCTAAATTATCGAGAACGGTTAGTTTTGAACGGTACCAAGGAATAGAATAACACACTGGTACAGAGAGTAATTCGATCCTGCCCCGCGACGTATAGCAGGCATTGAATCAGGTGTTGTCAAACAGCACCGCCAATCAACCATTGTCGCTTTGGAGTTTTGAGGCCATGTCCAATCGCAGCATATTTGCGAAGGTACTTCATTCAACTCTGGCATGCATGATTGCATTGATGAGCACAATTAGTGTTCAGGCAAACGAGAATGCAGCAGCTCAGATTTTCACCTACGATAAGGCAACCGGAGAGACCTTTTATGCATTGGCAATCCGGCCAAACGGAGCGATTCCAGCCCCGGCCGATTCAGATGTGATCGTGATGTTTGACACATCTGCCAGCCAGACAGGCATTTACAGAAAGGATGCTCTTGGCTGTCTTGACGCATTTCTTTCCAACATGGATACACGTCATCGCGTCAAGCTGGTTGCAGTGGATCTCGACGCCGTTTCGATGAGCGAAGGGTTTGTTGCAGCGGACTCGGACGCAATGAAGGTTGCGGTAGCAAAGCTCAATGAGCGTGCACCACTTGGTTCAACGGATATGGCTACTTCCTTGCAAAGTGTCGTCGCGGACATGCAGGCAAGCGATCGAAAAGCTCGACATGTTGTATATATCGGTGATGGAATAAGCCGTGCAAACATACTGCAAATGGAAGAGTTCAACGCCATCTTGGATACGTTGGTAGAAGAGCGTATTTCAATTTCATCATTTGCAATTGGGCCGCAGCGAGATGTTCAGCTGCTTGGCGTATTAGCAAACAAAACGGGAGGAATCATCCGCGTGGATCGCGATGATCAGGCTACTTCGCGCGTCTCCGGTGCGGAATTGGCTGATGGGATATCCATGCCTGTTTTGTGGACGGTTGACGCAAAATTACCTGAAGGCATGACAAGTGTTTTCAAACAACAAGTTCCGCCACTTCGACCAGATCGCGAAACGGTTGTTATCGGTACAATGAATGCCCGTGATGCTCAGCAAATCTCGCTTTCGGCTGAGGTTCAGGGTGAAGTGGTAGACATGCAGTGGGACGTTAAGCCTGCTGATTCCAACCAGGATTACAGCTTCCTTCCACACTTAGTCAGTATCTCTGAAACCAATGGCGGTGCGGTGCTGCCGACAGTGGGAATTGCCGGTCTTGAAGAAACACGTTTGGCGATCCAGCAGGAAGCAAATCAGCTCATCAAGGCTGGAACGGTAGCCTTGCAACAGGGCGATGTAAATGGTGCGAAGAAAGTAGCTGGAAAAGTGCTCGAGCAGGATCCGGGTAATCCGGAAGCAGAAGCGATTCTCTCGGCAGCTGGAAATCGACCAGACGTTTCTACCGCGGTGGCTGCATCGCAAATCCAGAATCAAACAGTGGCGCTTCAAAATCCGACGGATGATGCTCCGCTTATTCAGGGGCAGTCAGCAGATGATCTGGAAGACTCAGATGGCTTCCTGGATCGAATTCAAAAGGAACGTAGCGTAGTTGAAGGAAAGCTGCGTCAGGAAGTCAAAATTGGACTGGAGCAAGCACGTAGTCAGATCGGTGTCGACCCTGAAGGCGTCGTACAACGACTTAAGCAGCTTATGGCCCATGTTGATACTTCCGACGTTTCAACCGATGCTCGTCAGGAACTGCGTCAGAAGATTGAAGATACGATTCGTGAAGCATACGCTCGTCAGACAGACGTTGAATATCAGCGACGTGAGCAGGAAGAAATCGAAGCAAATGCCCTGCGATTAAAGAACCTCGCAGACGAATTCGATCAACGACAGGAGAAGATCAAAGGACTGTTCGAAAAGTTTAACGTGCTTATGGAAGAAGCTCGTCTGGAAGATGATCGCAAGCGTGTTGACGAAGGCATGAAGTACGTGACGGCAGATGATGAAATTGCAATGCCTGTAAAAGTACTTCTTCCGTTTGACGGTACACCAGTTTCAGCAAGCTGGCATGCTCGATTCCAGCGACACATCCGTGGGCTGGAAAAGTTCCGTGACCTTCGACATAAGAACTTCGCAGATGTGATGTATGAAGTTGAAGAAGCTTTGATTCCGTTCCCGGCTGGTGACTCTCCACTTAAGTACCCGGAAGCTGAGTTCTGGCATCGCATCAGTG
>JAKUOW010000291.1 GCA_022451045.1 Pirellulales bacterium | reverse complement strand
TTCAGGGACACTACCCAGACCATCCAATCGTTCCCGGAGTGATTCTTTGTGAAGCAGCCATGCAGGCAGGCGCCGCGCTGTTATCCGCAAAACTAGCCAAAGACGCCGCTCCCGGTGTGCCAGTAGCGACCCGAATTAACGATGTACGTTTCAAGAAGATAATCTCACCCGGTGATCGCATCGAGATCCATGTAACCCTTGATGATCAGGTTAGTAGTGCATTTTTCATGACGGCGCGCGTTACTCTCGAGGGTAAAATGGCAGTTCGGTTCACATTCGCCTGCACAGTAGCACCACCTACCTAATCCAACGGCTATGAGTGATTTTCTACAACTGAATAACAAGACCATCGTCGTATTTGGAGTGGCAAACCGAAAGAGTATTGCCTACCACGTTGGAAAGTCGCTAGAAGAATCTGGTGCAAATGTTATCTATGTCGTGCGTAGCGAACAACGAAAGGATGAACTCAGTGCCAAACTACTGTCGGACCGCGTGATTCATGTATGCGACGTTGAGCATCCTGACCAGATTTCAGCACTGACCAAGTCGCTATCAGCATCAGAAATAATCGTCGACGGGCTCATTCACAGTATTGCCTTTGCTGATTATGGTGATGGTCCAAAACCATTCCACGAAACAGGCAAGGATCAATTCCTTCGCGCAGTTGACGTATCATGCTATTCACTCATCGCCATCAGCAACGCCATGCGTGAGTTGATGAGTAAAGATGCAAGTGTTGTGACCATTTCGATCTCCACGACAACGATGGCCAGCGAAAACTATGGTTTCATGGCACCTGTAAAAGCTGCACTCGATTCATCACTCGCGTTCCTGAGCAAGTCGTTTAGCAACTTCTCGAGTATTCGTTTTAATGCTGTCGGACCGTCACTGCTGAAGACATCCGCATCAGCCGGAATACCCGGCTATGTAGATTCCTACCTGTTCGCCGAACAAGTAATCCCGCGTGGACGTGCCCTAGAAACTCAGGAAGCTGCTAACGTCGCGCTGTTTCTGCTCAGCCCACGAAGTAGTGGAATCACTGCACAGACGATTGTCGTTGATGCCGGCATGTCTATTAACTATTTCGACCAAAACATCGTTAAGAACGCTCTGGGAAATCAAATTGACTAAGCGTCATGCCTGGATGCCGTTCATAATGAATGCCTAAACCCCATCCGTTTAGCTGGGATCGATAAGCTCACATGACAAAGACGCGTCCAAATATCCTGTGGTATTGCACCGATCAACAACGCTTCGACACCATCGGTGCACTCGGAAATCCACACGTTGTCACACCCACGATTGATAAACTCGTCGAAAATGGAGTCGCTTTTACGCACGCATACTGCCAAAGCCCCATTTGCACACCGTCGCGGTCTAGCTTCTTGACCGGTCTATATCCTTCCAAATTGCACAACACACGAAACGGCAACGACACTTTTCCTGAATTCCCGCCGCTAGTCACAAAGCTGATTTCTGATAGTGGATATACATGCGGATTGATCGGGAAATTCCACCTGACCAGTTCCGGACATCGTACAGAGCCAAGGCTCGATGATGGCTACTCCTATTGGATGTTCAGCCACGCACCTCGAGATGACTGGGAAGAAGGACATGACTACGGTGACTGGGTACGCAGCCGCGGAGGCGACCTCGACGCAATGCGGTTAAGCAAGGAACGCGTTTCACCGGAGTTTCATCAAACCACGTGGGCTACCGAATGTGCACTTGAGTTCATTGATCAACCGCATGATGCTCCTTGGCTGCTTTCAGTGAACATCTATGATCCACATCCTCCTTTTATTCCGCCAAAATTTTATGCCGTTCAGTTTAAAAAGTCCGAAATGCCCGGACCACACTTTCAAGACTCTGATTTAGACTTACAACGCAGCCTCGCATCCGTCGACTTTCAAGGTGATCCGCTGCCCCCGGAAGGCCATGATGCCTTTCAAATGCAGGCAAATTATTATGCCATGATCAAGCAGATTGATGACCAATTCAATCGCATCATGCAGTGCCTTGAAGCAACCGGACAACTCGAGAATACCGTGATCATCTTTACCAGCGATCACGGAGAAGCCATGGGGGATCATGGTCTGATGCAAAAAGGGTGCCGGTTCTATGAAGGTCTCGTACGTGTACCGCTGATCTTTTCATGGCCTGGTCGATTTCTCCAAAACGTGCAGCGGCATGCCTTGGTTGAACTGCTGGATAAGACGCAGACTATTCTGGATCTGGCTGGAATTGAACAACCAGAATATAGCCAGGGTTTAAGCCTGTTACCGCTGCTAACAAATGAAGCAAGCGATGATCACCTTCGCGACTTTGTACGCTGTGAGTATTTTGATGCTCTTGATCCACATTTCACCGGTGGCACAGGTACGTTTGCAACCATGTACCGAAATCCACGGTACAAGCTTAGCGTCTACCACGGACACCAGTTGGGAGAACTTTACGATCTCGAAGCAGATCCGTGGGAACATAACAACCTGTGGAACAGCCCAGATCATCAACAGCTAAGACATGAACTACTCTATGCCAGTTTCGATGCCCACGTCATGCTAACGACAGATGTCGGCTCTGAACGTATCGCTCCGATGTAACTACATAGGAGACACTCGCCACCAGTCATTAACGGTATCTGCAATGTGCTATAGTTTACCAGTGTCTACCAGTGTCATCGCACTCCCCAATTGGTAACGGTCAGGGAAAATGAACAATCGACTTGGACCTTATCTCATAGACGCGCAAATCGGTCGTGGAGGTATGGGGATCGTCTATTCCGCACACCATGAAGAATCAGCGGAGAAGGTCGCGATCAAGGTACTTCCCGGTGGCTTTAGCACCGACGAGGCTTTTCGAGTCCGATTTGAAGCCGAAATCGATGCACTTAAACATCTAAACCATCCAAATATCGTCCAGATTCACGGCTTTGGTGAACAAGAGGGCGAGCTCTTTTATGTAATGGAGTTCATAGAGGGTCGCTCTCTGCATGACATCATCAAACATGATGGTGCACTACATTGGCAAGATGTCATGCGATTTTCTATAAGTATCTGTAAGGCACTAAAACACGCACACGACCGTGGAATCACCCACCGCGATATTAAACCGGCCAATTTACTGCTGACAACAGCGGGTGATGCAAAGTTGCTCGATTTCGGAATTGCAAAACTCTACGGTTCAAACAACCTCACTGCAGATCATGCCATTGTCGGAACCGCAGACTATATGGCTCCGGAACAAGCAGAAGGTGCACGGCCATCAGCGAAGTCCGATCTGTTTAGCCTGTCTTCGTCGATGTATGCCGCGTTGTGTGGAAAACCGCCTTTCTCTGCACCAAATGTGCCTGCGATCATGCACATGGTTCGTTTCGAAGAACCCGTACGCATTGGCAAAAGAGTTGACGACCTGCCTGTCGATGTTGACCGCCTCATTCATTCCGGCCTAGTCAAAGACCCTGAAAAACGTATCCCCACCGCAATGGCGATGATGCATCAGATGCAAGCAATTCTTGATGGATTTGAGCAGCTTATGCCGCGACAAACGCCAGGAATCGAACTGCTTATATCAGATCCTACGACTGAAGTTATTCCCGAAGCATCACCAGATCACTCCAAGTCACTCGACGATCAAACAGTTGCCGGAGACTATGATAGTCCACCTGAACAGATCAACGAAACCATCATCACATCCGCACGTCCAGCAACGTCACGGACAGGCGAAAGTGAAAGACGAACTCATTATACGGAAGTGGACGCAGATGCCAGTTTAGAATCTGAATCTGTTGATGATGGTAAAGCGGGTGCTGTACTAGCTATCATACTGCTGCTCATTATGATTTCCGGACTGGCTTATGGAGTCTGGTATCAAATACGACCGCTTGATGCCCACCAATTGATCACTGAGATTGAAGCTTCGTCAAGCCAAAATGAAAAAATTCGGTTAATGAG
>JAKUOW010000290.1 GCA_022451045.1 Pirellulales bacterium | reverse complement strand
CGCAGCCTGTCAAAATTGCGCGGTTCATTATTACGCAGCCACAGGATTTTCGGCGCAGTAAATCCAGTCATCGCCGGATTTGCCACCATGCGTATCAAGGCCTTTCGCCCACCAGCTCTGCTCTCGATTTCATCGCACTCTTCTGCGGTACGTTGGTCGTTCCACAACAGCGCTGGTCGTATTACCTTGTCGTCCTTATCCAGAAACACAGACCCATGCATCTGGCCGGATAAGCCTATCGCACGGATTTCTTCCTTTTTAACACCACTTTTGCGGACAACGCTACGAACCGTTTTCACAGTTGCCTTCCACCAATGTTCCGGATCTTGTTCACTCCACATCGGCCTGGGGTGCATTAACGGATAGCTTGCATTCGCCTCGGCCAAAATGCCGCCGTCAATATTTACAAGGATCGTTTTTGTGCCGGAGGTGCCAATATCGACACCCAAGTAATAAGCCATTGAAGCCGCTCCCGAGTCAAATAAATCACATTGCTTTCCGCTTGGGTCAGCACGCTTGATTGTATTTGATTAGCACTTTTTGGACAGCGATACTATTGTCCTTTTGTAAGCGAGATGTTGGCTGATATCCCGATGGAATTTATCTTATTCCGACTAAATGGATAGTCAGATACAGGATATCGATAGGTTACACGCGCCATGTCTATGCTCTGATAATCGTCAAATCTCGACTCGCTCTCCCACACACGTTGTAACACCCAGTCCATTGGAAAACGTTCTCGCACGCCGCGCTCAAACTCTGCCCGCAATACGACTGCTCTCGCCTTATCATAAAAGAATACAACGCCGGTATCTGCTGACTCTACAGCCATGCCGATAACAGGCTCCTGATGGATCACCTTAAGATCCGTGCGGCCTGTGTCAGCCACCGCCTTTACGAACCGATCCCATTCGTTCTGGGGCACATAGTCCTGCTCAATCAATAATGGTGTTTCAGACTTCTTAATACCTGCGCCGCTCTGAATCCCCTGGTCGCTCGAAAGCGCTATTGGGCTCACGCCTGTAATCTGCTGGGCACGATGAACCTCTACACCGACGTGATCCATCAGCGGAAACATGCTGGACTCACTGTCGTCCACTGCAACATTTAAGACATCTTCTTTAGCGCGCACCGGAAACTTGAGTGGGTGTTGGTTCCCGTATACTCGCTGCCACAATTCACCGCTACGCGTAAGCATATCGACATATTGCCATTCATCCGAAGCGACTTCCCACTTCAGCTCCACACCGATTATCTCCGGGTTAGGACGCCAGAATGCGCGTTGTTTATCGAAAAGATAGGACGTAAAGAAAATGCGGGCGCGAAACTCTTCATCTGTATTGCCGGGGAATACACGTAATTCAAACCCGCCGTAAGTGATGTGGCTCACTGAACTGTCATCCACCAAACGAAAGATGCCACTGCCCCGATCACGCATTGCCAAATATACCGCTCGGATTTTCAAGACAGCCTGACTTTCAACAACAATCGGTCCGTTGGATTGCTTCTCATTCAATTGAGCCTGCAGTTTGGAAACTTCCTCCTGCAGCGCCACGACTTCACTGTTTGCGTCTGCACAACCCATCGCGCCGACACATATAGTTGCAATCGCTAGTAGTAGAAGCATTTTTGTTTGCCTCAAGTACATCTTTCCCTAAACTTTCTCAAGATGCCTATTACTTTTGGTTTTAGTGCAACAAATTGTTCGTGGATTTCGACTGGGCGGCAAGACGTCGATGTGGACTCTACTGTTGCTCAACGACACTGCCTGCCCCGTCACTATATATCTCTATAACGAGATCTAGATCTGACTGCACTGTAATCTTATTATTCCAGCTTTTTCCACCCGCTGGATTATCAAATACTTCGGGCAGGTTATTGGTAACTCCGCCAACTTGGCTGGTCTGTGCACGCGCGGACGGATCTATTTTTGGTAATTCTCCTGGTTCGAGCAGGTCAATTGGTAACTCGTCCGGGTGAGTCTCACCAACAAATTGATTTATACGTACCAAGTACTTACCTGGCACAACGTCTTCTAGAAGCACCTCGCCATCGGAGTAATGTGATGCACTGGTCTGCAGCTTAAAAATCCCATCCTCGTCCGTTTTGCCGAATGCAAATGGTAGCCGCGTCCCTAAATCGGGTTGAAACACCACATGGGCGTTATTAAGTGGTTCTCCGTCAAACTTAAGGACACCAGAAACGTTCTTTCGGTTTAAAACGGGACGGTTGAATCCATTTTCAAATATGCCTTGAAAGGTACCGATAAAGATGTATTCTTCATCCAGCTTGACCACTCCGTCAAACGCCAGACCAACCGTACGTTTATTCACTGAGACCATTGCTAACACCGTCTCATCGATCAGTTCCGCGCTACTGACTTCGTACTTTGACCAATCAATCTGCCAAAGATCCTGCTGTTGTTTAAAGACCTGTGCGCAATCCTTGGGGATAAACTCTACCACCATCGCATGAAGTGCCTTTATTTCATCCTGATCGACCGGCTCCTCATCAGTCGCATCCATTGTATACGCTGCCTTAAACTGCTCTGCCGATCCAATCAGTTCCTCCCATTTCCCATCGCCATCGACCACCGCCTCCACCAGCTGTTTCGTAAACGTTTTCAATACCTCCGTTTCGGCATCTGACTCAGCTGCCTTGATGTTCGACCCGCTCGGAACATTGGGAGCAGACGCATCACTACAACCCGCAATGATGACCAAACACAGTAATTTCAGAATGTAATTGATATTCATGTAAATAGCCCCGTAACGCAGCTTTCTCTCATTTATCTCAACTTGCTATCATATAACCGACAACTCTATTGTTACCTTAGCCTATATAACAGCCAATTCCGCAGCCACCAATTCCTATGACACATCTATTTAGACTTGCGACAATCCTCTTCGCCTTATGCATCCTTACCACAGCGTATGGCAACTCACTAAACGCAGCTGAGCTATTTCCAGGCATTAATGCAAACGACTGGGCATGGTGGCGAGGTCCGAATCTAAATGGGCATGCACCTGCAACGGCAAAGCCACCGACAAAGTGGGATAGCGACTCAAATATCAAATGGAAGACGCCCATTGCTGGAAGAGGCCATTCGACGCCGACAATTGTTGGTGACCGCATCTATCTTTCCACCACAGTGGAAGAAAAAGGAACACGGCATGTTATTGCGATTGATCGCGCTAACGGAAAACAACTCTGGTCAACGGAGGTTTATCAGGGAAAGCTTGATCACAATCATCCCAAAAATTCTTACGCATCTCCTTCAATCGCTTGCGATGGTGAACGCCTTTTCTGTGCATTTGATTATGAAAAAGCAGTTTGGCTCTGGGTTTTAGACCTCAAGGGAAACGTACTGCGCTAACACCGTGTTGCACCGTTTACCGCCCATCAAGGCTACTCTGCTTCTCCACATCTGTATAAGTCTCTCGTCATAGTTGCCGCTGATAGCAAGGGCGAAGGTGAGGGATATCTGGTCGCCTACGACCGCACGAGTGGGGATGAAGTCTGGCGGACCAAACGACCATCTGCTCCAAGTTACGTATCACCAGTCGTGCAACAGATCAATGGAAAAGATGTGTTGTTAATGGCAGGTTGCGACATGGTCGCTGCGTATGATGCAGCCTCCGGTAAGGTTGTATGGGAAGCAAAAGGCGCGGCCACGACCGAATGTGTCGGCACCCTTCTTACCGATGGAAAACTCGTATTCTCAAGCGGCGGTTACCCTAAGCATGAAACGACAGCCGTTCTGGCCGACGGTTCCGGTAAGGTTGTTTGGCGAGTGCCTGTTCGAATCTATGTCCCATCAATGATCCTAATTGGGGACTACTTATACGCCGTCGCCGATCCCGGTATCGTCTACTGTTGGCATAAAGATACTGGAAAGGAGCAATGGAAACATCGCCTGGGTGGTACTTTCTCCACATCCCCTATCCTCGCCAATGGACTGGTGTATGTCT
>JAKUOW010000029.1 GCA_022451045.1 Pirellulales bacterium | reverse complement strand
TCGGGGGTAATTACAACACCACTACCCCCGCCACGTCCCTGCCGAGCAAAAATACTGATAGCACTCGCCTTAGCCTTCTTGATCGCCGCGATGCGTTCTTTCTGTGCCTGTAAAACGGCGGTGCTTACCTCTTGAGCATCTGTAGATCGCTCAAGGCATACGGATAGCAATATGCACAATGCAAATGTGACGCTAAAACGGCTTGCGATGCGATGTTTGGTTGAATTGATAATCACTTAATTATGCGTGCATTGCCCAGGATTAACTGGTCTCCGATGTCCAGGTTCTCACCATAGTCCACAATGATTCTGAGTCGACGAATCCCATCGATCGAGAATTCGATCTGGGTTAATTCGTCAGATTGCTGACCAGCGATTTCTTTACGGTAAAGTTGCTTGTTATCTCCAATGATCACGAGCTCAACATGACCGTGGTCTCGGGATCTTGGATCGATGCCGGCGACAGCCTGAAATACTTTGTAGTTTTCTGACAGCCGGAATGAAATCTCAGTACGGCTGTGCAGTGCTATACCTTTGGTGAATTGATCATTCCCGAGAATTAGCGGCTGTTTACCGTATGACTCGTTAAACCGCGGCAGGTAAAGCTGTTCCAATTGCGGGCTGACCTCACCGATACTAAGGTACGGTGTCCACTTAATATTCTCAGGTGTAAGGTCGCTGAGGTAAGCAAGATTACTTGATTTAAATTCAAGTCGCGCAACGTCTGACAGTGGAATCTCTAGTTCCGCCCCAACGGCGAGGACCATCTTTAGCGATGTATCATCCGTTGAGATTGCCTGACAACTGAATTCATTTCCATGTATGTCTTTAACAGTGCACAGTCGCTTTGCTAATTCTGACGTGCGTGCACGAGCCAAGCGAACGCCGCCAAGTTTGGTTCGGGCAACGTCTAAATCAGTGCCATCAAAGTCGAAGGCAACCTGGGTGTCATCAAATTCTTTGATGACACCTTCAAGCGGATCCAACGCACCGCTCGGTTTGCGGACCATGAGCATGTCCGAGCTCGCCTCCAGCTTCAAAATGTCATCAAGAAACGGTTGCAATTCAGGTGTGATTTGTAGAAATAGAATATGTGATATATCTGCTGCTGCAATCTTGAATGGAATATCGCCTCGTTGTCCAGACAGTATTCCGTTTTGTAACGACGTTGGCGAGCTTAGGATTATGCTGCCGTCAATCAAATGGATGCGATCGATCGCACCTTTTAGCGGGACAATGCTCTTTCCTGTTACGGTGACAGATTGAAGTTGGTCTAGTGCCAGGTCGACGGAGTTTCCATCGACGCTCAGGCTGAAGCTATTACCGTCGATTTTTTCAATGGTGCCACGCTGAGCATTTCCATCGATTGTTTGTACAGAAACCGTAGGAGACTGCACAAGAAATGCAAAAAGTACCAGTGCTTTCCACATGCTGTTGCCCCCCTTGGCTTAAATGCGTCGTGCGTTAACGAGATTGGATTTCGAGTTTAAAGAGTTCGATGTAGTCGCTTCTAGTAAAATGGCCTTAGTCGTCGTTTCCGTCACGAGCCAGCTTGCGGAAATACTCTTCGATTACATCACGAAAGTGCGCCGGCAGCTCCTTACTGATTTGCTGCAAAGCTTTTTGTCGTTCCTTGGGTGGTAGGTCGCCCCAACCGGATCCGTTTCCAATGCCACGTTGATCAACATTTCCCGGACCGGAGCCGCCAAGTGGCATGCTGTCCTGTGCGGGACTGCTTGGGTTGAGACTTCCTTGTCCACCGCCACCGCTTTGTTGTTGCTGCTGTTTTTCTAACTCTTCAATCATTTTGTCGAGCTTTGCAATCACATCATCTTCTTCTTTTCGAACACGTTTTCCAGCTCGCCCAAATTCAAGACGCCGTGTAATGTCATCCATTAACCGGGCAACCTCATCAAGCGAATCTGCTTTCAATGGTGCAAGATCAGCTTGTATCAGCTCAGCTACACGACTGTAGCGTTGCGGAATAACTTCCTGTTGTTCAAGTAATCGTTTTACGGCGGCCAGACATTCGTCTTTCTTTAAAACCTGTTGATAACCGGCGGCCTGGAAAAAGAGTAATGTCGCCGGGTCAACCACCTGTTCTGTAGACAAAGATTCAATGATTTCGAGGCTCTCATCGTAGAACCGGTATTGTCCTAGCCAGCGTGCGTAATAGAGCCGCAGATTGTGTCGCATCATTTCTGGGGCGTCTGTGTTCGTCAGGATAACAGGGATTGAGGTAATTACCGATTCGGGGGCTGACTGGCACAACTTGACCAGTTCCGCAACATCGCTGTTGACACTGGCTATTCCATTCACAAACAGGTCAAGCATTTCCGTAGGCAGTGTTTCGGCTGTCCAATTAACAGTAGCTACCTGTATTTGTGCGTCGTTCGCACCTAATTTGCTGAGCACGTCGTGCAGAGCAGATTTGACAGTTTCCACGGTTGGGTATTCCCAGCTTGCACGCTTGGAAAGCTCGTCCTGTGCATTCACCGAAACTGTCGTCGCGGTAAGCACTAGAGCCAGAAAGACGCGTAGGCTAAAGACTCTCTTCATGTCCATGTCGCTCGTTGATTCCTATTTGTTTTTTCCGTTCACGATTTCTCGCGTGATTCTATGTAACTGATCCTGGCGGTCTGCCAGTTTCTGCAGAGCATCGATCAAATCTACATCTTCAGCTTGACCAACGTTATCTTCCGCGTCGTCGAGTAGTCTTGAAAACCGCTCAGTTCGCTTGTTGATTCGTAATTGCAGTGACCGTATCATTCGCAACTCCTGGAGCATATCAACCAGCGGTTGTTCCTGATTCTGCATTTGCTGTTGTTGTTGCTGCTGTTGCTGTTGTTGTTGCTCTTCGAGATCCTGTTGAGCCTGTTGAAGTGCCTCGATCATTTCTTCGAGAGTCTGAATGATGTCCTCTTCGATACCCTGCGTTAATCGGTCGATCTTAGCCTGACCGAGTCGGTTAGCAACCAATTCCATATCTTCCCGCATTTGACGAACGGTTTCCGGGAATGCAATCGAAGAACCTTCTTCAAGCAGAAGTGTTAATACCTTGTCAGCCTCAAGACCGATCTTCTTCTGGCTAAAACTCAAACGATTCGCTTCTACTTCCACCTCGCGCCCACGGTTCTCTTCAGGAATCTTGGCCAGTCCAAGCGTGCCTTCGTACACCTTGATTTCCATTTCGAGCATGCGACGGAAACGGCCTTCAAGAAGTGCCAACATTCGCTCCAGTTCTTCTTCACGAAGTTGACGTAGTATCTCTTCCAGTTGTGCCTTGGCTTCGATCAGCTTCTTTTTCGCTTCTTCCTGGGCTTCAATCGACTCTTCTCTGCGTGCTTCTTCCAAATCACGCTGAGCCTTCTTCATTTGTTGCTGTGCCTCTTCCAGTCGCTGTCGCGCCTGGCTTTCAGGACTCTGGGGTTGTTGCTGATCCTGTTGACTGGAATCTCCGGCTTGACCGGACTGTCCCTGCTGGCCTTCCATAGGGGATTGGCTTCCTTCCATTGGCTTGCCTTCAGATGGTTCGCCTTCAGAGCCCTCACCACCTTCCTCGGGTTTGTTGTCCGAATCATCACTTGGCTCTTTGTCTCCAGGCTCTTTGTCTCCAGGCTCTTTGTCTCCAGGCTCTTTGTCCTCGGGCTGCTGATCACAACCTTCGCCTTTATTACCTGATTCGCCTTCGGAACCTTCGCTGTTCTCGCTACCGTTTGGCTCACCCTCAGTGGGGTTGTTTGAAGCCTCGGCTCCGCCTTCTTCATTCGCTTTTATGCGGTCAGCTAGATCGCCGGTCTTTTCCGCCAGATCACCTTGTTGTTTCGAAATGCGGTCTGTGTCGCCACCACCTTCGTTTTGCCCTTGAAGCGTACGTTGTGTTCTTAATGCTTTTTCTATATCTCGGATGTATTGGCGAATACGTTCCTTTTCACCAGCAACATTTGTTTCGCGATCTTCCGTTAGCAGTAACGCGAGTAGCGATTCCAGATTGTTTTTGGTTTGCTGTTGCCCGTCAACAGCTTGCTTAAGCAGATCTCGCTGCAAAGCACGTACAACTGCTTGCATTTGAGCTACAGTCAGCCGATCTTTGGATTGCTTGAAGGCTTCTCTTAAGACAGCCGCACGGCGTGGGTTATTTTGAGCCTCAAATTCGGCCATTCGGAATAACAGCTCTTCAAGTCGTTTGTATTTCTGAGCGATTTCATCCTGTTTCTCTGCGAGATTTACTTCGTCAACCGCCTCGTCAGTATCACCAGGTGTTTCGGTTTCCGAAGCGACGTTTTCGGAATCGTCGTCAGTGACTTCTGCCTGTTGCTGAGAAAATAAGGTACGTTGTGGGGACACCGAAATTGCGAAAATCAGAACGGCGAAAGTTAAGACGCGTCGCAGCATAACTGAAGTCCTTTTAGTAGGCATCTCGCATAGAACTTGTACGGGATTTATCCTCAAAATAAGTGGTTTTCGCAATGTCAACTATGTTTCACATGCAACATTGACCACCTGTTTATTTTAGCAGATCCAGTACTTGTTGCTTTCGCTCTTCTTTCGTCTTTTCCAGCAAATCGTCCTGCTCGCCAATTAAATCCCGCACTAATTCGATTAATTCGTTGTATGTTTCCAGCTCAAGCATACGTTGTAGCACTTCATCGAGCTTCAACAGCACCGTTTCAGCCTGTGCATCAACCTGAACGGCCAGATCTGTGGATTCTTGCCCTGAAATAAGGGATTTCTCGAGTTCTTTCAGTAGTCGATCGAGCTCTATAAAATCTGTTTCGCATATGGCATAAAGCGGAGCGATGATTTGATCTTGTAGCCGAATCTTCCGATCTTCTGTATCAACTCGATTGTTGATAATCTCAGCTCGGATATCTTCAAAGGCTACTGCGATACCCATCGACTCAGCATTTGATTTTTCACTTTGTACAAGTGCACGCTGGACACGTAGCAACCGAAGGCTCGCATCGCGCTCTTGTTGTTCTTCTTCGCTAAGCTCTTCCGCTTGATCCTCCGGATCATCGGATGTAACCGGTGCCACTCCAGCAAGTTGATTGGATACCGTTGCCAGTGAAGCCTTCATTAATTGGACTTCTCCGAGTATCAATTCAAAGCGTTGCCGAAGTCCGAGTTCACGGCGTTCAAGAACCGCAAGCAATTGGTCAGGCGTGACGATGTCGAGTGTAAATTGGCTGCTTTCGCCCAAATTTGGGTCGCCTGCTAGATCATATTGATCGACGGACTGTACTGATAAAATCAGCTTCTCGCCTGGTTTCAATTCAAGCTCTTCGAGGTTTGCTCGTTCAGCTCGGAAATCCAAATTGCTGTCAACTTCAGTACCTTGAGTCAGTTCAATGGGAAATGTGTAGGGATCCCGTTCGGTCAATTGCACCTGAAACCACGTATCGCTAATACCATAATCATCCGTCACCTCGCCAATTACAGGAATATTCACGTCTGGTGTAATAGCTGTACCAATGCCATCTAATGCTACATCAATACTCGGGGGTAGATCATTCGTTGCGGCGACAGTAACGACATGTGGATTTTCAGTAATGATGCCATCTCTATCCAGTAACGATATCTGGAGGTTAATGTCGCGCTGCATACCTGCAATCATGTAATGGAACTCGTCCTGAGATTCAACTACGTGGCAGCTAGCCAGCCTATCATCGCCCAGTGCTACTGCGATGCGTCCATCTGCATTTGCCCAGTCTTCATCTTTGTATTGCACACCATTGGATGTCTTCTGCCATTGGATCTCGTTTCCGGATTTTTCGTGCCTCAAGGTCACAGGTCCCGGGAGTTGCAAGTCCAGGGCTCCAGCTTCGTCAATGATCAATCGTTGAACGATCAGTACGACTGGAATTTTGGTCTCGTCCACCGCCTGTACCGTTGTAAAGTACATGTCGGTTTGCATGCCAAGGTCGGTATTTTCAATAAACGCTCGGTCCAACGGCTTGTTTGCTGTCAAGTTAAACGTCACGTCGGATCCCGAAGCGAGAGACATACCCTTGAGCCATGCTTCATCAACCCGGTCATCCATGCCCGTATACTTTGGGTATGAGTAATTCAGAGCGATTTCGGAGAGCGTTGGAGGATTCACAACGTCAATTTGATATGTGCCGATACGGTGATCATTGCCGACCACTTCAAATTCGATACTCTCAAGAATACCTCGCAGTGGTTTATCAGAAAACGCAAATGTCTGGTAATCACCACCAAGCTGCCCTTCCTTTCGCATATTACGCTGACCGCGAGTGCCATCGGCGAGCTCGTAATATACGGTGCAGGTTTTAGGCACAACCTTGTTCGCATCAGCTCGCACAATCAAACGAATGTCAGCACCCTGCCCTACGACCACGCGTCCGTTTTCAAAGACCTTTGTATTTGATAAGCCAAAGGTCTCCGCCGGTGTGGATTCGCGGATGATTTCAACGCCGACGATTTCAATCAGACTTTGGCGCGGCCACTTGTCGTCCTGTAGCAGATAAATTCGTTTGGCGAGCGTTTTGGCATCTGCCGGACTTGCCAGTGAAAACGCAATCACGCTGAGCAATAGCGCCGCAGCACCAGCCATTTTGTATAGTAGTGCCTTTTGATTAAACACCTGCTCGACGGCAACGTCTTCCACATGAGACAGTGCATCCTCGGTGGCATGCACCATCATTTCACTATGCAAATCCCCCGTTTCATTCGAGCCGGATGTGTCTACGGTGGTGATGAGTGTATCACCAAATTGTTCAAAGTGTTTTTCAAGTAACAGTGCAATACTTCGATCAGAAAAACGAACGCTTACACGCCGAAACACCCAGCGATATAGAATCAAGCCAAGCACGATGGCGATCGCCGCAAGCAGCACAAACCGAATACCTGCGGACAATTCGTTGGCACCAGCTAACACTGGTAGGTAATCGATCAAATATGCGATCCAAAATGTCGCACAAAGCCACGCGATAGCAATACACAGACCTTCGATCCACACGTATCGCTTGATCCGACCGCGCACGCGATCCAGAAGTTGTGCGATACGATCGGGTGTTTGATGTGAGGATTCTGCCATCTTATTGGTATTTAAACTTGTTTACGGTGATTGGAAACCGCTACCCGAATCGACTTGAATTCGGCATTTGCCATTATGCCAGTCGACTAATCCTCCGCATGAACCATTCTACACATAAGACGCCACTTATGAGTACGATTAACCATGTCATGAGTCGCTCTTCAAACAAGCGATCCGGTGTTCCTGGAAGTGTTACCTCTAAATCACGAGGTGCGATGACGCTCGGTAGGTGTGCACCCAACTCTGTTCCGACTTCATCTGCAATAAAGTACTGGCCATTTGATAAGTCAGCTGCTTCCTGTAACGCCGCGTCATCACGTCGCGGATTCTCAATCTCCAGAGCGGGTACGCGCACTCGTACTTCACGGGTAAGCAATTCACCAATGTCCGTTTCGGGCACTTGTACTTCGATGAGGTAGTCACCTTGTTGGAGGGCAACAATTGATCCGGTGTACATACCCTCTCGATTGGCATCCTTAATCTTCTCGAGCGTGATATTCTGCCGGCCTCCGTCAGGTAACAGAATCGTAGATTCGACGGTTTCAGACGTGAGTGGCTGGTGTTGCGAGTCGGTGAGAATAGCCTGAATCCCAATATGGTCTCCCAGGAAACACCTGTCGCGATCCACGAGCAGCACTCCGCGAGTTGAATCCCTAAGCAGTCGTCCTTGCGACGCCCAACGAATTAGCTTGGTGTAATATCGTTCAAAAAAGCCGGTGTCGACAGCTCGCAGACGCCACATCTCGCCACTTGCCTGAAAGAATACGCGTCCCGCCCCATAAAAGTGTCCGGCCATGTAAATCGGTAGCTCACCATCGATTGATGTATCCGGATCTGAAAAGTGGCTGTAAATGGTGGCTCCCGGTTTTGGATCCTTGACTTTGTAGTAACCATAGACACCGTCGAACGATGACCAGGCTGCTTCGGCATCAAGTTGAGTATCTTCCAGCCACAAAAACTCTGCTCCGAGGCCATCATCGGTGAACTGAATGGGCCATGCGGAATCGCCCCCAAAGCGGCCGAGCGACAGCGTAGCACCTCCTTGATTATAAAAAGCGACAGGATATAGGCTTTTGAGTGTATCGACTCTATTATCCCGTCCACGCCGGAATCGCGACCATTCAGGTGTAAAGACAGGACCAGCCACCACAATTAGCCCTCCTGCTTTTTCCGATACCCAGCGTTCGATTAGCTCAATTTGGATTTCATCAAGTTGTAGCCAATCCGGATCAAAGGCAACGATACAATCGTAAACGAATAATTCATCCGCAATGGCCGGCAAATCAAGCAGGATGTCATCCGATTCCTGACTGATTCCAACATCGCCTGTCTGCAAATGGACGTGTACTTCAATATCCTTGTCGCGATAAAGCATGTTTCGCAGGAATCGATATTCACGTGTGGGTCCGCCGGCGATCAGCAGGATCTTACTGCGTTCTTCCACGACTTCAACGGTAGCCCCACGTTCATTATCGCGCCCGTTGCTGTCGTCGGCGGGCGGTGCGACGCGTACATAGTATTCGCGTTTGGCTTGTCCTGACTCGGCAGGTTCCATTTCGAATTCAATGGGTTGAGTTTTACCATTCTCTCCAAGGGTCCATTGAAGTTCGCGATCAATCTCAAATGGTGACTGGTCATCAGGATTTCCGGAGGCTGTTCTTGATACCAGTTCGACGGTTACTTGTTGGCCGGAGTAGCCATGCGTCTGGATGTAACCAGTGATCTTGAAGTTGTCGCCAGGATAGACGCGTTCAGGTGCTTCGATATCCACAATGCGTACATTTTTGGTTTCTTTGTTCGATCCCATACCAATTGGATAAATCGGTATGTTATTTCCGCTGACTGATCTCAACACATTTCGTAAATCGTCACCCGCGTTATTTCTGCCATCTGTAAATACGACAATTCCTGCAATTGGGCCGCCGCGTTCCTTATTCACGACGAATTGAATGGCATCGGCCATGCGTGTGCGTGTACCACGAGGTGTCAGTTGATCTTCCCAATTTGTATAGGTGATGACAGGCACTTCGCTACCGATTTCAACACTTGCTGTTTCCGTTTCCGGTTCAGAGATTCCAAGGATGTCTGCCAGGCTGTGTTCCGGCGTTCTCAGGCTGGCAACAGCCATCACAACGACTCCTGCTATGAGGGTGGTCATGGCCACAAGCAGCGACCAGGCAGTAGCATCGCTTTCAGATCGGCGTTTTTTTGCACCGGCAAACAAGAATAAGGCGAATCCCAACAGGCTGGCAGCAGCAAGTCCCGCGGCAACCGTCGCTAATTGCTTAGCATCTGCCAGTAATGCCTCTGAATCTGGATTGAACCCACCGTCGCTTTCCGGTTTTGCAATTCGTGGCAATGCCGCAATTTGAGTTGGCCTGTTGTCCTGATCAAATCGGTAAACGGTCAGGTCATGTTGTATCCTCAGTTTACCGAGCAGATCCTGATCATCGATTTGCTCGATAACCTGCCCAATTCTGCTGGTCGATGATGCGTCGGTGTCATCTCTGAGTCCCATGCTCTGGCTGGTGTCAATGATCACGCTCACCCTGGAGTTTTTCACTAGCGTTTTTTCATTTAGGCGTTCCAGGTTTAGGAAGAAAAACAACACGCCGGCTAGTGCCGAAAGTCGTAGAAACACAAGCGTCAGGGATACCGGTTTTCTGAGTTCCCGGCTATCGCGACGATACATCCAAATGACGTAGGCAGCGATGACCAGGCAAATGCCCACCAGTACAAGCCAGTGCCACGCTTCGGAGAAAGACGTAATACGCGTGAGTTGATAGCGCGTCGATTCAACTTGAGCTAGTGCAAGATCAGCGAATGAGGTCATTAGGATGTCCCTCCTTTCGCAGGATGATAACTGGCTGAAAAGGCCAATAACTGCTCGCCGGCCAATGCAAAAATAAGTATCCACATGAGCCATGTGCTTGCAGAACCCCCGGCTTGCTGTATCGTCGTGTCCAGATAATCATCCGGATTACGCAATTCAACTTTGACAGGCTCGAGCTTCTCCAATAGCTGTTGCCTGTTGGCAATGGTGAGGTTTCCTTCCAGAGGATTCACATTCAGCGCGAAACGCGAAGCGTGATACTGCCCACTATTGTCGCGATACAACGCATCGTAGATACCGCTTGCGTTTGTTTCAGTTTGATCGCCAGTTGTGCTTGGTTGACCAAGTGAAGCTAATAAGACCGGAGAACCAACTTGCGGTGTAGTGGCTTGCTGATCAACCTGCCCACGCAGTTTGGGATCATCTCCCGGTTGGAAGAATCGGACGTTCTTGTCGTATTCGGCTGCATCAAGTGGTAGCTGAAGTTGTGAACCAACAAGTTTGTTGTCCATCAGACGCTGAGCTGTCGTGATGTATGAATGTAGCTCGAGGATTACCACGACTAAGCTTGGATCCTGAGCCCAATTATTCCAGTCGGGAGCGAGCGATGATGTAAAGCAGACAACAGTGCCTTCACCAAAACGATGTTCGATTGCCAGTGGAGCGCCGTTGTGCAGGTTGCATACGTATTGTGCCGTCGAGTTCTCAGGTGGTGTCCATGAGGGATCAACCTGTACGTATTGACGCACCTTTACTCCACGAATAAGCGGATTTCGTTCGCCCTGATAAAACTCGAAAATGGGGTGATTCAAAACGTCGAAATGAGGAGTGGCTTCTTGCAGCGGATCAGCGAGTAAAGTGGCACCGGCCAATGGCATCGGCAATAATCCATTACCGTTGTTGTAAAGTGAATCATTGTAAAACCCTTGGTTGAATCGCTCACCGAGGAATATCGAAAGGCCTCCACCAGCTGAGACATACTTTTCAAGACTCTCAACGGCGTTGCTGTCGAGGCGGTCAATATCCATCAGGTAAATGGCACTATATTGGCTAAGAGACTCCGCCGGTGTGTCTCGTAGGTATTGGGCAGGCTGAATTACAGGCACAATCCCAGTATTGGCTTGTTGTCCGGGGCGGAAAATGCTGGTGAGAAAATACTCGTTGATGTTGGAGTCAGCACCGTCAATGATCAGCACTTTGTCCCCCTCAGAGAAGTCAATGACTGACCATCTGGCATTGTCAGTCGTGACGGGGTCTTCGGGCAGTGAAGCGTGAACGACGTGTTCTCCTTTTTCGGGAAAATACACCTGAAATCGTTTTGTAATGGTCTCACCAGGTTGTACCGAATCGAGAATTACTGTGGGTAATTCGTCTTCCTGTCCCACCACATCACTTGATTCATTCGACTGTATCTGCCCTGGCGGATAGTAGATCGTTTTGAGTTTCAGTGGTACACGGGTCGCGACCTGTTGGCCAAAGTTTCGTACTTGTACGTTGACGAAAAGCGGTACCCCGGCAGCACGCGTGGCATCGGCTGGTTCAAGCGAGGTAATGGCGAGATTCGGACGTGCCTCGGCAACGCTGCAGTCCACCAGATGAATCTCATCACTGTTGGCCTTGATGTCCTGCAGTTGCGTTCTTATTTCAGATGGAGATTCCCATTCTCGCTCCCGAAAGTCAGATAACAGGTAGACAATTCTGTATTGGTCTTCGTCCTGCCTGAGTAATTGTTGTGTGATTCCAAGGGCTGCTTCCGGCCCCACAGCGAATTGAGTGACGTTGAATTCGCCACGCTTATCTTCGATAAGCACATCAAACTGTCGGTCGACCAATTCAGCGTTTAAATCAGTCATCATGTCCGCCAATTCGATGTTTATCTCACCGTCTTCGGCGTTGCGCGATTGATCCGCACGCGAGAATCGCAACAGTGTGAATCGCTGATTATTCATTTCCTTGGTTTGGTTTCCAAGCCTCGTTAAGACCTGCATCGCTGTCTCAAAGGACGATTGTCCACTAGAACTGTCAGCCATAGAGTAGCTGTCATCCACTACGACGAAGTGATGGGTCACCCGACCTCCCCATCGAGTAAACCAGGTGTTCTGTGGGTCCCATTGAGCCAGCATGGCCACAATTACAGCGACAATAGCCATCCTCAGCAGCAGTAGTAATAACTGTTTGAGCCAAACCCATTTCCGGTGTTTCTTGTAGCTCTTCAACAAGAATTCCATGGCAGCCCACTTCACACGCCGATGCCGCATCAGGTTGATCAAGTGGATCAACAACGGCACCAGGGCGATCAGAAATCCCCACGTGAGTGCTTGGAATGTGAATTGCATGATTTAGATAGTTCAGCTTGTTACGAGTTTGGTATTGGTTTAGTTGCGTTGGTGCATTCCTAGGCGGTTTGACAGGTATCTGGCCAGCACCGCGTCTAGGGGGTCGCTGGTTCGAACAAGGGCATAATCGACGACTGATTGAGCACATTGATGCCGTATTTTATCCAGAAATTCCTGTAAGGCCTCCAGATAACCTTCGCGAAGCGATCGGGGATTGCAATTCAATTGCTCATCCAGCTCCATCCCTTCAAATCGTGTTGGACCAGAAAATGGAAAGTCCAGTTCGTCATCATCCATGATGTGAAACACCATCACGTCATGCCCCCGCTGCCGAAGCAGTTTGAGTCCCTTGAGTGTGGCGTCCGGATCAGCTAATAGGTCAGAAACCAGTATGATCATGCCACGTCGAGGCACACTTTCAGCAACATTACGAAGCACACCGTACATGTCCGTTTTGTCTTGCGGATGTTCGTTGTTGAGCGATTCGATAACTGAGAAAATATGATTTCGCTTACTGCGAATCGGAATTTGCATACGAATCCGTTCGTCAAATGATATGCAACCGCAAGCATCTTGTTGCTTTAGGATCAGAAACGCCAGGCATGAAGCAACGGTACAGGCATATTCATACTTGTTCATTGCACCATTGCCGTACTCCATCGATGTTGAGGTGTCCACGAGCAAGGTGCAGCGAAGGTTGGTATCTTCTTCAAACTGTTTGACGTAAAGTCGGTCCTGGCGTGCCCATACTTTCCAATCAACGTGACGCAGGTCATCGCCTGCCACGTATTCGCGGTGCTGAGCAAATTCGACGGACTGCCCAAAGTAAGGACTGCGGTGCATGCCGGAGAGAAATCCCTCAACCACATGCCGTGCTCGCAGATCTAAACGGGCGATTCGTTTAATTGCATCAGGATGCAAAAATCTTTTGGAATCTGGCATCGCTAGTCAATTCGTCTTCTTTGTCCGGGGTTGCTTCAACAAGTCGTTCGATAATGTCGTCGGCCTGAACGCCATCACTCTCCGCAGCGAAGTTCACCATTAATCGATGGCGTAGCACCGGTTTGGCCAAAGCTTGGATATCTTCGGTACTGACATGCGTACGGCCGTGGAGTAATGCTCTTGCTTTTCCACCGAGGATAAGGAACTGCACGGCACGAGGCCCGGCTCCCCACCCGATGGTCTCTTCTACGAACTCCGGTATGCCGGTGTTTCCAACTCGCGTTTGACGAACCAGAGACAAGGCATATCGAATAACGTGATCAGAAACGGGCACTTCTCGAACCGTGTTTTGCAACGCCACAATTTCTTCACCGGTCAGAACAGCCTCGACCTCATCTGATTGGATGGCTGTGGTTCTGCGTGCGACTTCAAATTCTTCGTCGAACGAAGGGTAGTCGACGAAAATTTTGAACATGAAGCGGTCTTGCTGTGCTTCAGGCAGTGGGTAAGTGCCTTCCTGTTCAATTGGGTTTTGTGTTGCGAGGACAAAGAACGGATCAGCAAGTGGATGACGCACACGGCCAACACTTACTTGTCGTTCTTGCATGGCTTCAAGTAAAGCTGCCTGAGTTTTCGGTGGTGTTCGATTGATTTCATCAGCCAGAACGACATTGGAAAAGATTGGGCCTTCGAGAAATCGCCTTTCGCGTGCACCGGTCGACTTGTTCTCTTCGATGATCTCTGTACCAGTGATGTCCGCCGGCATTAAGTCAGGCGTGAACTGTATACGACTAAAGCTGAGATCAAGAGTTCTCGAGAGTGTACTGATCATCAGTGTCTTGGCAAGCCCAGGAACACCTTCCAGTAAACAGTGACTACGGCTAAACAACGAGATGAGAATTTCTTCAATCACATCTTCTTGTCCGACGATAATCCGCGAAAGCTGTTCGACGAT
This sequence comes from Pirellulales bacterium, assembly GCA_022451045.1. GTDB lineage: Bacteria > Planctomycetota > Planctomycetia > Pirellulales > Pirellulaceae > UBA11883. The sequence goes on along the minus strand of JAKUOW010000029.1, from coordinate 16,132 downwards.
TTTCTCGCGGGCTTCACCGAGTTGTCTAATGGCGGCCTGATCTGCCTCGTGCAATTCTGATGCGGAGTGGTCTTCCGGAGGTGTGGTATCTGTTGACATAACATCTTCCTTTTAAATGACACCCGCCGATACGCGCAGAACTACCCCACTCTCGCGCATTAAGCGGCTTATAAAAGATAATGTTCCGGAGGATTTTTCGCCACCACACTAGAGGGTGCGGGTATAACCGTTACTCTTGCGGTTTCCCCAGAGCCTTAAACAATTGTTTAGAAAAGTTGTTAACTGCTTTTGCTGTGGCGCCTGTCCCATCGTGTTTTTGAACCGGGGCGGCCGGTGGTGTTGGATCATCGGTAAACCGAAAACGATTGATGTTTGTGTTAGCAGTTACCGTCACTAGTTGCTTACTGGCTTCGCTGGTCACGTCAAAGGCGCGAATGTAACCTGTGATTTGTTGTGGAGACATCAATTCGCGACCGTCACGCTTGTCCATGCAGAAAATCTCACTGTGCATGGTTGTCCGTCGGCGATCTTCTGAGCTGACAGAATTCACCTGACGCACAAAGGTTAGTACCGGTGAATCTGCAGGTTGATTCATCGGCAGCGCCCAGCCTTGAATTCGAGAAGGTGATGGCCAATTGAATTCACCAGTATTCCTGTCCAGACAATAGACATTGCCGTTAATCATTCGAGCCTGCATTCCAACGCTGGGCACCGTGATCCCCCGTGCATTGAGCGGTCGACTCGTTACAAGCATTAGGTGCTGTTTGGACTCAATGATAAAGATATTAGTGAGCTGATCTTCAGGTAAAAGCTGACGACGGAATACTTCGCTGCCATCATTAAGGTTCAGAAGCGTGAGCTTGCCATCAGGTGTCATGATGGCCATTTTGTCTAATCCGATGAGCGTGCCGCGCGCGGTATTAGGGAAACTGTATTGCCACTGCATTTGCTGTGAAAGCACATCGAGTTTTCCAATCGTTACGTTTTCATCTTTTGACTCGTAGACAAATGATGTTGCATTGCGGGCGAGAAATCTTTTCTGCCGGTTCCCACCTTCTACTGATTGAATGTGGCTGCCGTCAATCAGGTTAAGTTGAATGGCGGCCTGCTCTGGGTCAGGAGGTACTAACGTAACCACTTCATTGTTTGAGTAGATTTCACAACCGGTGGTAATGCCATCGCGAACCCAAATCGTGCTGCCGTCAAGTGCGTCGACACAGTAAACCTGCTCACCTCGCTGCAGCACGATACCGTGGATGCTGATGGAACCAGTTTCACCTAGTTTTCGGCCATTAGGGTCAAGTGCCTGATATTGCCGAACACCCCAGGGTGTAATCTCAGCGCGAGATCGAATCGGCGGTGCGATTCTCTGATTGGTCGATTGCTGGAGTTTCTTTCGCCAAAGAATTGCGTCAGCCGGATCGCCAGATCGATGTAGCGTGTCAACCACGATTAAATCGCGCCCTGTGAAGACCATTAGGTAATGACCTACGCTCTTGCAATACATAATGCCGTATTGGCTGCCATAGGTTGGCGTCCCATCACTTATCGAGACTTGCTGAATTGTCTTTCCAGTTGGTGATCTTACGACAATGGAATTCGAAGATTGGTTGTGAGCGTAAAGCGTGCGTGGTACCAGTGGTCCACTCTGTTCAAACACGGGGATCGCATAGATTCTCTGAAAACTGGGAACACGGTTATTTGTTTCGTTAATCTTCTCGTGTTCGACATGGCCGCCTGCCCACGGGTCAGCTGTTGTTAGTGCAGCAGCAGTTTCGGCCTTAGCCTGGTATTGCTGTAGCAACTGTGTTCCTGTTAATTCATCGACAACTGGTGTGTCAGGAAATCTTGTAGCGAGTTTCCCGATTACAACACTGGCTGCTTCAAATCGTTCCAGTTTTTCGAGAAGCTGCAGTTGTAAGTAAAATGCTTCCATGGCAATGGTGTCGTCGGAGTGTTCTTCGAGCATTACCAAATGTAGTTCGGCTTCAATAAACTCACGGTTTAGCCTGTCGCCGTGACTCACCAGCAGTCGCGACAACTCAAGCCGTGCCTGCGCACCACTTTGATGAGCATCAAAATAACGCAGGAATTCACGCAAGCTGCCAATCTCCTTGTTTTCAACCGCTTCATTGAGCATTTGGCCGATACGATTGTCGATGGCTGTTAACTGGTCCGCGTTTGCCGAAGCCATCAGGGCAGTAATCTGATTGCGGATCCAGCGGTCGTACCGCACTCTCAAACCGGGTTCAATTCGATGAAGTTCATCGTAGCCCGAGGAATTGGCTTCACGCTGATCATCGACAAACGTAATCAACTCCATATATGCGTTAAATGCATCCAGATGTTTGTCTGTACCTTGTAAGCCTTGAGCCAGCGCTGTTAAGAATTGTTGCCTTTGAACCCTAGTATCCAGTAATGGTTCGATTTCAGTGGCAAGCCCTTGGTTGCCTGCGTAGTCCGATTCGATGAGCTTTAACATGGTGTGTGCCAGGAGTCGTCGTACCGAAGCAGAGTCTGGAGACGCCTCGTGTGTTTTGCGAAGCGATGCCAGAGCTGCAGTGTAATCCCCGTCATGCAAAAGCAATTCGCTGTGTCTTGCTAATGCCCAAACATCTGACTTGTTATCATCGAGGCGTTCGGAAACACGTTTACGTAAGGGCTCGATTTGATAATAGGCATTTAAGCTCAAGGGCGTTTGTGAGATTACCTGATCCTTGTAACAGATCATATTTCCCAGTTCGTCTTCAAAATCAGTCGTGCTGAGGACTTTGCCTTCGCGAACATCGAATTCCAGTAAGCGGTTGCTTGTGGTTGGCAGGAAATAGCTATTACCTGTTCTGAAGCCACGCCCGGACGGCATTTCGTTGCCGTCATCAAGTGGTAATTCCCATGCTGGTTCGCCGTCAGCTAGCTTATAAGCCACTACCTTTTTTGTCGCCACGCTGACTGCTAATTTCTCATGGGCAGTCGCTATGTACATGTCTGTGTCACGCTTGCGTTTCCACAGGAGTTTGCCGGAGACCAGATCGAGGCAGAGGATATCGTTCCCTTCCACAGGTGTAAGCAGCACCTTGCTGTCAGCGATCGTTACAGATGAATCCTGCCAACGTGTCGTCGGTTTAGAGGATGAGGTATTCGGGTTAAACGGGAAGTTGTTTGTCGATTTCCGATTCGTGTTGTATTGAAAGCCCCACAGCAGCGACCTGTTGGCAATGTCAACCGCGACAACCGCTCCGGCAGATGTAGGGCATATGAGTACTCCGTCACCGAATGATGGTGTGGCACCGGCAAGTCGTCTGAGTCGGTCAAAGACAATTCGTTGGTTGTCCATGTGTGCAAGTTGCTGCGACCATACTTGGTGGCCTGAATCAGCATCAAGCACGCAGAGCCGGATTTCACCATTGAGCTCCGCCAAAACATAGAGTTGGCCAAATAGCGGAAGTGGTGCTCCGAGAAAAAATGCGCCCGCCAGTCGCGGTTCATCCTCTCCACTTGCACCACCGACTATCCACTTCAAACTACCTTCAGTTTCAAGATCAAGACCACTGAGGTAGTTGGTGGATCGTGGGCCACCTGGAATGTTTACTTGAGCACCGCCAGGTGCCATCATAAGTCGGCGCGTGTTATTCGCGTCAAAGTCGGCAAACCCCATTTCCCAAAGTACGTAGACGCTCTTTTCATCACTTGCTAGTTGGCCATATGGATTATCTTGCCAAAGCCGCTGTTTCAATTCGTTTTGCCTCTGATGGCTTGCTCCTTCAGTTACCTCAAGTTGGCTTTGCAGCAATTCTTCTTCGTCTCGGGTGTTGAACCATGGAAACTCCCAAACGCGTTTACCGGTTTTGAAATTCACTGCGATCAACCGCTCCGGTGTGCGCGTTAATACGATGTCATTTACGATCAGTGGGTGTAGGCTTGGTAGCTCAGGGTTTGATTGCTCACGGCTACTCGACAGGATTTCACGAATGCGTTGCTCATCAATGGAATCAACGGCTGTACGAATACGCCACCGCGATGCTTGAAGTGGAATGCCACCTTTGCTCGCGGCATTGCGTGTTGGTGTTCCACGAAACATTACCCACTGGGTAAAGCCAGAGGTGTCGGCGATTCCTGATCGGCTCGCTATATTTCTTAACCACTCGATGGGATTCTCATCAGCGCCAAATATTGAAATCGGCTGATTGCCGATGGTGAATTGGGTATCTGGGTATTTTGCTTTCAAGTCCATGAGTACTTCGCGAGCTTCTACTTGAAGTCGGGCATGATCCCAGCACACTGCAAGAAGCAGAGAGAGTTCAGGGTCGAAACGCTTCCTGGCAGCTGGTATTTGATAGATCCTGCGAAAGCCTAATGCTGCTGTTAACGGCCTACCCCGAGCCATTTCGCTGCGACCAAGGAGCATTGCAGCTTCATACCCTGATGCCGTATGAAAGTATTTGCGAGTGACTTGTGTTAAGCCTGCTAGATCATTGTTTTCAAGCGATGTGCGAAGCAATGCTCGTGCATCAGCACCGTATTGAAGGTCATATAGCTTTAACGCATCGTCGGGTAACTGACCAAGCAGACGGTTTGCCTCTACCTTTATACTGCGGAATGTGCCATCTTCTTCGTCCGGTTCAATGAAGAAATCTTGTGATTCAGCTTCACTCTCTTCTAGTTGACCTAGCGCGTCATTGTTAGCGTCCTCTACCGCTTCCATTGGTTCGATTTCACCGGAATGTGTAAGGATTTGACCTAGAAAAGTAACGGCGTCACTGTAGTTCTCTTCGTCAATAGCTCGTTTGGCGCGTCCAAGCTGTTGCTTGAGTATGCGCGGCGCAGGTAGAAAAACGTTGGTTACGTTGTCCTGCGAAAACGCTATGCCTGAGGTACTGAAAGCACCTAAAAACAGCAAAAAAACAAGTGCTTTTGAAAAAAACTCATTACGTTGTTTGAGAGTGTTTGTAGAACTTGCCATCACTTATACCTGAATCCTGTACTTGCAAATACAAATGAAGGGCTATCACACCAAGATCACTTCACGATTTGTATTCGATGCGTGGTAACTGCAAGACAATTATAACAATTCAGTGGAAGATTCGACAAACTGAGAATGGTACTCAAATGTCAATCCCAATTAGTGTTTAAAAACCACTGTTTTTACAGTCTCAATTGCACTTGGAACAATGAAAATAATCTTAGGAAGTGTATTGGGTAAACTCAATCATATTTCGATATGCTTCAAAAAAATGTACTCTTTCCGCGCCAAAGCCTGACAGCCCTTCGACTGTCGTCTGAATTATGCCGCGTTTCTATCCCAGAATCTAAACCTTCAACTAAAATTGCCCGTACTTATGGTTAGAACATTTGTTCTCAAATATGGTCAAAAATGTCACAAGTGCCGAACAAAACTTAATATTCCTCTTGCATTTTTAACGTGAATTCGTCTAATCACCCATCATAAGGCTGATTTAATCGGTTTCGAGATCGTTTCATTCGTGTCCGTTTGAAGAAATGGCCTAAGAACAAATCAATCGATTTAACACAACTACCTTTTAGTCTTTTACTTTTGGAGGACACATCAAATGGCCAACAAAGCTCCTACAAAATCTGCCATCTATGCCGGCATTGCGGAGAGCACAGGATTGAACAAGAAACAAGTTGCAGAAGTATTTGATGCACTTACAGGGATGATTGGTGATACCATCGATCCGGATACTCCTTTTACGATTCCTGGATTGTGCAAAATCGTTGTCCAGCACAAGGAAGCTCAACCGGAACGCGAAGGTATTAACCCGTTCACAAAAGAGCCAGCGATTTTTAAAGCCAAGCCAGCACGCAATGTTGTGAAGGTACGACCATTAAAAGGCCTTAAAGACTTAGCTGCTGCATCAGCACCTCCAACAGATGCAGCTCCTGCAGCTCCTGTAGCTCCTGCAGCACCCGAAGCACCAGCTGCTCCGGAACCACCATCATTTGGTGGTGGCGGATTTGGTGGCTAACGCTAGCCGCTAAAAAAGCTAAATATACGAAACGGCCGTGTTTCCCGATGGGTGACACGGCCGTTTTTTATATGGTGGCAGAAGTTCCTCATAGGGGAATCTCATGTATCCAATTCCATCGTTGCCTACTGGCTCCTTGAAATATGGTGTGGTTGAGACTCGCTAGTGTTCATTACATTACCCTCTGGGCACACCACTAGTTGAGGACACGCTTATTTGGCCAGTAGATATGCTAATAAGTCCATTAACTCCTGTGGGTCTTTGATTAACCCGGCCGGCATAGGGCTCGTAGGCAGTTCTTTTCGCATTTCAATATCTGCTTTTGCAATCTTTATGCGTTCAGCTTTTAGCGTTAGAACTTCAACAGCTTCTGCCGTATCACTTACCACCAATCCGGTGACCACGCGGCCATCAGATGTGATAATTGCACTGGACTTAAACACGGGTGCAATTTTCTTGCTCGGTAGTAGTACGCTTTCAACAAGGTATGCGACGGTAAATCGCTTGCGTGACTCTGCCAAGCTTGGTCCACCTCCAGCAGCGTCAGTGCTTTTAATCCCATGGCACTTTGCACAGCCTATACCGTCAGCACTAAAGAGTTTTTCACCCCGTGCGCCGTCGCCATTGTCGATAGCCGTGGACCATTCGACATCGAGCAACTCGGGATTGAGTTTTGCACCTTGTCCATCCTTAAGTCGCTGAGCCAATGAAGCGATATCCAGTTTTTCCGGGAGTGTAACGGAAACGTTGTCCAGAGCTCTGTAATGAAGATACAGGTTGTGCTCGCCAATCACGTTTCGAATTCGTATCAGGACGTCGTTACTACCGGCTTCAAGCTGAACGAAAATTACGTCCTGTAATGGTAAACCTCCACGGACTTGATCCACTTCATATTCGAGCTTCCCGTTGACCCAGACCCGCATCCCGTCATCTGAGCCAGGAAGCAGCAACACCTGCTGCCGTTTTGGGCTTTCAAATCGAAAGTAAACATATCGAGACGAGTCATCTGCATCTCCAAACATCTTGTGGAAATCAAACATTGCGACCTTCTGGATTTGTTCCCAGGCGACCTTAACGCCGCCATCGTCGTATGAAGCTGCCACGTCGACGGCGTCAATTTCCGGTGGGTGCACTTTCTTGAATCCCTGCCCGTCATCCTGAAACGGCCCCGCAGACCACACTCGTGGTATTTCTCGCAAGGGGGCTTCGGTAAGACGTTTGCGTTCAGAGTCTGATTGAACAGCCAGTATCTTTGGTTCACTGCGATCGTCTTTTAGTAGCCCGAGAAAATGGGCTGCCTGTAGTCGCACTACTTCCTGGGCATCATCTAGCCTCTGTAACAGCAATTCAAATAGCTTTTCCTGTGACTTGCTAGGTGGTTTCGCAGCCCAATGCTCGGCAACGGTAAAGATACCCACCGGCCCCAGTTTGCGTACATCAAATTCGGCACCGTCGTAGGCAACCTTGTAAACTGCTTCGTTAGGCCAATCCTGCAGCGGTAAATCAGCATCCAGCTTCTCAAGTGCCGGTGGAATTGTGAGTTTAAATCCTGCTGCCAGCACGCCACCAAGCCTGACGCTAGTATTTCGTGAGCTAAGGCTTTGCTCAATGACTTCGGTAGGCTGTTTGGCGAGCAAATATGCTGCAGCCTGACGGAGATAGCTGTCCTCACTGCCGGCCAACCTAGCGATCATCTTGAGGGCTTTGCGATTTGGAATTTTGTTGAGACTTGTTATCGCTGCGAGTTGAACACCAGAGTTTTTGCTAGACAACTCGTCCGCGATAATGTCGCGGCTGTTCTCCTGAAATAATTCACCTAGAATCCTTATAGAATCGATTTTGGTTTGCGTGTCGCCAACCTTGACGAGTTGGTGTAGCAAAGTCGCTGCAATCAGAGAATCGATCTCCCCTTCTCCACGTAGGCTGTTTTCCTTTAATTGCATCGAGAGAGCCCATAACAAATCGGTCGAAGGAGATTCTCCCCATGCTTTAACGAGATCTGCCTGCAAGCCATCGTCAGATGCTGACCTGCGGTTCAATTCAACGACCACCCGTTGAGTTAGCCACGTTGAATTGATGGATGTCAGTTTAGGAAGTTCATTTCCACTTAGCTGCGTGATGTCGACGGCGTCTTTAAACTTACTTAGATCGTCGTCTTTTCGAGTGATCATCACCAAATCGGATTGGTACACCGGTGAGCCTTCGTTGTGCGCCATCTCAGCGAGGGTCACGAAGATACGACCGCCACGCCCTACGGTAACCCCGACCGGACGGGTTTGATTTAGGCCTTGTAGCAGAATTTGCTCCTTGGCTTTAAAGGTCGCTCCGGAAGCTTTGATTGGGTAAGACGAGAGTGCGCGTGTTCCCCACCGTGCTAGCAGGATGCTGTTTCGATACTGCTCTGGCAGATATGTCTCGTCGTAATAGGATTGTCCAACGGGTACACCACGTCCCATCTCCTGGTTCATCGTGACTAGCAGATCTTTTCGGTCTGGAGTCATCGTAGGCATCCAACCTCGCGGCCATCCAAAATCTGCACCAGGTACAACATGCAGCAGCCTGGATGGTACAAATTCTGTTGGTAGGCCTTCGTGATCATTGTCATGTGTAAAGAGATTCCATTTGTTGTCAAAAACGAGGCCGCAGCTGTTGCGTGTGCCACGTGCAACGACTTCCAGTTGGCTGCCGTCTGGTTTGCACCGCAGCACACCACCGACGCCGGTAAATGGAACGCGGGTGTCATCCGGCTGACAAAAAAATGTCCAGTGTCCCCAATGATCTGGGCGGCTGAAATCACCGTACCAAACAAGCAGGTCACCCATCGACATGTATAGCCAGCCATCGGGCCCAAAGGCCAGTCCGTGAAAACATTGGTGCGGATGAAAATCCGGTAGCCCCCAAATCAATCTTTCAGGTTTGAGGCCATCGCGTTTTACACGCGCGTCTTTGATCACGTAGAGCGCGAGGTTTGTCATGACGTAGATGTCATTACCGCGAATTTCCAGGTCGTAAAGCCATGAGTCTTTTGGAAAGGTGTACAGCAACTTGCGTGGAGCAAATCCGCTGTCGTTCGCTTCGTATACAAACAACGCTTCGCGACACCCGGCAAATAAGTTCCCTTCCGTGTCCAGCCGTACTGAAAGAAACGACTCTGTATCCACCGAGTCGATGGTGATCGCCTTTAGGTCAGGATGTGGAATTTCAAACTCGGCTGAATAAAGATGCGATTGAAATACACTTATGTGAATTGAAATGATCGTAAAAAGTAGAGGTGTTCGCATAATGCGGTTTACTTTCTTCGTGTGGCTATTTGTTGTTTTGGTTGTTCTTTTTCTTCTTGTTTTGACGTTCCTGAGAAACGCGTTCGAGCATTTGTATGTATGCCTCTCGCTTTTCACCATTTTCGCGATCTTTGTAGATTTGAAGCATCGGGTCTCCGGTGTTTCGCATCCAAGTCTGTAATCGTCGACGATGAAGCGTGATCGCTTCATCGTATGCAGGGTCTTCAATCAAGTTCTTGAGGCAATTTGGATCGGCCTTGATATCATACAACTCTTCGACAACACGATGCTGGTATAAATCGTGGCGTTCGGCCAAGCCGATATGTGAACCTGCGAGTTCTTTAAATCGTTTATAGGTTGGAGTTCCGGACGTTGCCGTTGCAAAAACACGTTCGCCATTGGACCACGGATTGTAAATGTACAAGTATCGCTTGGACTGAACGGCTCTCATTGGGTCACGAGATCCACCTGCATTTTCATTGTATTCCTTGACCACAAAGTGTCGTTTCTCTTGCGATTGTCCGGTCAGTAGTGCGTTAAAAGATCGGCCATCAAGTTCCGATGGATGATCGGCACCTGCTATATCCAGAATGGTTGGCAGAAAATCCACGGCGGAGACCATATGTTTGTTGTCGACAGTGTTGGCTTTGACTTTTCCTGGCCAACGTACAAACAACGGTGTATGTGTACTGTGGTGGTACAACTGCGTTTTAGCAAACGGAAGGGCCATGCCGTGGTCGGAAAGGAAGATCACAACTGTGTTTTCGTGAATGCCACATGCATCAATCGTATCGAGGATCTCTCCAACACAATCATCCGCTCGCCGAACGCTACTGTAATAGTGTGCTAACTCTTTTCTGACGACCGGATCATCAAAAAGAAAGCCGGGAATGGGGACTTCGTCCGGGGTAAAGACTCTCGACGGCTTATGTGGATCTTCGATGGTTGCTCCGTTCTTTGCCTGAGCAAAAAACGGCTTGTGAGGATCCGAGATATTAATCAGCAGGCACAACGGTTTCTTTGCGGCTACCGAAGCGTCGATCGCCTGTTTTGTTGAATCACCGTATGAATCAGCGTCCTTAATGTGTGCCGTCGAACCATCAGCATTCTTTTCTACGATCAAATCCCAATTATACGGAACGTATGGGGTTGAATGACTGACCTTACCACGGATGGCGGTAAAGTAACCGGCTTGCTGCATTAAGTCGGACAGCATGGGATGCTTGGCCGTCTTCACCTGATAGAAGCCTTCGACCCCGTTGTTATGCGGGTATCTTCCGGACCACATCACGTTTCTACCGGGCATACAGTTGCCAACTTGTACATGAGCAAGCTTGAATTGCAGTCCCTCACTCGCAAGTTTATCCATGCGAGGTGTGGTGTCTGGTAATTCACACCCCATAACACCAACAGAATCGGCACTCATGTCGTCCACGGTGATGATGACAATATGTGGTTGTGTGGCTTCAGCCTCGTTTGCCGCACATGTCGAATCCATCGACGTGTGCATAAATACGAACAATAGGAGTAGATGTTGATGGCGTGTGTTGTTCTTCATTACAAATCCACTAGAGCTAACTCAGCGTTAAATACTCAATGAATAAAGGAATTAATCAAATAGCTGTGCCCGAATTGCCGGAACTCTGGCATGATCATCGTTATGCATTCGGCAGTAAGCGGCCAACTGGGGTTGTAGACGCTGGACCACGCTTCGGTACTGCTGATCGTCGTATAAGTTGACGACTTCTGCCGGGTCATTCTCGATATCGATTAGCCAAGGAGTGTCCGATGCTGAGATTACGAGTTTATATTGCGACGTTACCGCGCATAACCAAGGATTACCGGGAGTACTGCGAAGGAATGCAATGTCGTTCCATTTGTCGACGTTGCCTGCAAGTAGATTACTTGCATCACGACCGTCGACTGGATGGGGGTGTGAGACTCCCAAAAGTGAAAGGACCGTGGGTAGAAAGTCGATGCAGCTTAACGCTTTGCTAACTCGATGACCTTTTGGCAATAGTCCAGGTGCATAGATGATGAAAGGAATTCGAGCAGAGCCTTCATAGGGTACACCCTTGTTGAGTCGCCCATGTTCACCACATAAGTCACCGTGATCGGACGTGAAGACAATAATTGTACGACCGAGGATCTCTAATTCATCAAGCTTGGCGATGATCCGCCCTACGTTGTCATCGATGCACTTCACCATTCCGTAGTACGCAGGCATTAGCCTTCGAATCTGTTCCGCTGTTACGCCGGCGGACTTGCCCCACTGTGGTGTTTGCTCTGCCGTTCTTTTAAGCGTACTTGGAATGGGAACTTTTACATGGGCGTACATCGTGTCGTACGGTTTGCGCACTGTGTTAGGCCCGTGAGGATCCGGGAGGCTTATGTAGTAGCAGAATGGCTTGGACTGATTTGCTTCGATAAATGAGATTGCGCGGTTGCAAAGAAAATCGGTCGTAAATGACTCAGTGTCGGCATTGTTAACATCGTAATTCGGCTGCCCTTTTGCATTTCGACCACCAACCCGTGGTCCCTCCGGCAGAATCTCCAAATTCTTCCAGTGCCCGCGATTGAACATATAGCGGTTATCCGCAAATCCGAATTGCCTCTTAGGTGACCACTGAGGTTTTCCGTCACCATCGAGATGCCATTTGCCGGCAAATCCGGTTTGAAAGCCAGCCTTCTGTAGAGAATGAGCAAAAGTTATCACCGAGTTTGCTAACGGAACGTTGTTGTTAGTAACTGGTGTCTTCTGTGGATACATTCCCGATACGAGCGCAGCACGCGAAGGTGAACAGACTGGGGTTGTGGCATAGAAGCTCGTACAGGTAACTCCATTCTTGGCAAGCCAGTCGATGTGGGTGGTACCCACGATGTCTCCACCATACGGCCCAAGAGTTCCAAAATGATGCTCGTCAGTTTGGATGATTATCAAATTGTACGGCGCTTCGGCTGCAGTGGCAGTGCTAGTAAAAAGTGTAATAAGCAGAACACGTATATACTCGGCGCTAGGCGGGAAACAGTGTTTCAGGCTCCGTGTCATTTACTTTACCCAGGATTTCGTTTGATGAGAGTCAGCAGTCAATAGGCTCTTAACGGTTCACTAATTAGAGTGCCACATAATGGTCGTGCACTCTAGTTTAGGGGTAAAAGCAGATCATCGCATGCACAGCGAGTGCTAAAACCAATTCTTGCAAAGGCTGGATGAGCCTTGCCCGACAATTGGGAGAAGAATCTCTGAATAACAAAGTGGTCAGGGGCGGATTTGAACCGCCGACACGTGGATTTTCAGTCCACTGCTCTACCAACTGAGCTACCTGACCATCAGCGTTCCCCATGGTGTTTACCACGACGACCGACTTGGAAGATTCAAGCCTATATAAGATGCAGGATTACTTCAAGGGGAGCAACTTCTTGCCACGATCTGTAGTTAATTGCCGTTGATTATCCGTACTAACTGCCGAACAATAGATGCGTGGATGCTGGTTAACCCAAACAGTTTCACCTCCCCACAATTCACTCAAAAGTGATTACAATGTGGAGAGAACAGGGAGTGACTTTTCCAACAATTCGAAGCCCGATCGACTTTTCCCCCAAGTGGCTGTTTACAGGCAATATCCAGTGCTTGTGTTTCTTGGTTATTGAATTCGATCGAGTTATGGAATCTGGCTATACCAGTAACCGGCAAGAGTGTTCCCCGTCTTGCGGTGTTTTGCAAGCTGATGGTGGTCGATTGCGATAGATTCAGAAAGATCTTTCGTGAATCGCATTCAGTGTGGAATTAAACCGAGAAGCAGTAATGATGTTTTTACAAATACGTACGCTGGACTTACTCAAGGTCACGACCGTGCTATTGGTCGCTGCAATAGCATTACTCCCTACCGAGCAATTGCATGCACAAGCTCAAGCCGCACGGATTAGATCCATGGCGGACAAGGCATACGAATTCCTGAGCACGCAGGATTTGACCGTCATGCCAAATATGCGGGAGGCAGGTGAGACAGCTGAAGGTGGTAAATTCCTTGTAGCACTCACCATCTACAAGTACCACAAGATCTTCAAAATCCCTGGTGGTAATAACCACCCAAAAGTTGTTGCTGGTAAGAACCTGGCCCGTGACCTGGTAGCGAATAGCGAATTCGACCGAATGCAGAATTATGAACTTGGTTTGGCGATCATTCTTTTAGCCGAGTCAGAAGCCGATGCATATCGCCCGCAGATTCAGGCACTTATCGATGTTGCTCAAAGGCGGCAGCGAGAAGATGGTGCTTGGAACTATTACAACGCAGAAGAAGGCAATGGTGATGTTTCTATCTCGCAATATATGGTGCTTGCTCTTTGGACTGCTAAGCAATACGGATTCGATATTGATGAGCTAACCGTGGAAAATGCCTGCAAGTGGTTGCTTCGGACGCAGGATACCGGTGGAGGCTGGCCGTACACACCGGTTGATCCAGGTAACTTTGGCCCCACAAATCAGAATTCGATGCAATTGGGTTATGATCAACCTTCAGATGCTGCGGCTGGTCTTGGCTCACTCTACATTTCCGCAGGATTGTTGGGGTTTGTAAATCAAAAACTGCCGCAAAAAACGGATGATTCCAATACCCAAAAAACCAACGGCGTCTTGCAAATAAAGACAGAAGAGTCAGAAGAGGAAAAGCTCACAAAGAACCCTAATATTCCAGAGCAAATCGTGATGCGGGGCCTTAATACTGGGAATAGTTATTTCAGCAAGAAAGGCGATACAGTTTGGGATACACAACGCTGGCCTTACTACTTTATCTACAGCTATGAACGATACATGACGTTCCGTGAGCTAGCAGAACTAAAGAATATCGAAGAACCTGCGTGGTTTGTTAAAGGGGTCTACTTCCTTGAAGGTAAACAAATGGAAGATGGCTCATGGGTTTACAGCAGTAAGTCAGGCAAAGGCGTTGATACGTGCCTGGCGATGCTTTTCCTACTGCGTAGCACAAAACAAAGTCTTAAGCTGGCGATTGAAGAGACCAAGTTTCAGGGCGGTGTTGGTCTACCGAAGAATCTAGCAAATGCCAAAATGAAAGACGGTAAGGTTGTTGCGGAGGAAGTTAGCGGCGACATCGAGAGCATTCTACAGATGCTCGAAAGTGAAGACGGGCTGACCGCAGACACCGTCAAAGCACTGCCTCCGGATATCACTCTGTCCGATGATGCGATTAAACGCCGCGAACAGCAGGAACAGCTCAAGGCGCTCATCAGTGAAGGGAATTATCTGGCTCGCAGAGTTGCCGTCAGAAGCCTTGCACGAGAACAAAAACTTGAAGCTGTTCCAACGTTACTCTTTGCCATGACGGATCCTGACAAAAACGTTGTGCGTGAGGCACGCGATGCTCTGCGATTTATCAGTCGTCGACTGGATGGATTCGGACTAAAGGATAACTACACCGAAGAAGAAAGAAATAAAGCGGTTCAGGCGTGGCGAAACTGGTATTTGCAAGTGCGTCCTGAAGCTGAATTGGAAGATTAGGAATACAGGGGTGCACCGAAGCTGAATCGGGGCAGCAACAGCGATTCGGAATTGCTGAAGAACTTGCTTAGGAAAGTAATTGATGGGGAAAAAGCGACGTAGACGACGCCGACGCCGACGCCGAACAATTGGCAAGCAGATGTTTATGGTCTCCAAGTATGAAAAGGTGACTAGCGCATTGCTTGCGCTCAACCTCTTCATCGGATTCATGGACGGCATTATGCTCGTCATGTGGATATCTGGCTTGAAAGCCCAGGCAATCGAAGCGGTTCCTGTTCTTATCCTCGAACCGAAGGGACGTGGTGCAAACGCCGAAGGGTATGAACGTGACCCGGAAGAACCGGGATTAGAAGAAGTAGAAGAAATCAGTGAACCACGTATCGAAGAGACTTTTTTGGCTGTTACGGATACAGTGACCAATACTGCAGCATCGCTGGTAGCGCTCAATACTGGTGCGACGTCGAGTAGTCACGGTAGTGGATTAGGAGATAGTCGAGGCGCTGGACCCGGTGGGGACGGTGATCTAGACGTTGTCCCTCGTCAGGAAAGGTGGAGGATTTCGCTCTCTGCCAACAGTGTCGACAGTTTTGAGCGGCAACTCGCATATTTCAAGATCGATCTGGCTGCGTTTGGTGGCGGAATTACCACGCTCGATAGCACGTTTCATCCGATTAGTCCGGCCAATGTAACTCATTTAGAAGATGGTACACAGGAAAAACGGACCTGGTTCTATCCACAAAATGCTATCGAGACACAGTGGACTGCGGAGTTACTGAACAAGGCGGGTATTCCGACTTCCGGACGCACCTATATTCATCTGTACTCCCCGGAATCGGAGCAGAAACTCCTTGTTGCCGAGGATGCTCGGATGCGTGCAGCGAACAAACGCATCGACGAAGTAAAACGAACATATTTTGAAGTTCGCGCCAGCGGTGGCCAATATGAATTCGTCGTAACGAATCAAGAGTACCGCCCTGCTCCGAATTACAACAAATGATACATCACAGAACTGCTTAATTAGGCACCAGTATTGATAGGTATTTTTTCAATGGAATTCTTCACAAACTTTTTGACTCTACTCGGACAAGATGATAGTGCTGAGCCGGATGCGATGAGCACGGTATTCGAGTGGGTTGGAAACTCGATTTATGCTGTTTTAGGGTTAACTGCACTATGGGGAATCTACTGTGTCGTTATCGTATGGCGCCGTGTTGCATCCAAGCGGTTTAACTCTGAGCAGGAACAAGAGGAGTTTATCGAACAGGTCGAAGACCGTCTGAGTCAAAATGATTTTGAATCAATTGAGCAATCTTGTCATGGCGAAAAGCGTGCGATGGTTCAATTGGTGTACA
>JAKUOW010000289.1 GCA_022451045.1 Pirellulales bacterium | reverse complement strand
CGCTAGTGGACGGTGCGTTGAAGCAACACCTAGATAATGTCACGGAGGCGATGTTAGACCCGGAAGCATCGCAACGTGTCAATGATTCTGTGAAACAAATGCAGGTTCGTATTGAGAATGAAACGTCCGATCAGCAAAAGTCATCGCTGACACGTCGTCTCAATCGATTTGTCTTATGCCGAATCTTCCCTGAGTATTTGAGGACTCCACGGCCGGCGACGATTGAAATCCCGGTATGGAAGAAGATTGATATCAAGGCCCAGACGCTCAATGCTCACGAAGCGGTCATGATCTGGTTAAAAGCGGCAGTGATTGCAGGTTTTGTAATGGCAAGCCCATGGGTTTTCTTTCAACTATGGTCTTTTGTCGCTGCAGGGCTATACCCACACGAGCGCCGCTACGTTTACATCTACCTACCATTTAGCACGATTCTCTTTCTTGGTGGGGCCTGCGTTGCGTTCTTCCTCGTTATGCATCCTGTGTTGGACTTCCTATTCAGTTACAACCGCATGATGAAGATCGACCCGGATCCGCGTATCAGTGAATGGCTGGGATTCGTACTGTTCCTACCGGTTGGTTTCGGAATTGCGTTTCAATTACCGCTTGTGATGCTCATGCTCAATCGGATTGGAATTCTCACGATTGAAGCATATTTATCAAAGTGGCGAGTGGCGGTACTTGTTATTTTCGTGGCCGCTATGTTGCTTACGCCTGCTGATCCGGTGAGCATGCTGATGCTGGCCGTTCCACTGACAGCGCTCTATTTTCTGGGGATTCTACTTTGTAAGTGGATGCCACGAACCAAGAACCCGTATGAAGAAGGCTACGACCCGGACTAGTCCGGCTTAGTCCAGATCACGGTCTGCACTAACCTGGTGCTAAGTATTACTGTGCAAGTCTGCAACCGTTAGTGCAATAAGAGAACACGATGGCCAAACGCCGCCCAAAACAAGATAGCGCCTCAGCGCCCGCCGCTGCGGCACAGGATCCCCGCGGAATTCGGTTGCAGCGTGTATTAGCCTCTGCTGGTTTTGGCAGCCGTAGGGCGTGTGAAGAGATTATCAGCGATGGTCGGGTCCAGATTGATAAAAAGGTCGTAACTGAACTTGGAACGCGTGTAGATCCTAACACGCAGACGATCAAGGTAGATGGCGAGACACTTCGCCGACCGCGGTTGTCGTATTACATGGTGAACAAGCCGCTCGGCGTGCTTTCCACCAATTCTGATCCGGACGGACGATCACGGGTCATTGATTTGATTCGCGACCGGAAGCATCTTTTTCCAGTTGGTCGCCTCGATAAAGAGAGCCAGGGTCTGATTCTTGTAACCAATGATGGTGACCTGGCTTACAAGCTGACCCATCCAAAATTCCAGGTTCCAAAGACGTACCAGGTACGAGTTGCCGGCGTCATGCGAGATCGTGATATCAAAAAAGTAACCGGCGGGATTTATCTGTCAGATGGTTTTGCCCGGGTTGAATCGATTCAAATCAAACGCCGTCATAAGCAAAGTACGGATCTCGAGATGATTCTGACTGAGGGAATCAATCGGGAAATACGACGTGTGCTTGCCCGTGTTGGACACAAAGTGCTCAGCCTCAAGCGGGTTGCGATTGGACGATTGAAACTTGGCTCGATCAAACCAGGTGATTATCGTTTGCTGGAGCCTCAAGAAGTAAAACAGTTAATGCGTCTTGTTGAAGGTGACAATACATCCACTGGTGGCGGACGACCGAAACGCCGGCCGTCTAATCGAAGTTCAACCGGTAATCGAAGCCAGTCGAAATCAGGATCTTCGAGATCGGGGAGATCAGGACCTTCGAATTCAAGAAGTACAAAACGAGGTAATACGAATAGAAAGTCCTCAGGTACAAGACGTGCCGCATCCAAATCTGGTAAAAACAAGAGTTCTGATGGTAGCTCGTCAGGAACTAAGCCATCTCGTCGCGGAGAAGCTCGTGTATCGGACAATAAGCAGCGGTCACGCAGTGCGACGAAGAAGAGAACTGTGAGAAAAGCTACCTCACGAAAGAGCTCGTCACGACGACGATCAAAGAATACGCGCACAAGGAGTTAGCGAATCTATGGCCAATCCACTGCATGCGGACTTTTATGCAGATCAGGCCGTGCAACGGACTGCAACTATCATCGATAACCAAAAGATGGCGGAAGGTACGTTTCGAGTACGTTTCAAGTGTCCGGAAATGGCCAAAGTTGCGTTACCCGGACAATTCCTGATGTTACGGATCAATGATCGCAATGACCCGCTTATTGGTCGCCCACTTGCTTTTTACGATATTCTTCCGGATGAATCTGGAGAGCCATCCTTGATTGACGTGATGTACATCGTCAAAGGAAATCTGACAAGCAGATTAGTTGACTGCCAACCTGGTGAGAAAGTTGATGTCTGGGGGCCATTAGGTAACGGTTTCGAACCAATCGATACGGATCACCTCGTCATGGTTGCCGGTGGTATCGGCCAAACACCATTCCTTTGTCTGGCAAAAGAGTATTTGGGTACACAGTCATTTGGGCGGGAACGTGCATCAGCGAGCAAGATCACGTTTTGCTACGGTGCACGGCGTAATGATCTGCTAGCAGGTGAGAAGGATTTCGAAGCACTGGGTATCGATGTCAGACTTTGCACTGATGACGGTTCCTTAGGTCATCATGGTCTCGTTACTGATTTGCTTACCCAGGTCATCAACGAGCGACCGGATGGGTCAACCATGCAGGTTGTTTGTTGCGGTCCGGAGCCAATGATGGAGGCTGTTGCTGCTGTTTCATCTCAGCACGGTATTCCGTGTAGGGTATCGCTGGAAACCCCGATGGCGTGCGGTATCGGAATTTGTTTCAGTTGCGTTACCAAGGTCCAGATGGATGACGGAGACTGGGACTTCAAACGTACGTGTGTGGACGGCCCGGTGTTTTGTGCTGAGAAGATTGTGTGGCACTAAGAGTCACTCACCAGAGGACTCGCTTATTTGTTTTCGCAAATTGCTCTGATCAATCCGTCCATCGTATATTCGCTCGCCTCTATTTCAGGTGACTTTCCGAGGTCTCGGAGTGTCTCACTTGTAATCGGACTGATGCTAGCGAATTGTACATTTCCAGCGTGGGAGCCTAATAGATTCATTATGCTTCGGGCAATTGCGGAACTGGTTACCGTCACCAATGTCACTTCACCGGACGCAAGCTTCTGCTCAATTTCCGGCAAGAGCGATTGTGTATCGTTACTGTTGTAAACCACAACCTGATCTACCACTCCACCTGCACTGGCAAGGCCTTCTGATAAGATCTCACGACCACGATTGGCACGCAATAACAAGAATCTCTTGCCTTTTGTTATGTGAGGCCTAAGGCTCTCAACGAGTGATTCTGCCCGATATTCGGTGGGGATCAGATCCGCTGTGATGCTAAACTCACCGAGTGTTTTGGCCGTGCCCGGTCCGATTGCAGCAACTTTGTTACCGGCAAGTGCCCGAGTATCTAAACCGAGTTCAGATAAACGTTTGAAAAAGTGACGGACACCGTTGCTACTTGAAAACACGAGCCAGTCATATGAAGCGATATTGGAAACGGCCGAATCAACATCTGTCCATGAATCGGGTTTACTGATTTCAATAGCTGGTTGGCTAAGAACTTGCGCACCGAGTTGCTCTAATTGATTGATAAGATCTTTAGATTGAGACTCGCTGCGTGTTACGAGAATTGTTTGTCCAAACAACGGTCGAGATTCAAACCATGCCAGCATTTGAGGGGCCTGTGCAACATCTCCAATTATGATCAGTACTGGCGGTCGAATTGCAGGGGGGCCGGCAAGTCTCACGGGTACTTCTTCCAGTGTACACCGGATAGTCTGTTGGTCGTGACAGGAAATCCTTCGGACAATTATGGCCGGGGTATCGGCCGGTCTGCCATTGGCGATGAGTTTGGAAACCCATTGCTCGGAAGTCGTTACGCCCATGTAAAACACAAG
>JAKUOW010000288.1 GCA_022451045.1 Pirellulales bacterium | reverse complement strand
TTCAATCACTCTGAATCGTGGTGAATGGCAGCAGGTAGAGGATGCGGTTAGGCGAGGTCTCCAATCCGATGGACGGACACGTAACCTGCTTAACCTAAAGGTTAAAATGACCTATGAATCCTGCGGTTCTGCTGGCGGCATTGGCCATAGGTTTACTATTCGTTACTCGTTGTCACATCTCAAGAGTGATACTTAGGAAAAGGCGACTTCGTTGAACAGGTGACGCTAATCGAATATTGCTTCGCGGATTATCCGATTTACAAAAGGGCCGTATTTACCAGGCCCGTGTCCAGCGCCCTGCAGTTTGTAATGGAGCAGACGTCCATCTAGGTAGTCATATTTCTGAATACCCTGTGCTATTGTAAGGCTATCAGAGTCTTTCAGCTGTTTTCCTTGGTATCCGTATGCTTGTGCCCAACGAAAGATCGTCTCCTGAGCCGACAAATGCGGAAAACGGCCACGGAGGCCACCATAATATGGGACGACTTTATCATTCGTGCCATGAAAGTAAATGAAATCGGGATCTGTCGTTGGCTCGACCTTTACGTCATACGTCCTCGTATGACGAGATGGCTTCCAAAAGGAGTTTTCGTGATATTGCTGAGTTACCATGCTGGCGACTAACATGATCACGCGTTTAAAAGGTTTTTCATCCATTTCGATCATCAGGCGATACAGCAGTCCAGCCCCATTGGAAGATCCAATCAGTGTTACGTTCGTGTAATCAGCGTTCGGAAAACGCCGTGGAAGTTCTTTCAATAGTTGCCGCACGAATTCAACGTCTGGAGCCTCAGATCTTTCCCCATGGATATTCCAAGATCTTTCGTAACCTTGAGGGGCGACTAAAAGCACGTTACCTAGATATCGAAAACGACCAAGGGCACCAGAGGCTATTCCGCCGTTTCCATGAAAGAAGATAACGACAGGAGGTTTTTGGTTTGTCTCCTTAGGTTGAAAGACAAACACCTCTCGTTTGAAACCATTTGGCTGTTGATGCCAGGTTTGATTGATAGTAAATTGCGTCGTGTTTCCAGTCGAGCCGGCATTGCGTGGTGAGGCCGCTCGTTTGGCGCCATTAATGTGCTCGGCCAACGTAACCTTGCCGTCATTGTTGCGGTCAGTACCTGAGAATGAAGACCGTTGTGCAATCGGCAACTCGGTGATTACGAGGACGCCATCACCGTTGCGATCCCAGCTATCAAACAACCGTCTGGCTTGTTCCTGAGCCTGTAGTGAGAGCGAAATAGTTATAAACAAGGCGACGGTAAGCGTAGAGATACCGTGTGGACCGTTTTTAAATTTCGGAAAGTTTCTCACGGGCATCACCAAATGAGTCAACAGGAACGCCCATGATATCCATCATGCTCATAAAAAGTCGGCACATTTGACGGTTTTCGTTAGCTGCAAAGTCGAGTACTCTTCCGCCAGCGAGTTTTCCGCCTGCTCCACCTAACATGACTACAGGTAACCGCGTCGCATCATGGTGACCATTACGCATACTTGAACACATCATCAGCATTGTGTTGTCCAGGAGCGACCGTTCTCCTTCGCGGATTGCATCCATTCGCGTAGCGATATAAGCCAATTGTTCAAGGAAGAATTGATTGACTTTTAACCAATCCTCGCCATCGGTATGTGATAGTAGATGGTGGATCATGTAATCGACGCCGATATGAGGAAATCGCAGCGTGCCATGGTCGTTATTCAATTTCAGAGTGCAAACACGTGTGGTGTCAGTCTGAAAGGCAAGAACGAGCAGATCCGACATAATACGCATGTGTTCTACAATATCCTGTGGATATCCATCTTTTGGTCTTGGTATGTTGGGCTCTGTCAGTGTTGGGCGGAAGCCTTGCAATTCTCCTCGCTTACCTGCCTGTTCGATCCGTACTTCTACTTCCCTCACGCTGTTTAAGTATTCGTCCAGCTTCTGCTGATCGCGTCGGCTGACGTTTCTGCGAAACGCTCTCGCGTCACCAAGGACGGCATCTAACACGCTTTGATCGCCCTGTTGTACGGTGTCTTTAAAAAGCTGGTCAAATGCAAGTGCCGGGTAGACTTCCAGTGGTGTCGGTGTGGTTGGGCTGCTCCACGAAATATGGGAGCTGTACAGCATCGAATAGTCTTTATGCACGGACGGATTTGCTTTTTCACATCCGAGGACAAGGCTCGAAACTTTCGTCTGGTGACCAATTTTCTGTGCAACGACCTGATCGACGCTTGTGCCGGAGTGCACCTTGCCTCCTGAAGCTAACGGCGCACCGGAAAGCACATTTCCCGTTTGGGAGCTGTGAATATTTCCCTTGAGTGCTTCCGCGTTAAATAGCCCATTAATAAAAACGAGTTTTTCGCGATGTGGTGTCAACGGCTCTAAAACGCGACCGAGTTCCATGTCGACGCCTTCGCCTTTTGCCCACCATTCATTGGAGTGAAAGCCGCAACCAGAAAAGAGGATGGCCATACGGGTAGGAGCGGAACTGCCCGGCTTCTTTGCGGTTGTTTCATCGCCCCAAACCGCGGTAGATTCCATCCATGGCAGTGCCATTGAGACGCCGAGTCCACGCAGCATCGTGCGACGATTAAATGCATGTCTATTTAGCATGGCAATATCTTTTTCTTTTAACGTTGGTATCAGCCGGAAGTAATTTCTCTGCTAAGTATAACCTAGTCCGTCAGGAAGTCGCGACCTCGAATATTGCGGAACTGCGGACTTAAAACGATGTGTTTGATTGCGACACTAATGCGATAGTCATTCAACTTAAGGTCAGCGATTATTTCATCAATGAGCAGTTGGTCGGACAATTGCACTTCGCGTCCGAGAGCATAGCCAAGCAACTTGCGTGTAAATTGTCGGAGAAAATCGTCTTGCCGAGTGGTGCTTAGGTATCCACGTAAACCGTGTGCGCCGTCAATTGCAACACCGTCAGGCAGTTTGGTCTTGGTATCACCTGGAATTGGTCTGATACGACCGAGCACATCGTATTGCTCCAATGCAAAGCCATACGGATCAATGAGCTTGTGACATTTAGCACACTCGGGCGTCTCGCTGTGTAGTTCAATTAACTGTCGTGCGGTTAGATTGTCTGGGACAATTTCTGGTAGTTGAGGTACGTCTGCGGGTGGATTTGGTAGTTTTTCGCCGAGTAACGTCTCGTAAACCCAATTTCCTCGGAGAATGGGGCTGGTACGCGATGCGCCGGAATTTGTGGCCAATGTAGTGGCCATGGTTAGGATTCCACCGCGACCATTGGATTGAACCTCGCCAACCCGTCGCCAGTGGTCACCATCCACGTCCGAGATGCCGTAGTGTGCGGCAAGAGTGGAGTTTACGAAGGTGTAATCAGCAGTTAGTAAATCGAGAACGGATTCGTCGTTATTTAACATGTTTGTAAAAAAGAGTACGGATTCTTCATACATGTCATCCCGGATATCTGCGAATTCCGGATAGAGCTTTTCGTTTTTGTCATCATTCTGGTCAAAGTTCCGAATGTGTAGCCACTGACAGAAAAACTGTATTGCTGTTCTTCGTGCCCGGGGATCCTTCATTAGCCGATCGACCTGTTTTACGAGCTCGGCGTCCTCAAGCAAAGAACCATTGCTCGCAGCCGTGATCAGTTCATCATCTGGCATTGACGATGAAAGGAAATAGCTCAATCGGCTTGCTAACTCAAGAGCGGATACCGGGGTAGCTGTGTCTCCGGCGGTTTGGGATTCAAGCTTGTAAAGAAAATGAGGGGAGGTAAGTATTCTGGCGAGGGTAAGTCGGATAGCCGGATCGTGGTTGAGACCACTAGCCCGCAAACTTGCATACAGGTCCTGAATTAGCGATACATCCTCATCGGACAATGGGCGTCGCCATGCCTTGGACGCGAAAGGGATTAGAGCCTCTACGTGCACGTGTTCTGTCTCTACCCGGCGTTGCACAAAGTCTTCACCTCGTTGGAGCACCCCAGCTTCTAGTGGTTCTAGTTCCTTTACGA
>JAKUOW010000287.1 GCA_022451045.1 Pirellulales bacterium | reverse complement strand
TGCGGCGGAGGCAATTACCTGATCTGGGATCAATTCTGACTCAGAGAGCCACTGAGCCATCCGTGACGCATCACGCAGACCACGTTTATTAAGTGGTCGGTCATAATCAGCCAGACCTGGATTATCCCAGCTGCTTTTGGCATGACGCATGATGATGAGTGTTTTCGTCATGCTTGCAGCCTGCTTTTATTTACCGCGATGTGCTTCGTATGTCGTGGCCTGATAGTTTTTTGCATGCTTTACCAAATCTTCAGCGCTCTTTTGTAACACAGCCTGGCTGCGTAAAGCCTTGTCATCTGTGGAAATAAGAGCATATGATCCGTCAGCTTGCAGCACCTTGGCTTTCACATTATCAGCAAGACACGTGTTGAGGGTGTTAATGAGCTTTTGACGGCACTCGGAATCTGTAACGGGTACAAGTAGCTCAATTCGGCGATCCAGATTCCTTGGCATCCAGTCGGCGCTCGAGATATATACGACTTCATCCCCGCCGTGATATGCATAGATGATTCGACTGTGTTCGAGGAAGCGATCGATTATGCTGATCACTCTGATGTTTTCACTCAATCCAGGCACGCCCGGCGTTAAGCAGCAGATGCCTCGAATATTCAACGTAACCTTTACGCCGGCTTGTGATGCTTTGTAAAGCGCTTTAATGATCTTGGGGTCCACCAAAGAGTTCATTTTCGCGGCGATCGTACCTCGCTTGCCAGCAGCAGCTCGTTTCGTTTCAAACTCAATAAGCTTCAAAATGCGATTTCGGATTCCCATTGGCGCAACATAGAGCGCTTCAAGTGTTCGTGGTTGCGTAAAGCCGGTAACTGAATTGAAGAACGTGGTCGCATCCAACCCGAGTTGTTCATTGGCCGTCATCAGGCTTACATCTGTATATAGCTTTGCCGTGGATTCGTTGTAGTTGCCTGTACCGAAGTGCATGTATCGTCTTACGCCCTGTGGCTCGCGGCGGACGATTATGCAGCACTTAGCATGTGTTTTAAAGCCGCGTACGCCGTAGACAACATGCACGCCGGACTGCTCAAGGAACCGAGCCCCTTCAATATTGTTGGCTTCGTCGAATCGGGCTTTGAGTTCCACGATGACCGTTACGTTTTTTCCTCGTGAAGCTGCCCGGGCAAGCGCCGCAACGATAGGACTGGATCGGCTCGTACGATAAAGCGTCTGTTTGATGGCCAGTACATTGGGATCGTCGGATGCTTCTTCAATTAGACGGACGACCGGGTCAAAGCTATCAAAGGGATGTACGAGCAGGACGTCGTTTGCGGCGATCTGAGTAAACATGCTTTCGGAAAGGTCTACCGCTGGGCAGTTTGTCGGTGCCCACGTTTCATACTTCAATTCGTCAAAGCCTCGAGTACCGGAGATTTCGAAGAAGCTCTTGAGATCCAACGGCCCATTACAAGGGTAGACAAACGAGACATCGACTTTGAAAACATCCTTGAGCATCTTGAGCATTTGCTGGCTTACCGAAGCATCTACCTCTAGACGCACACACTCGCTCATTTTGCGTGCGTCGAGCATCTCTTCCATTTCATGCATCAGGTCAGCGGCCATGTCGTCGCGGACAGCCATGTCGGCGTTGCGAGAAATGCGAAACGGAGGGCACTCTATTACGGCTTCTTCTCCTGACGGGAAATAATGATGCACCAGTTCACTTAGAACATCCTCGATAAGCAGGTACTCCCGACCACCATCGCTCGATTGATTAATAAATCGCGGTGTTGGTGCTCCGAGTGGAATAATGGCGAGTCGGAATGGCGCCTCTTCATTTTTGGTCTTTAGTAGGACTGCCAATTGCAGTACCTGGTTTGCAATTAGTGGGATTTCACTTTCCGGATCAATCCCTATTGGTGAAATGACGGGGTAGATTTCCCGAAGAAACCGTTCTTCAAGCGCGGATCGTTGAGAGTCAGATAAACTGCTGACGGTAAGTTGTTGGATGCCAGACTCTGAAAGCCCTGGTTGTAACTCCTGTGCAAAACACCTGTACTGGTCGGCCACCATCTTGTGGACACGTTGGCTGATTGCATCAAGTTGCTGTGATGGAGATAAACCAGCCTGATCTGCTTTGACGATATTCTGATCGACCATGATCTTCAGGCTACCGACTCGCACCATGAAAAACTCATCGAGATTCGACGCTGTAATCGCTAGAAATTTCAGGCGTTCCAGCAATGGGATCGTTGTGTTGAGCGCTTCATCTAGGACGCGTTGATTGAATTCCAACCAACTTAGTTCACGATTGAAGAATTGAGGTTTCGTATCACTCATCACACATCAAATACGTAAGGTTCCTAGGCAGTTGGCTCGCTTAGTAATACTTTCATACCAAACGTCTCATTGAATAAATTACCTTGCTCAGTAATTGCGAGTTGTTCAAGAGACAAATCCTGTGAATCCGAGGTGGTAATCACAAGTTGTTGTTCTGTTATGGTCGTCTTCAGGTTGCGAATACGTTGAGACCTTGATGCGTCTAATGTAATCGCAATGCGTAAAATGGCAGCCAGTTTGGCAACAGCGACGCGTTCATCGCGGTCGAGATTTTCGTAGCCTTCGTGTTTTGGTTGTGGTGAGGCCCGTCGATGGTATCTGGCGACTAATGCAATGAGCATTAAATTCGTTTTTCCCATTCCGAACAATTCGCTGTTGTTGATCAGGTACATCGTGTGTTTGTGATAACTGTTGTTGCTGACGAATAACCCAATTTCGTGAAGCAATGCGGCTGCATAGAGGATCGTTTCAAATCGAGCATCCAGTTGGTGCATGCTCTGCAATTGCTGAAACAGCGTTCGTGACAAGTCTGCCACATGGATTGCATGCAACTCGTCGAATCCATACTTTCGCCCTAAGTCGAGTGCAGAACCAACGACATGATTCTGGAATTCACTGATCCAGCCTTCATGTTGTGCCATTTCCCGCAGTAATCCATCACGTAGATTGGCTTGTGAAATGACGATTTCGTCGATCCCAAGCAGATCTGCTAAAACCACGTAACTGAGTAACGCCGGACCGAGCGTCTCTGCCTCAGGATAGGTCAATGCCATGTCAAAATCGGCAACGATATCATCTGTAGACATGGTGAGGATCTTATCGGTAAACAACCGCAAATCTTTTGTTTTGATCGTTCGAGGCTGATTTGTCGATGATTGCTTTGAAATGATCGTCGTCGCAAACCGGATGTCACCTCCAAGAGCAAGCAATCGATGTGGTGAGTCGCCATTAATGTGTTCGGTAATGCTCTCAAGTGTGCGCCGAATCTGAGATTCCATAATTCGGCGTGATTTTTTGATTGCAGCTGAATGAGAATCGATCGCTTCGCGAAGTCGCATGGCCCCTAGCCTGAAGGTATGTGAGTAACTGACCATCGAGTTTTCAACGATGATAAGTTCTGTGCTGCCGCCACCGACTTCACACATCACGGTTTGCTCATTCGTAATCGCATCTGATAATTCGTACTGTACGCCGAGAAACGTGATACGACTGGCTTCCGCCGCATCGATCACATCCACAATTAATCCGGTTGCAATGTAGATCCGGTCAACAAAAGCGAGGCTGTTATCGGATTCACGAACAGCGCTTGTCGCCACGACATGGATATCTTCAGAATCAGATATCTGGTATTCCGATAAGATCTGTTGATAACTCTGCAGGACTCCAACACATTGTTCAATGGTCCGGCGGCGAATACTTCCTCGCGTGAATGTGTCCTTTCCGATGTTTACCGCCTGTGAGAGGTGTTCAAGGACACGAATGGAACTGTTTTCAGTGATTTCGGCCACTGCCATACGAATCGACGTGGTTCCAATATCAATGACAGCCACAGTACGTACTGCATGGGCATCTGATGCAACGCTCGACTCTTGTGTTGGATCTATGGACATCTTAATAGTTGAATAAGAGTTTGTTTGGCCTTGTTGCTGCTAACAGGACTTTTATGTGTGATTGTTGACTGCCCAGGCTGCTGCACCG
>JAKUOW010000286.1 GCA_022451045.1 Pirellulales bacterium | reverse complement strand
TGCCGCCGGTTTAGCACCTTGAGTAAATCAAGGTTATTACGTTGCCGCCGTGTGGTCATTCCTTTGACCGGTTCGATGTCCAGGATCGGAGAGCCACTTGGTCGGAATGTCGTGCCCTGAAATCGTGTTGGCAAGAATCCGTTATTCCAGTTTGAGGGACCACCTTGAGGAAATGATAACTCCGGCAGGACGACGAAGCCCGGGAAGTTCTTGTTGGGAGAACCGAGTCCATAGTTTACCCAGGCACCTATTGCGGGATCACCACCGAATCGATTCCCCGTATTCACGTGGTAATTTGCCGTTGGATGATTTACGGAAGTAACCTGAAGTCCGCGGTAGAAGCAGATGTCATCAGCAACTCTGGCGAGATGTTCCCAGTTTGTATTCATGTCAGCGCCCGATTCACCCGCTTTACGGAATTCGAACGGGCTTTTGACGTAATATCGTTTGCCGGAACTCATCGCGCTTTGACGTTCACCTGAGCGATTGAATTCCTGTTCATGGAGATCGATGAGCTTGGATTTCGGATCAAAGTTATCGATATGCGACGGACCACCTTCCATGTACAGAAAGATACAGTGCTTTGCCTTGGCCTGAGGGAAATGGGGTTGCTTGACCTGGTTGGGAGCAGCGTCAAGTTCATCCGAGAGCATTGCCGAGAATGCAATGCTTCCAAGTGAGGCATTTAAGCCGTATAGAAACTCACGTCTGTCCATTTTATCACTCGCTAAATGGTCTTCGGTTAGTAAATGTATACGAATTCATTGGAATTGAGCAGCACCAGGCAGAGGTCAGACAGACCACGAGTTGTCGCATCGACCTCATGTGGCTGAAGGTCGTGAATATAGTCCTCATATTCAAAAAGACGTTCGGTGAATTCGAATGGCTGCCCGGTATTTTCTTCGTTAGCTTCTCGCTTAATTGTAGTCGGATACACGCGTGGCGCCGGAGTAACACCTTCTTGTTCCGCAATGGCTCGTTGTAAGTGAACAACAGAGGCTGCAAGTTCGAACTTGTCAGGTTTTCTACCGAACGTCAGTTGAAAGGCAAGTGTGACGGCATCTTCATGAGTATGGGACTGGCTGGCGATAAGGGCTGCCAATGCAAGTGATCTGTCTGCCGATTCCTCACCGTTAAACAGCGTGAATACCTGAGGCGTAATATTCGATGCGTCTCGCTGTTCACAAGACTCATCAGGTGACGGTTGATTAAATGTGGTCATGAAGGGATCTCGATGTCCCCTTAGCTTCTGAGCATAGACACTACGTCGGTTTCGTTGCTCGGGTTTGGCGTTTGGGACATAACTGGGAGCGAATGTTCCCATGATCATACGTGGTTGCAATGCAGCCTCTAAATTCATGTCCGGTCTTGCAGGCACACCACCGAGCTGCCGGTTTAATTCTCCGGTAATTGCCAACATTGCATCCCGGATTTCTTCGGCGTCAAGTCTTCGAGGTTGAAACACACTGTAGTAACGTGAGTCCGGATCTAGCGAGACGGTCTTGGTGTTTGGATATGTGCTTGATCGTTTGTAAGCGTCGGAGTTGAGGATTAATCGATGCATTTCTTTTATAGACCAACCACGCTCCATGAATTCGGCTGCAAGCCAGTCGAGTAACTCTGGATGAGTTGGTTTATTGCCTGTTGCACCAAAGTTATTCGGATTGGTGGCAATTCCGCGGCCAAAGTGATAATGCCAAATGCGATTGACCATGACGCGAGCAGTAAGAGGGTTGTCAGGATGGACTAACCAGTTTGCAAATCCTTTACGGCGTCCTTCCGGTGAATCTGGGTACTCTTGTGTTAAAGCAGTCGCGGAAAGAGTGCCAGGGGATACCGGTTCGGATGGTGCAAAGACGTCACCGCCGGTAAGTATGGCTGTTTTTTCGATGACGCCGCCGGCAAATGCGTCCTTAGGTGGAAAGATCCTGGAAGTGAGATTCCGCTGGTATCGTGTGCTGCCGTTTTGAACGCTAAATGCAATTGGACGGGTGCGATCATATGCCCAGTTATAGATCGTTTGCCATTTTCTGGTGAGTCGTTCCCGGCCAAAATCATCTGGAGATTTACGCGGGTTATTTATTGTGGCCTGAAGTTCTTTTACAGCTTCGTGTCGTTTCTTGAGGTAAGTGAGGTCATTGTCGAAGCCGGCGAGATTCTCGTGATCTTGGAATGGAGCATTGATATCTGCGAATTGAGTCGTCGCGAAGACGGATTGAATCGAGTAATAGTCGCGGGTGGGAATAGGGTCAAACTTGTGGTCGTGACAGCGAGCACATTGCAACGGTTGGCCTAAAAACACTTGCCCTACCGAAGCCGTCACGTCGTCGAGGAACTGTTGGCGAGTCACTTTTGCAACGGCCATCCCAGTTTGTTCAAACGGTCCCATGCGAAGAAACCCGGTTGCAATGCAATAATCTACATTTTGAGGATCAATTTCATCTCCGGCGATCTGCTCTCGAATGAATTGGTCGTATGGTTTGTCATCATTAAATGACCGAATTACATAATCCCGATAACGCCACGCGTTCGGACGTTCGAAATCATTGGCAAACCCGGCACTGTCCGCGTACCGTACAACATCCAGCCAATGGCGTCCCCACTGTTCTCCATAATGCTTCGATGCCAGTAGTTGATTGACCAGCAGTTCATATGAGATGGGGGAATTTGAAACTACGAAATCCTCAATCTGCTTTTGTGTGGGAGGTAATCCAAGCAAGTCAAAAGAGAGTCGCCTCAAGAGGGTAAGCCGATCAGCTTCTCCAGCGGGCCGTAACCCTCGAGGCATTGCTGCGTTGATGAACGCATCAATCGGGTTGGCATTTCGTCCTGCGCCGGACGGGATGGACGGGCTAGCCAGAGGTTGAAAGGACCATAGATCAGATCGCTTATAGGTGCGATTCGTCCACGAATCGCTTAACCCACCGCTAGTGGCTACTTGTAATTGGTTTTCACTCAGCCACGGGTTGGCTTGTTTTTTTAACTTTGCTAATTGTGCACCCGTCGGCCATGGTGCTCCGGCACTGATCCAGTTTGCGATGTGGGCAAGATCGTCAGTTGAAATAGCATCGTTTTCTTTGGGTGGCATGGGTGACCACTCGTCGGAATTGCGTGAAGCGGCCAGATATATTGGGCTTGTATCTTCGATCGCTTTTGTACTGGTCAGTGAGACTGCGGGGGAGCCACTATCACCGCCGCGTAGCGTCGCTTCGCGTGAGGTGAGATCGAGCCCCCCCTTGATGTCGTCCGGGTTCTTGCCGTGACATGCGACACACTTGCTTGTGATTAGAGGCTCTATTTTGAACGCGAAAAGGAGATCTGCATTTTCAGCGGCCGAGCTGCGTTCCTGAGCGGCAAGGGCAGACGGTACGATGCATGTAAACGCGACGAGCAGAAATTGAAATGCCTTGGTGAGAGTCATAGGCTTAGGATTTGACAAGATTAATACGAAGTCGGGGTGAGAGGATTTGAACCTCCGACCTTTTGACCCCCAGTCAAACGCGCTAACCAGGCTGCGCTACATCCCGTCGATAACTCTCATTATTCTAAATACCCATTTGAATCCTGCAACTACACTGAAGCCACTGTGCTACTAGAAACCACAGAGAAAAACCGGTATTATCGTAAGCACCAAGGAGGGATTCATTGTGACCAATTTTGCAGATCGATTAGTTTCCGCTATCAGGCGTTGTAAAACGCCGCCCCTCGTAGGCATTGACCCGCGCCTGAACAGCCTGCCGCCTTGCCCGACAGCAACAACCCTTCACCAGAAGAAGTTGCCAGTGCCTATCTCACCTTTGGCAAAGGCATTATCGATGTTGTCGCATCTCTAGTACCTGCCGTAAAACCTCAGGCTGCTTTTTTTGAACAGCTTGGGCCTTGTGGTATGCAAGCACTTGGAGAAATCACGCAATATGCACGTACTCAGGGGCTGTTAGTCATCATGGATGGCAAACGCAATGATATCGGCAGTACCGCCACCGCGTATGCCCACGGATTCCTCGGTCCA
>JAKUOW010000285.1 GCA_022451045.1 Pirellulales bacterium | reverse complement strand
CGTAACCTCTCCTGAGAGTTGCTCATTCAAGTGCATGACCATGGTGATAATAAAGAGGCAAACACCACTTACCCACCGAACGAACCATCGAAAGGCTTCCGCTTTATATTGAGCGTCCAGGTTGCGTATCGCTTCAACTTTACCGGCAGATTGACATGCACCATAACCGCGTGTTGCACCGCTCTTCCACACACCTTCCACGTTCACATCTTCATTTAGCAACTGCACAACTGCATGTTGCGATGCCAGACTTACCCTTGCATGAATCACATCGGGACTGGATAACAGCGCATCTTCTACGCTGCTTACACAGGCAGCACAGTGCATCCCGGTGATATCCAGCGTAATCACCGGCCCCGGCTTTTCCAGATTAGGATCATCGACGAGTGTCATGGCATTCATTATAACGGACGCAATAAACCGAACGACATTCGCATACAGTTGACAGCCTGAACCTCAACAAAACCACCCCAAAATGACGACAACAGCAGAAATAATCGCCATTGGTGATGAACTTACAAGCGGACAACGACTAGACACCAACAGCCAGTGGAGCAGTGAACAACTTGGCACCATTGGTGTGCGAGTTCTCTTTCATACCACCGTGGCCGATGATATCAATTCAAACATCGCGGCATTTCACAACGCGGTTCGTCGCACCGACATCGTCATCTGCACAGGCGGACTCGGCCCGACCGCTGACGACCTTACACGTCAATCTATCGCAGAAGCAATTGGACTTCCTCTCATACAGGATGATGAAGTGCTTTCCACGATCGAAGCAATGTTCAGCCGCCGTGATCGTGTAATGCCTGAACGCAATGTTGTACAAGCCCTTTTTCCTGAGGGTAGCCTCGTCATACCGAACCCACATGGAACGGCACCGGGAATCGACCTAAAAGTCTCCTTTGATGATCGTTCATCCCGCATCTTTGCATTACCGGGCGTTCCTGCTGAGATGAAAGAGATGTGGAACGACACAGTCTTTCCACGTATCGTCGGTTCATTACCTGGGCCACCTACAATTACCACCCATAATCGCATCAAATGCTTCGGAATTGGTGAAAGCGATCTCGAGCAACGCCTTCCCGATATCATAAGACGTGGCAGGATCCCCACAGTGGGAATCACCGTAAGCAAGGCCACCATTACGCTTCGAATAACAGCCAGCGGGGCAAATGAAGAAGAGTGTCACGCTATTTCACAACCTACAGTCGACACCATCCATGAAATACTCGGTGATCTCGTTTTTGGGTATGGCGATGACGAACTACAGCATGTGGTCGCCCAGCAGTTAGAAAACACAAACCAAACCATCGCGATTCAGGAAACTGCGACACACGGGCTATTGACGCAATGGTTAACCGAACTCGACAACTTTGACAAACTAACAACCGCCTCCATAAGACCGAGACAACGTTACGATGGTGAAGACGCGACTACCCGCATCACAAATGACGCGGTAGAACTTCGCAGTGCATCTCAATCCGATCTGGCAATCATCATGGGTAGCATTGTCACACCTCTGCATGAAGACGGCATCCCTGTTGTTCATGTAGCATTAGCACACGAGGACGGAGTAATTCACCGCACGGTCAATTACACGGGGCACCCTGATATCCTCGTGGCGCGTACTGCAAAGCAAGGTCTCGACATTATTCGCCACCACTTGCTGACTGGTTAGCATATAGCACACTGCGAACGGTAATCAGAGCCGTTTCTATACGGTCCGCCAAAGTTATAGTCTACGGCTGAGACTTCAGCCGGTTATGAAAGCGGAATAATAGCTACCTTCGCCCTTAATCGCAGCTCAGAAGAGAAAACATGCGAAGTAGCATCGCTCTTCACGTGTCCGTTCTCTTATGGAATCAAATTCCAGGTTTATTCTTCTCCACCAGCATCAGCAGCCTGCTCCGGTTGTGGTGCGGCAAAGGTTGCGATGACGTTACCGTCATCCTTCCAAATCCGGAACGTACTGTCCTGTCCACCAGCGACTATGACTTTGCCATCGGCTGTAACGCCTACGTTATATACGTAGTCTTCATTACCACCAATCGCACGCACGTTTCCACCATTGTCAGCACGCTTGATATGGACGTTCTTGTCGCCACTAGATGCCACGACATTAACGCTGTCGCCGGCAAAGTGAATCGATGTTACTTCCTTACCAAAACCACTGATCGTTCTCTGTTGGTCACCGGTGCGGAAGTCCCATACCTTAACCACCTTATCAGCACCAGCACTTGCCAACTGACGTCCATCAGCACTCCAGGATACGCCGAGAACATGATGCGTGTGTCCTTCAAAGGAACGCACAAACGCGCCGTCAGCAGCTTGGAACACCTTAATAAATCGATCGGCTCCGCAGGAGGCGATGTATTGGCCGTCCCGCGAGAAGTCCACCGCAAAAATGGTATCACTATGAGGTTCGTCAATGTTCAGTCGCAATTCTCCAGACTCCACATCAAAAACCTTTAGCTCGCCACTTCGTGATGGTTCACCACCGGCTGTCGCAAGAAAGAGGCCATCACTGCTAAAGTCGAGTGCCGTCACGCGGTCTACAAATGTCGCACTGCTGTCTGCATCACCAATCTGACGTTCGAGCTCCCACGCCAGTGCTGTACTCCAAACCGCACCTTTCTTGTTGTCCGATACGGCCAACACGTTGTTGCCAACGAAAGCAACGGCAGTAATCGGGGATTCATGGCCCGCAAAATTTTCGACGGCGACCCCAGTTGCTCCGTCAAACACGGACACGAGCTGGTCATTTCCACCTACAGCTACCATCGTGCCGTCCGCCGAGAATGCGATACTCGTGTACGGCTGTTCCTTTTCAGGTAACTTGGCTTCGCTTTCATCTGCAGTTGTTTTAGCAGCATTTGAAGCTGCTTCTTCCGTTTTCACCGATGCATCAAGACCTACAATGGCGTCTGCGGCCTTCTTAACAGCGGTCTCGGCACGCTCTACCGAACGTTTAGCTGCAGTTTGAGCGCGCTCTGAAGCGGCCTTTTCATCAGTCGCTTTTTGGAAAGGTCCCACAGCAGCTTTGGCCTTATCGTCAGCAGCCTTCGCTTCGTTTGTAGCCTTAGTTAAAGCCTCGTCTGCTGCCTTTTTGGCGTCAGCCGCTGTTTTCTGATCGGTTGTCGCCTTGTCCGCTGCTGCCTTAGCAGCAACCTGTGCTTCTTCTGCCTTTTTACGTGCAGCTTCCGCTTCATCAGATGCCTTTTGAGCATCTTCTGCTGCTTTTTTCAAATCGGCATTGTCCGCATCAGCTGCCGCAGCATCAGCAGCCTTCTTAGCTGCGTCCACAGCCTGCTTAGCTGCATCCGTCGCAGTCTTGAGTGCAGCGTCTGCGACTTTCAATGCTTCTTGTGCGGCCTTCAGAGTCTCATCAGCTGTCTTAAGCTTGGCTTCGGTGTCTTTTTGAGTAGCCTCAGCGGTTTCCTTAGTCTTATTGGCTTCTACCAACGCTTTATCTGCCGCCTCCTTATCCGCCGTCGGCTTCACCAATGCTTCGGTCTTGGCCTTTAGATCTTCGTCCGCTTTTGTAAGGGCTTCTTTAACCTTCGTAAGGTTGTCGTCTTCCGACTTCTTACGTGTATTGCCTGCTTCTAGATCTTTCTTCGCCAGGTCGAGACGTTTTGCCGCTAATGCACTAGCTCGCTTGAGTCCTTCCACTCGGCTTACTTCGCGGAAGTTGCCCTTCATAATGGCGAGTTCTTTACCATCGGCACCATTCC
>JAKUOW010000284.1 GCA_022451045.1 Pirellulales bacterium | reverse complement strand
GTGCTGCTCAAGAGTGGCTGTTACTTCATCAAAGAATCGTCTGCGAGGATACATCACCTGTCCCGTTTCCGGAACTATCTCGTAGTTGCCGTGTTCACCAATACACAAAACGCCATCGATCTGGACTTTGTCTGTTCCTAGGGTAAGTGTATCGGCGATGTTATCAAAGATCGGCACATCGTACTTCTCGGCCATTGATCGGCTTAAATCGCCATCACTAATCTGGTCGACGTAAAGCGAAGCAACTTCTAATGCTGGGCCATCGCCACCTGTTTGACGCCAGCCTTCAAGAATCTTGCCAATGATGACGTCTGCGTGACTGTTTCTAAAATATGTGCTTACAACGCCAGCTACTTTAAGTTTGGCAGGCGGTGATGTTGCTGCTACGCGTTGCAGCGGATTACTGGCAGAGGCTGCTGCAAGTGCACCATAAGAAAGAAACTGTCGTCTTGAGTTGCGAGAACTAATTTTCGTCATCGGTGCCTCGGTTATTTGGTGATAACAACGGGTTGAGGCCAGGCTTGCTGAACTTGACCTGCGAAGCTTGCATCCACGTGTGGTTTATCTGAGTGGACAACTGCTCGCACATAGATTTCATCGCCAGCAACTTTATAGCTTGCGGATGGGCCTTCAACTGTCTTTAGAGTTGCACCGACATCAGCTGAATACTGACGCGTTACGGCCAGATCATTTCCATCCTTGTCTTTGCGAGGTTTAACCGTCCGGTCATATTTGACCCGTGTTCCAATGAATTCTATGCGGTAGTTTACGCTTTCTTCTGGTTTTACCTTTACCGAAAGAACACCTTTCTTCTTATTAAAGGATGTGGATTCCAAGGTGACTCCGGATGAACTGTAGAAATCTCCACGATTCATGGCATTGATTAGTGATTCAGGCGACAGGTCACTTGCACGAACCATCACCCAACCTCGTCCCATGCGAGAACCGCCTCGGCCGTGGTAATTGTGGGTGTCATCGGTTGCGACACCGTAAAGCACCTCACCATTGAGTTGCGATAACCTAAGCGTGTTGGCGATATCCCACATTCGTTCGATCGATACATGAGTGTCGTCACCAAGCTGATTAACGCCCGGATGACCGTTATAAACTTCGAAAAAACGTTCTTGTACTACTGCGGCAATGTCTTCAGCGGTGACGGCATAACCAAAATTTGGATGGTTTAGATGCAGCATGATCGGCTTTCCAATTCGGCGTGCCTGTTGCTGAACCGCACGCAGATTATTTTCCATCGCCTGGCGAGGTGTTTCACCACCAACCGGACTGATGACCGTTACCAGATTGGTCGCATTCATGTGAATAGGCTTGCCTTGTGACCTGTCGCTGATTTCCTCGGCCTGAATCATCAGGAATTGCCCCGTCTTTTCAACGGTTGGACGAAACTGCTCGAGCGTTTTTAGGCGGATTTCGTGACTATCTGTTCCAGGCTCGCCGCGTGTTACTACCCAGTCATCACCATATGCTTCTAGGTATTTCTTAAGAACATCTTTGCCTCCGCGACTTTCCACCAGTGAGTACTTCACCCACTTCTCGCCTTCACTCAATATGTTGTGATCGGTTAGAGCAAGGAAGTTGTAGCCGTGGTCGACGTACCACTTCGCAGCCATTTCGGGGAAGTCGTTTCCATCAGACCAAAGCGTGTGGGTGTGCAGGTTTCCCTTGAACCACTGTAGGTCATCGTTAAGTTCCTCAGCATTCAAATCAAGAAACGGCACTAATGCCAGAGCGAGTCCCAGCATACGTATAAGTGAAAACGATGATTTGAGATTCCTATTTCGATTCATCTGTATTTTCCTCACTCGGTTTCAGGAGATTGCGAATAGAGTGACTCGGTACGCAATTTTTAAATACCATTTGTAGGTTTTTCTGTTCTTCCTGGGTTTCCGTGTAGTAAATCGACTCAGTTGCAGCAACCATGCCGATGATTTCACCGCGATTGTTTAGTATTGGAGATCCACTGGAACCTTTTGCAAAATCGGCAGTAATAAACATTCGTTCACTTCGTCCATCTTTGGCGCGGATGATAGCGTTGCGCGAGACGATTCCCTGTGTGAGTGTATAGAAGCGGCCCACGGGATGACTAATTGCATATGCTGTTTCACCTGGATGGGCTTCCTCTGCTAACTTCAATGGTCGCAGTGACTCGCCGTCAGGCAGTTCAAGTCGCAGGACAGCGATGTCGTTAACCTTGCTTGCAGTGATTACTTCCTTCACAGGAAATACACGACCGTCACGGGTTGTCGCCACGATGGTTCTCTCGTCGGGTTGTGAACCAGCGACGACGTGATAGTTTGTCACGATGATTCCATCAGCTGTAATGGCAAACGCACCGGAACTGCGATCATGCCAACGCGTGCAGCGATTGCACTTGAATACCTTGCTCAATACAAGAACGCTTTCAGAGGCCTGAGCGTAGATTTCCTGACCCGAAAGCGGTACAGATTCAATAGTCGGTAATTCAACGCTACCGCGGTTTTTATCTAGTTGGCTTGATAGCTCGCTCGCATCTGCCACCTTTTCATCTGTTACCAGGCTATCGGTAATCGTTGAAATCTGACCTCTTAGAAAACCGTCATCTACCGGTTTGCTTTTGCGGTTGGTTTGGGTGTCATCTTTGCGTTTTGCTGGCCGCTCCCGTTGGGAGTACGTATCTGTTGATATGAGGGTTATGGCTGTGAAAGCGACTAAGCAGGCTACTGCGGAGAGTGTTGTGTTTCTAATCATTAGATCGTATCGCGATGAAGAAGATGAATCATTTAAATCTGCTGTGTTAATTAGACCACATTCAATGGAAGTTAAAAGTCAGGAGTTGGTCTTATATGGTCACTCATGACCTGCGGTGAAGTCATGCTAGAATGGTGTATTAGCAAGTCAATGAATAGCAGCACTGTAATCAACGGAAAAAATTAGGGATTATGAAGTCAGTACTTTCGATCATCTTCTTCCTGCTCGCGTTATGCGTATCAACAAACACACATGCTCAAACGCTTGAAGAACGACTACTTGATGAGGATCCAGCGCGCCTTGCAAAAGATGCCGTTCTGTTAGGGGATGAAAAGCGAGGTGCGGTCGCTTTTTATCAGGTGTATATGGCCTGCACCAAATGCCATAACGTTAGTGGCTCCAAATCCTCTCTTGGACCGGACCTTACAAAGCTCGAAAAGAAGACAAAAGATATAGCGATCGTCGAGTCGATCCTTCAGCCCTCCAAGGTGATTAAGAAAGGGTTTGAACCAATCTCCGTTATTACTGGTGAAGGAAAGACGATCACCGGTTTGGTCGTAGAGAATAACGCCAAGCAAGTCATTGTCCGTGATGCTGCGGAATCAGGTCGCGTTACAACTATACTTGCCGACGACATTGAAGTGAAGAAAGTGCTTGATCAATCCATCATGCCGGCTGGTCAGGTAAATCAACTTGTAGGGCGTCAGCAATTCCTTGATCTGGTTAAGTACGTGATCGAGTTGAGAGATGGCGGATTGGAGCGTGCAAGGGAACTTGAGCCAGCGCCTTCGCTATACGCGGCTCGCCCACTGCCTGAGTATGAGCAACACATCGACCATCGGGGGATGATCGCAAGCTTAAACAACGACAGTTATAAGCGAGGTGAGGCTATTTATCTGAGATTGTGTGCAAATTGCCATGGCACACACGATCGAGAAGGCAGCTTGCCAACTTCACGTAAGTTTGCCACTGAGAAATTCAAAAGTGGTAGTGATCCGTACACGATGTACCAAACGCTCACTCGTGGATTTGGCATGATGGTTCCCCAATCGTGGATGGTTCCACAACAGAAGTATGATGTGGTTCATTACATACGTGAGGCGTACCTTAAGAACGATAATCCTACACAGCATTTCGATGTCTCGGATTCCTATCTCGATGGGTTACCCAAAGGTGACACGCGTGGGCCTGCTCCATCTCAAAAAGTCCCAAGGGAGCAAATGAACTATGGGCCCAATTTGATTGCGACATATGAGATTGGAAATGATGCCAGTAATTTTGCTTACAAGGGAATCGCAACGCGGGTAGATCAGGGGCAGGGTGGTGTATCCAA
>JAKUOW010000283.1 GCA_022451045.1 Pirellulales bacterium | reverse complement strand
TCCTCATCGGTCGGCACGGTTTCACTGTGTTGATTTGTAGAGGAATTATCTAAGTCTTTGGATGGCGTTGGAGGGTATGTTACATCTGATAGTTTGTCCGTCGGATCGGCTTGGTCTCGCGGAGAGTGAATTTCTTCGACTCGATCCTCCGTATGATTGGAGTCTATTGGGGATGGTCGCACCGTGATTTCTTTGCCCGGGTTCTGTCTTGGTTTAATAGCGATCGAACGATCTATTACTGATACCAGAAATCTGTCGTATGAATTGAGCCATCGTACGAACTTTACAGTTGCTTCCACA
The DNA here is from genome assembly GCA_022451045.1 of Pirellulales bacterium. Lineage (GTDB taxonomy): Bacteria > Planctomycetota > Planctomycetia > Pirellulales > Pirellulaceae > UBA11883. Next base: position 3,795 of record JAKUOW010000283.1, on the reverse strand, counting down.
GTATCCATACCGCGGCTGTCTTTAACCTTTTTATTTTCCCGTTTATGAGTGAGGATTCTTAGTTTTACAGTCGGATCTGAACAAAGCTCGCAGTCCAGGGTCATTCCACCGCGAAATTCGGGGATTGCTGACGTATAGGACTTTTCTAGATGCTCAAGTGAGGCAGCAATTGCTCCGGATGCGCCGGTCAGTTCGCGCAAAAGAGCTTTGCGTTTGCTCGAATAGGCCGAAGCTGCAAAAAAATCTGATAATTGTGCTTCAAGCAGTTCTTTATTCTCTCTATCCATATGACTATTGTTATTTCGTCGGTCGGAGCGAACAATTGTAAAAAATCCGGCATTCCGTTTAAAATAGGAATCCAAACGAAATGAAGCTATTCGTTGATGACTGGGTTCGTTAGGTCACCAATATTGTCGATTGAGATAGTAACGGTGTCTCCATCTTGGAGAAAAATAGGAGGCTTTCGAGCGGCGCCTACACCTTGTGGCGTTCCGGTGAGGATAACCGTTCCCGCTCGCAAAGTAGTACTGCCGCTTAAGAACTCTATAAGAGTTGGAACATCAAATATCATGTCATCGGTGTTCCAGTCTTGAAGTGTCTCGCCGTTAAGAATCGTCTTGATGCCAAGTGAGTTAGGATTGGTGATCTCATCAGCGGTAACTAGGGCGGGCCCTAGTGGCAGGAATGTATCGAATGTTTTTCCACGACACCATTGGCTACCACCCCACTCAACCTGCCAGTCCCTAGCACTCACATCGTTAGCACACGTGTAACCTAGTACATATTCGAGCGCATTTGATTTAGTGGCGTTGCGGCAGTCTTTTCCGATAACCACTGCGAGTTCGCATTCATAATCAACCTTGTCGCTGCGAAGGGTGCGAGGTAATTGTATTGGGTCGCCTGGATTTTGCAGGGCGGACGTTGTCTTCATAAAGAGAATCGGATTCTCAGGAATGGGCGTGTTGCTTTCCTCGGCATGGTACTTGTAATTTAATCCAATACATAGCACATCTACTGGCTCGATAGGTGCTAAGACCTTGGAGACTGTAATTTCTTCTCCAGTATCTGTTGGATTGTCGTAGATACAGCCGTCGAGTCTCGTAACCGTTCCATTTTCGTGCTCAGCAGCATAGTGGGTGTGGCCTTGTGAATCCTGAACTCGGAGAATACGCATTTATTTGTCCTGTGTTAGATTAAAATTAAGCGTTGGTTGTCAACTAGAAAGGTTAGTATAAAACAGCGGCTAGTTTTCGGCGATATGTCGATATCAGCGCGTCATCTTCAATAGCATTAAGCGCGTTTACCATTGCAAGGCGAGCTTCTTCACCAATACCTTGTCTGTCCGTAACAATTATATCTAAATGAAGTTCGAAGGCCGTCTCATAATCTCCGTTAGCGGCAAGCGCATTTGCATAAGTCAGTGCGGCTTGGAGGTCGTCTGGACGCGTTTCGAATGCTTGTCGTAAGTCTTTGAGGTCCCCGGCCGATGAGGCAAGGGTGAGCCTTGATTTGACTACCTTTGCCTCGGGTTCGAGGTAACCCCGTTTCTCAAGCTCGGTAAGAAGTTCTTGAGCGGCTTCGTTATCCCCGGATGCCTGTAGACACCTTGCCAAATCAATCTTAAGCATGTCGGCATCAGGCTGCCGTTCGAGGAGTTCTCTGTATACTGAAATTGCTTCCTGCGGGTTTTCTTCTTCCTTTGCTTTGGCCGCCAGATAGTCACGGTTTAAAAGGATGTCGTTTAGCCATTGCTCGATGGCGTCTACGTCGAGAAGACCCTGAAAGGAGTCTATAATTTGACCATTTATGATTGCGAACACTGTGGGTATCGAGGAAATATCAAACTGTGCCGCCGTTTTTGGAGCAACCTCGGTATTGACCTTTACGAGTTCGATCTCGCCATCATATTTCCCAACAGCTTCAGTTAACGCAGGTGTAAGCATGCGACAAGGCTGACACCATGAAGCCCAAAAGTCGACAATTACAGGGCGCTCTTTTGAGGCTTCTATGGCCAGGTGTTCAAAATTGTCGTCGGTTGCGTCGTGTAACCATTTATCGGTGTTCTGAGGATTCATTTTCGTTTTAGCCCGTTGGGTTTTGTGACCAAGTTCCTCGCCGTGCGTCATGAAACCTGTGTTTTTTAAGCTATTATGATTGTATTAATATGATAACCAAGGTCGAGACGACTAGTGCTGATGATCAATAATCGATTTCAAGGTGTGAACGCGGCAAAGTGGGGTAAATGTTTTGTCATCGTATTACTTGTTTTATTGATCCCGTTTGCAATACAACAGGTCGTCCAATACCAGCAATTGCCAAAGAAGGTCACGATCGCGACGGGGAAGACTGGTGGCCGTTATCGACAAATTATTGAAGCCGTTGGAAGTGCGTTACAAGAGCGTACCGGAGTAAAGGTCGAATTTGTCGAGTCACCGGGCTCCAGTGACAATTTTCGGAAGATTGCAAATGGGGAAGCAGATTTTGCGTTATTTCAACCAAATGTATTAGAGTCACTTCGCCAAGAGTCAGAAGTGGACCTATCAAATGTTCGTTGTGTTGCTAGCCTGTTTCCCGAGTTAGCCCTAGTCCATTTGGATGAGAGTCTGGATGTTAGCGTCTTTACCGGTGAAGGCGTGAGTCGCTCATTAAATATTGCAGCGGGGGAGGTCGGATCAGGAGATGCGATCACCACACAGTATCTATTGGAATTCTATGGTGTTTCTGGCCCACTCCAGACACACTTTTTCGACTATGAAACACTACTAACACAGCTAGAAGCTCGTTCCATTGATGTTGCTGTAGTAACCACTGGAAAGAATGCGCCAATTCAACAGGATATTGCAGATTTACGACATATGAATTTGGTGTCGCTACCGTACTTGGAGGCCATCGTCGAGCGGAATCCAGTGTTTAAAAGGAAAACAATTCCGGCTGGTTATTTCCGGACCTCGCCCGCATATCCGCAGGAGGATATTCATACCATCGGCGTTAATGCACAATTAATTACAAATTCTAGCACGAGCGCGTACTTAGTTTCTCTGGTGGCTGAGATCGTGACAGATCCAACGTTCGTTTCCAAACAACATTTGGGGGAGTTACAGGTCGGCGGAATTGATTATGCTCGCAGTGATCCGTGCGTGCCTTTCCATGTTGGGGCGCTTCATCATTATTCGCCAGAGTTGAAGCCATGGCTCGACCCGGAATTTATTTCGAATACCGAGAGTATTCGTTCATTTGTCGTTTCAATATGTGTTGCCTTTTTCCTCTTCATCCGGTGGTGGAGAACCAAGCAAATATTAAAGAGCGAGCATCGGTTAGATAAATTCATGGCACGATTGTTGGAGATTGAACGTGAGCAGATTGAACTAGCAGAAGGTGAGGTAGTAATGAGCGATTGTGATGTTCTTGAGGAGCTGCTAGACGAGGTTACACAGTTGAGAAGCGATGCGATGGAGTCTTTCAGTGCCAATGAATTAATGCAGGACACCGGTACAGAATGCTTTATCATGCTGTCAAATTCGATTAGTGAAAAGATTAATGCAAAACTTACGCGGATGCGTTTAAGGCATGAGTTGCAAAATATACAGAAGCTGAACTCCTCTCAAGGCGGAGAGTAGAAGCGTGAGGATCGAGTCAATAGAGTCATTTCAACCTGATACACCGGATTGCCCTCCGGATTGGCGTCTCACACTCGGACAGATATTCATTCGAGTAACACTGGATAACGGTAGCTCTGGTATCGGCATTGGTGGTGGGGGTTTAGCAGGGATCGGTGTGATTGACGCATGCTTGCGA
>JAKUOW010000282.1 GCA_022451045.1 Pirellulales bacterium | reverse complement strand
CAATATGTAAACATATGGTTGCGTACGAACCAAATAGTTGCTGCATTAAACCAAGAGATTTGAGCCGTAGAGTGCTCGATGGTTTCCCGTCTGGGTCACCCCTATGCAACAATGTCGCTTCTAGCATGTGAGGCTCTTTAGCAGTAAACGGCTGCAAGCGGCCACAAATCCCGTGATGTCCTATTACTCTATTCAGCAAATCAATATTAGACAAGTAGCGATCGTTACTAAAAAAGCAGAGCATCCCAAGTTGGAATGCCCTGCTTTTGATGGCTTGCTCGACCTGCGTCTAGTTTCGTAATGGATTCGCAGGATAACGCGAAGATGCAGGGCGTGTGATTGTACGATACGTAGCAGGCTGCACTGTGATAGATCGTGGTGGGCTCTGTGATCGAATTGTATTCGCCTCGATTGTTACAGGTGCCGACAAAACGCTTGCGCTCCGCAGGTGCGCTGGCGTGTAACCCGGTATGTAATGCTGGCGTATAGCGGATTCGTCCACTTCAGGAGTAGCGGGTAGCTCTTCGACGGGAGTTGGAGAGCTGACTTCGCCTTGATAAATAACTCCACCATGTGGTGTTCCACAACCGCAGCCGCCCATGATCGTGCCATGGTGGAAACGTTCTGAAATAAACAAGCGAGAGCCTAATGGGTGCGGCCGTCTTACACCCCAGCAAGGGAATACTGCTTGAAGTGTATCTTTGATCCCTTGGGCGATGGTAGGGATTAGTGGTTGGCAGCAATTACCGCCGAGAACTTCATTACCCGTCAATACTTCAGGAGAAACGGTTTCTCCCGAGTTTGCCGCGCTAAGCGCGGGAAAATTGCTAGCGACACGCGGCGCATAGTACCCGAGTGATGTTGGTGCAAATTGTGCCTGAACACTTTCTACCGCGAATAAACTGAACACACCCACGGCGCACATTGCTACAAAACGTTTCATGACAACCCCCCTAATTTGTGCCATCTCTGTACATTTCGCGTAGCGCTTGTACAGATAATTATCTTCCTGTGCTAATATCATCGGTACAGCAGCAACCATAGCATCAGCACATTCCGCATAACCGTTAAAGTTTTTCAAGGGTCTAAGCCATGACATATCTGCGACAAGCATTCCTCGCTATTCCATATAGATTCTATGCTCGCATTACTGTTTTTATGTGTTTCTTGGCGTTAACGACCAGCACCGGACTTGCCGAAAAGAAGTTGCCAGTAGTTTACAAGACAGATTTTGAAAACGGTGCAACGGAATGGTCTCCCACGGATGACGCTGCATGGAAATTACGCAAGACGGAGAAGGGTTTCGTTTATAGTCAATTCGTAAAGCGTTCCAAATACGAACCACCGCATCGCAGTCCCTATAATATCTCTCTCCTCAACACTCCAGTGGTGGGCTCATTCCAATTGGATGTAGATGTTCTGAGCACGCACGAGGACTATGGACACAGAGACTGTTGTCTATTCTTTGGTTATCAAAACCCGGCCAACTTTTATTACGTTCACCTTGGCAAGAAAACGGATGATCACGCGAATCAGATCTTCATCGTGAAAGACGCTCCACGTATAAAGATTTCCACTAAGACCACGGATGGTACCAACTGGGACTCCAAGTGGCACCACGTCCGTATTATTCGTAACGCAGAAACCGGGCAAATCCGGGTCTACTTTGACGATATGAAGACGCCAATCATGGAGGCTGTAAATAAAACCTTCAAACACGGAAAGATTGGGTTAGGCTCGTTTGACGACACAGGAGATTGGGATAACCTGATCTTGCGAGGAGAGCTGTACGATGCAACGGACTAGCGCCGAACACTAATATCCAAATCCCGCTCGCAACATAAAAGTGCTGCCTGGGGAGAAATTCTCTGATGGCGTTCGACGGAAGATCACCTCCCTGTCGAATACGATACCAAGTTCAAGGAAGCCATTACGATTTCCGGCGCGTAATTGTTCTGCCATACCAAATTCGAACCCAACGTTTACACGCAGATCATTGATATCGATCTGGTCACTAAATCCAGCGTCCCGTTTTATGGTCCAGCTCCCACCACCATATTCTCCTGATGCATACCACCACACATCCATTGTTTGTAGCGAACCGAAATACTGGGATATCTTTGGCCTTGGAAAATACAGATCCAATCGGGTCATGTCATTAGGTGTCAAGGTCACACCGGCAGCAGGTAACATCTTCGTACTCATTCGGTCCAAATATTCAACACCTAATTTTATTTTCGTATCGTCTGAAAGTCGGACGGCAAAGATTCCATGTCCAGTCAGTCGGAGACTGTCTGACGTCAAAGTTTGAAAGTCGGTGTAAACACCGACTGTTAAACCAGCGTCAACCGAAAACCTGGCGGTTGGATCCGTGTACCACCGTGTGGCCAACGCTCCAGAGTATGCGCTTCCCGGTAAGTCGGGAATATTCTCCGGACCAGCCCATAACTGCAATCCGAACGTGGGCGCAACAAGAAGGGGTCTTTCTGTTTGAAGGAAGTTCGGAAACGAAAACATTACTGAAGTTTCCAGTTCACCTATGTCAATATCTTCGCCCGAACCTCCGTTTATCCAGCCGTATTGGATACGCGGAGATTCGGCAAACCGAAGCAGATCGCTAGCTTGAGTACGAGTACGATCAAAAATGCTATCTTGATTGCCATTGTCGTTAGTACCGGAATATGCCTCTCCGAACCAAGGGCGATTAGGTGGGGCGCCTAAGCCGCTACCCGCTGCATCAAATGATGGCGTCCCTGGGGCATCCGACGAGTTCTCATAGGGATCGAATTGTGGCGAGCCGAGAGATGACTCCTCATCGGCGGTCTGCGCATGCGTGACCGCAGCAAAGCAGGCCATTCCGACCAGCAGCAACGCCGTTGAAATAGTGCGGTTCTCAATCAAAAGGGGACACCTAAACTAAATGTTGATAAAGCTAAATACTTAACAACTGGTGTCCGCGTCAAGAGAGATCTAGTGGCATCTTTTGTTTGGAAAATATCACTTGCCAAGAAGCCACTGTGCCTGTGCTGAGGAGCCCTTCGAGATCCGCGTCTTAACTAATAATGGTTTATTCCGCGAAACACGGTTTAAACCAAAGGTGATGACATGATCTCCGTTTTCAAAGACGACTGATTGGAGGTTTTCAGATGCAATTGGCTTACCATCAATCCATACGTCTATTCCTTCCAGACCGTTCGTGACAATTCCGATACTCCCACTATTACTTACGCGCAAGGTTGTCTGTAAAAAACTCATGTCATCCACACCTTGTCGCAGCGTGAAAATAGGAAGTTCGTTCAATTCGATTTCGCCGTTAACCTTCGTATAAGCCGGTTCCCATTGCAGGTCAGCGTGGCCGATCGCTATTGTATTAAAGCTACTACGAGCGACGACGAAATGCGCCTTTGGCGTAAATTCGAGTACACGATATGTACGTGCTATAGATTCTCTTGAAACAGCGAAATCTCCGACTTTTCCAAGAGCGGATAGAAAACTGATGAGGTCAGCGATTTCCTGTTTCGTGAGGTCGTCCACTAAACCATCTGGCATCAAGCTACGACCTTCTTTCTCTAACTCGATGTCGTCAACTGCAATCTGCTCCAACTCATCTTTTGCGTTTCGCAATACCAGTATGCCACCAGCGCGACGCACTTGAATACCTGTGTGTACCTGCCCATCAGCGTCGATTATTTGAATCGAATGGAAATTCTCTTTAACCTTGTCATTCGGTGCTAATAGCGATGCAACTAAATAGTCAACCTGCGCGCTGGCACCAAGGCTTACCAGTTCCGGGCCGAGCTTTCCGCCAGCAACACCGATTGCATGGCATTTCATGCATTGCAATGTTTTCCGGCGGAATACGCTTTCACCAGCAACAGGATCTCCACCCTTAGCAGCCTCAACGAGTAAGCTGACCGTTTCCGGATTGAACTTCCAGGAATTTTCTGTAAGTTTCCCTGCACTACGAATCGTCGCAATAAGTGAATCTAATACTAGATTTGAATCCTGCAGCACTCGGATAATGCGACGCGCTACATCTGGAGGTATAGTTGATTCGCGCATCCTTTCTTCAAGGATCTCCGGACCTTTTTTTCGTCCAATGATTGGCT
>JAKUOW010000281.1 GCA_022451045.1 Pirellulales bacterium | reverse complement strand
CCCATCGAAGTCGCCACAACATCAAGCTCCGGATCTAAACAGAACACCGCAGCTTGAACAGATATTTGCACAATGAAAAAAACAATTATTGTTGCCAACGCAACTTTTGATGCTATATCAACCCCGTACCAGAGAATAAGGATCGGGGCGAGTGCGATCTTTGGAACAGCATTCGCAAAGATAAGAAAGGGAGACATCACTTTCGCCACTCTTCTGAAACTTCCTAGGAGAAGCCCGACGGTAAATCCCAAAGTAGATCCAATAACAAAACCATAAATGGCTTCCTGTAATGTCACCCAGAAATCACCCCAGAACAGTGAATCATTCCAAATATCTATTAAAAAATTCCAAGCTTCGCTCGGTACCCCTTGGAATAAGGGAATAATTTCCGGAAAGAGATCAAAGCCAAATGGGCTCCACCCTTTGAAGATCCAGCGTGATTCCCACGCCCAAATAATTAGAACGAAGAGGCCTATTCGAAGAAATTGGACTGGCAGGTCAACGGCTTTAAGAATGCGCTGCCATCTAGGTACTTCGACGATCATTGACATGTCGAAACGTCCTGGTTCAGAACCTTCTGATTGAGAAGAGTCTGATTGAGAAGAGTCTGATTGAGAAGAGTAAATTTGAGAATTGTCTGTTTCGTCGTTATTTGGTTCAGGTGGGGTTGTATCAGATGATTTCATCACGAAGCTCCTTCCATATCCTGTGCTCCGCTTCTTTAAACTTGTCATCGAATCGGAGTTCATCTATCACTCTTGGCCGAGGTAGATCGATGATCGTATCGCTTTTGATTCGACCAGGTCGAGCAGTCATTACAATAACCCGATCTGCTAGCAAGACAGCTTCTTCTAGATCGTGGGTTACGAAGATAACTGAACTTTCCCCTGACCTTTCCCAGAGGTTTATAAATTCTCCCTGAACTGTAAGTCGGGTTTGAGCATCAAGAGCTCCAAACGGTTCATCCATTAGCCACAAATCTGGATCAATGGCTAGGGTCCTCGCTATTGCGACTCGTTGGCGCATTCCTTGTGAGAGCTGAGACGGATAGGAATTTTCGAATCCATCAAGATGCAATAGGGAGATAAGTTCATGGGCACGTTCTCGCCGTGTCACTTTATCGACTCCGTGAATTTGTAATCCCATTTCAATATTCCGAAGCGCTGTTCTCCATGGGCTTAGTGCCGAACGTGCAAGCATATAGCCAACATCGCGGCTTGGCCCATCGACTTCCTCACCGTTTCGCTTAACTGATCCGGCTGTAGGCGGAATCAAACCTGCCAGCATGTTAAGTACGGTTGTTTTACCACAGCCGCTTGGTCCGACAATGGCAACAAATTGGCCTTTAGGAATAGCGATATCGATGGTGTCTACAGCGAGAACTGGGTTGTTACCTTCACCACCGAATACTAGGGAGACGTTTTCTATGTCGACAGCATTGGTCATAATTTTTTGATTCCTGTCTTAATTATCGTAACTAAAAGTTTTTTCGGGGCCGGTGCCTGAGCACCGGCCCCGAATCAGTTTCTATGAACCGATTACGCTTTTACTCGCAGACTAGGTCCGCGGCTACTTCATCGCCAGAGTACAAACGGGTCGTCTTACCGACGTCGAGTGAAATTTGGCTGATCGTTTCAATCTGATCGTATGAAATATCGCCTGTAAGGCTGAATGCGTTTTGGTACTTCGCAATAAGTGCCGGTACTAGCGGATGTAGAGCTTCAGCTAACCGTGTTTTTGCAATTTCTGCACTACGGTCAGCATTAGCTGGATCAGCTAAGAATTCTATGGCCTCTATAGTACCTGACTTGTAGGCACAGAGTTCAGCTTGCTTGCTGTCAAATGTGTCTTTGCCTGTCATGTAGACAAGTCCTGGCCAATCAAGTCCTGGAGGTCCTTCGCCTCTTTGGACGGAGAATGGGTTAATACCTGCTCCGGTCCCAACAGCGACAACCTGGAATGGATCGAATGTAACAGTCCAATCCGTGTCGCCAGATTCAAGACCTGGAAGTGGCTGTAAACCAACCGCTACATAGGTAAAGCACTCTTCATCGAGTCCTGCGGCCTGAATAAGGATCCTTGCGAGGTCCTCAGCTGCAGCATTACGAGCAACAACACCAACATTGGTGCAGTCAAGCGCTTCCATGGTTTCTTGCCAGCCCATACCTTCAGTTATGCCATTTGCTTCGGCATATTCAGTATCGACAATGATATCAAAGAGGTTATATTGCAATGTTTCCATGAACACAACAACTTCGAGTCCATTTTCAAGCAATGGGAAGACGTTGTTGTAAATGTTTGCTGCAAAGTCAGCAGCACCGGATGCAAGAGCAGCCGCTGTTTCAGGTCCACTACCGATCTGGACACACTCAAGTGTGAGGTTCCTGTCAGCGTAGAATCCTTCTTCGATACCTATCCACTGCACTAGCGCAGAGATAGAAGGAGCACATGTCGTAGACATTGTGACTGGTGAATCCAAAGCGTTAGGTCCTATACCTGCTGGTTCTGGTGCTGGAGCTGCCTGTGTTGGAGCTGCACCGGATTCGAAGGTTAGTTCTTCTACAACTTGTTGGACACCGTCAGCGTCGTATTCATACACTTCGTAAATACCTGTTCCTGGTTCACCAACATCGAGGAAATCGATGGCGCCGGAAGCACCGTCGTAGTCAATGTCAGCTCCATCAGCAAGCAGGTCTTTACAATCAGCGAATGTTGAACACTTCTCACCGTCACGGCTTACCGCAACCATTTGGGCGGCAATGTCAGCAGAATTGTTTGATCCTGCGGCTTCAGCAGCAAGAGCGATCAGAATCGCACAGTCATATGACTGGGCGGAGAAGATCGTTGATACGTCTGGAGCAAATTCGGCAAAAGCACCCGGGAAGAATGCGGCACCAGTTGAAGGAGCAGCAGCTGGCTGCGTTCCCTTCATACCTGAAGCGATACTTGGGTTGGCTTCATCAATAAGCGCACCAAGTTCTCCGGTTGCCATACCATCCGTGATGTATAGCTGGATGTCTTGTGGGCCTGCGCCTTGCTCGATCATGGCTTGAATTAACTGAACACCTTCTTCGAAGGCGACAATTACGACAGCGTCAGGACCGGAAGCAATTACGTCAGCTACCACATCATCGAAGCTTGTGGATTCTGGAGCGTAAGGCTCACTGTAAACGATGGTTCCACCACCGGCTGCAACTGCAGGTTCAAACTCGGCGTTAAAGCCAACACCATAGTCATCGGCACGGCTTACTACAGCAACGTTGGTGTACCCGTCACCGAGTACCACGTTGGCTAGAGCTGGAGCTTGTAGGTCATCGGATGGTGCGGTACGGAAGTAGTATCCGTCGTCACCAGATGTACCCAAACCAGCGGCCGTGTTCGAAGGTGAACACTGTGTCACACCAGCGGTTGTAATCTTTTCGATTACCGAACCGGTAATACCTGAAGCTGCAGCACCAACAATGGCATCTACTTCCTCAGTCAACAACCGGTCAACCGTAGTATTAGCGATATCAGGATCTGTACCCGAATCGCCCTTTGTTAAAGTAACGTCAGCGCCATTGACACCACCAGCGGCGTTAATGTCACGTATAGCCATATCGACAGCTAAGACAAGTGGCTCGGACAAGAATGCCAGTGCACCGGTCTCAGGAAGCAACGTTCCGATGTTCAGTCCTTCAGCAGATCCTGAGTCGCTCGTTTCGCTAGCACTAGAGCTGTCGCTACTTGAAGCGGATGATTCAGAACCACTACTGGAAGAGCTGTCATCATCATCACCACATGCTGCGGCAACAAGAACGAAAGCAAACAATACGGCTAGAAGTCTTAATAGACGTCTATTCCTCATGTAATTCCCCTCTGTAATAGAAATTAAATACTGAACAGGGAGTTCAGCATCGTATTAGTCTGCCACCGAAAAGATCAATTAACAAATAAATGAACAAATTATCAAATTAGTTATATGACAAGGAGATTACTTTATTTGATAATTAGCCGATGGGGGCGTAATCGACCTCTTCAATTGCCCTCAACTCATCAAATCTTTTGCGGAGTTCTTCTCTCCGACCTCGATCCATCGCTAGGTTAACAAGTTCGTGGGGATCTTCTTGTAGGTCGTACCA
>JAKUOW010000280.1 GCA_022451045.1 Pirellulales bacterium | reverse complement strand
AAAGGCGTTTGGTTTAGACGATCAGCAACATTGAGTTTGAAACTTGTGTTAGTGTCAAATTCCTGTTTCTCAGCTTTATATCTATCGTACTCAGCATCAGCCGCAGCCTTCGCTCCTATCACCTGACCGGCTATATTCATACCAGTTGCGGTAATCATGGCATTAGCTGGAGTTGCTACACTCCATTGAGCGAGACCGGCAGCTTTAGTAGCACCCGCGCTGAGTAGCGATGAGATAGCATTACCTGAACTCGCCAGCGTCCCTGCTGTTGATCCAGCCGCTCCGACAACTGGATTCAAAGCCATAAAAGAACTGCCACCAGTGGCTCCGGCTACAGAGCTGGCTGCTGTGGCTTTAAAGCCGGCGGCAGCTGCTGTGGCTTTCGCCCCGCCGGCTGCGGCTCCGGCTCCGGCTGCGGCCCCCTTAGCTCCAATCATTCCGGCTGCCGCACCCGCTGTGAAATAGATGGCGGCGGCAATAGCAACGGCCTTAAATAGTTTGCTGCTAGTTATTTTCTTAACAACTTTCTTGACAGCCTTAAACACTTTCTTGATGCCTCGGCCAATAGCCTTAACAAGTTTAGACATATCAGTTCCTCAATAAATAATAGTTTTCATCGCCTTTAATGAAGTTTCTTTTCTTGAGCTGGGCTCGTACCCATGGGGTAGTCGCATTCAGCTGACCAATTGAAAATGTGGTCATCAACACATCTGGCTTTTTAGAACTCCAGCAGATGAATTGATCTAACATTTCTTGAAAGTGATTTTCACCTCGATGTTCAGGATGGATATAAACACCAAGTTCAGTAGCAATGTATCCGGTAGCATAACGATGCTTAGTGAGTTCTCCCATAAAGCATCCGACAACTTTACCTTCGTGCTTTAAAACAACAGCGAAGCCATCATGTTGCACGATAGTATCGAACACATGGTCCACTAGTTTTTCTTTATTAATGTCGAAGTTTTTATCGACACCGTTTTGGAGAGAATCGTAAAGTAGTTTTGAAATTGCAATTGCTTCCTTTGCTTGAGCTTTTACAATTTCATATGTCATTAGTCTGGCCTATTGTTCTCCACATCAATACCGTAAGCTGGATCGGTGCTAGCAGCTTTGTTATTAAAATTAGCAGCCACAGTAGAGGTATCCACTGCTGCTACTTTTGCAGCTGCACTTTCTTTAGGACTCGTAGGCAAAGGCGCTAGACCTTTACTTTGAATCCAAGATTGTGCCGTGCCAGCTGGAACACCACCTAGAGTATCTAACTCTGCCGCTGTCATACCTACTTGTTGAGCTTTTGTGTAGGCTTCCATGGCATCGTTATCTGTTGCATCCATACCTTTATTCGCTAAATCACTTATCCGAGAAGTGTTAAGGAATTTCATTCGCGCCTGAAACGACTCATTAATTCTGTTGAATTGCTCAGTCTGAGAAGCTGGTGATGCGGTGGTATCAATTTGAGCAATCCCATTTGAAAAGCCTTGCCAAGCATTTGTAGCGTCATTGCGATATTCAGAAGTAATACCGAAGTTTTCTTTCATTGTTTGCAGCTGCAAAGCAGCCTCGTTGTTCCACTTTGCAATGTTTTGCTGACTCAATCGGTCAAGCTTATTTTCAGCAGCTATAGCAGCCGCATTTGCGGAAGCGATTTTTTCGTTACTGGCATTTCTAGCTGCTTGGACTGCGGCGTTACTCGTTAGAGTAGCTGTATTTATATTTTCAGCACTGGTCGATCGAGCGCTTTCAATTGCTGCTGCGCTCTTAGTTCTCTCTTGCGCTACAGCCAAAGCACTAGCACTTTGAGCATTCACTATAGCCATTTTGTTGGCCTGATCAGCAAGTGCCATCGCTTCGTTACTTGTGATTTGCGCCTTTACTCGCGCTAAAGCAGCTGTATCTGCTGCTGTTTGAATCTCTTTCTGTGTCTTATTTTGCGCTGTTGCAATTTTCTCTTGGCTAGCAATTTGTGAGGCCAAACGCTCCTTAGCTGCCTTATCGCCTTGAGTTTGTATTTTTAACTGCGTATCTGTTGTTAACTTGGTACGGTCCATCGCACCTACATCAGATAACCTTTGCTGTTCTAATGCAGTTTTATTCGCAGCATCTGCAATATTACTTTGGCTAAAAATATTTGCGTCAGCCTTAGCAACGTCACTGCCATATCGCATTACTTGTTCAGCAGCTGCGCCGACTGCAATCGAGCTATTAGTCAATCCTCTCGCGCCAGCTTCTCGCCGGCCAAGTGCAGAAGCATACTGCATAGCTGGTGAACCACTCTCAGTAAACTTCTTGAGTCTCCCAGCGACTGTCTCTTCTTCTTTAACCTTTACGTCACCAATTGCCATAGTTCACCTCAAGATTTGAAATACCATACGGCACTAAGAGCACCGAGAGTTCCAACGGTTAAAAACTGCACAACGGATTTGCTAACGCCTGTTTTAACCTGACGCCAGGCATCGAGTAAGCCCCGCAGTTCATGAACATCATGGACTGCCATCTCGTCAGAAAGACCAATAGATTTCAGAGCTTTTTCAGCGCCTTTCTCAGCTGCACGATTAAGCATTACTTCTAATTCAGAATCGTTCATAACTAATCCTTAATTTGCGGGATATGGCTTCCAATCACTTGCTGATGGAATATCGATTACTTGTGCGCCGTGAGAAGAGTTGTAATAGGTAGGGTCGATACTTACCACGAGAAAATGAGTTAGCGTTGCTGAGTTTCCATCATCTCCGTACAACCCAAAAAGTTTGTGACCCATTCCGTTCTGGACTCGGTGATACCAACCAGCTACGGAGTTATCAAGATCGCAGTAATACACATCCGTAAATTTACCGTTAGTTGGATTTATTTTGAATTTCTTTAAAGTGCTTTGCCCTGTTAAATAGGCATTTCGAGGATAAATAGTTTCAAAGCACATAAACTCATTCTCGACCCCAGTGGCTACAAAACCACCTTGACCGTAAGAATTAAATTCTACTTTTGGTACAAAATTTCCGGCATTACTATTGGGGAAATGGGTAGGAGCAGCATCGTATTGCGTCCATCTGGATGCCTGATAATAACCGTCATACATCATAACAACCGGAGTTGTGCCATCCATCAACAAGAAAGCAAAATCTTGGTAACGTGTTGGGTCGAAGCCACTGGTAATCGCATTAGACACATTGCCCGAACGATTTAGTGTTTGCGCTACATAATCAGCATCAACACGCTATCTCCAAATTTGAACTGGATAGTCATTAGTCGCATCGGGATAAATGCCTGGCTGGTTTATCATCCGTACAGAATAACAAGTAGATGATGTCGTGTTATGACATTGGGTCATGCTACCCATGTTCATATTGCCCGAAGTAGCGTCAACCGTCATTATTCGGTAGCTCGCCCGACTGTTCGATTGGTCATAACCGCAGTTTGCAATATAGCCAGTGGCATTATCGTCAACTGGCAGAACTTCACGATGTCCGGACGTTTGGTATAAACCATTACCAGACCCAGTAGCAGCAACATGAGTATTATATGTTCCACTATTAGTCCAACCATAATTGACAATATTAAATTGATGACTACCTTGATTTGACCAAACGCTATACGCATTTTCAGTCATTTGGCCCGATCCCTCTATAGTGAAAAATTGGGCAGTCGAATAACCTGTAGAGCTATAGTTAGAGTGATAATGCGTTCTTTCCCAATTTGAACTCCAAGTGACTGTTCTAGTTGAAGGAACAACATCAAAATATATAGTTGCCATTCCATCCATATAGTTACCATTGTGTCGAGCTGCCGGAGTCTCAGTGTAAGCGTTAGTCAGAATAAATTTGTTCCCTTTCGCTCTATTTGTCGCACCAACATCTCTGCCTCGAAAAACAGGTACGTGTGAATAACCCAAACCCATGACAGCACCAAAACCCTGCGTTGACATATTTTCGTGGAACGGTGTGCTAAATGCGTTTGTGCCAGCTGTAGGAGCATAGGTTGCTCCTCCACCAGAAGCATCAGCCCATGAAATATCAGTACCATCCGATTTTAAAACCTGATCGGCTGACCCTTTCGTTAGGATTGCGGTTGCACCAGATGAGTTACCGTAAAGAATCGAGCCTCGGCTTAAATCATCTAGTACGTTGAGTTCAGTTCCGCTTGCAGTTACT
>JAKUOW010000028.1 GCA_022451045.1 Pirellulales bacterium | reverse complement strand
CGTTGACTATGGCGCTCTTTCAACGTCAGACCTCATCGCAAGCGTCGCACATGAATCTCCATGGCATCGCAGTACTGCTTTGCGCGTACTTGCTGATCGCCGCGACAGAAGTGCCATAACACGTCTGACAGAAATTGTCGGACAAGCCGAGGGCACGGTAGCGTTAAACGCACTGTGGGCACTCAATGCAAGCGGCGGGTTTACCCCTGAATTCGCAGAAAACTTATTACGTAATCATCCCGATTCGCATGTAGTCAGCTGGACAATTCGCCTTGCGACAGATGAGTTACTCACAAATCCAAATGTAGACCCGAAGCCTATATTGACCGCATTTATAAATCTTGCCCAAACGACCCAATCTGTACATGTTCGCAGTCTACTTGCATGCTCGGCACGACGAATCAGCGATGCATCCAGTGCGATGCTCGTCGTAAAAGAACTGGTCACACATGGTGAGGATACCAACGATCCACATGTTCCACTGCTAATCTGGTGGGCCATCGAGTCATTTATGGAAGACGACTCTGAAACGGTTGTAAGTACGCTTCTGGCAGACGAAAGTACCTGGTTCCTGGAATTAGTGCAGACGCACCTCGTAGATCGCATGATGAAACGGCTAATCCTGAGCGGTAAACAAAAACACTTGAACACAGCTGCTGCAATGTTCGATGGTGCCCCGGATAAATCTACATCGGGCAAACTGATGACAGCGTTTGAAGCTTCACTTCAAGGACAGTCGCTTGCAGGTTTGCCAGAGCAACTTGTGGCGGCCCTAAAAAAGGCTGGAGGCGGCTCAATTAAGCTGCAAGTCCGTCAAGGGATCGCAGAGGCAATTGAAAGTGCAATCAAGCAAATCGCGGATGCAAACGTGGATGCAAAATTGCGAATCGATTTGATTACCGTGCTCGGTGAAGTCAAATCTGAACAAGCTTTGCCTGCACTTAAGGGACTTCTGGCAAATGAACCTGACAACACAGTCTTGCAAAACACGATCAGTGCCATACAGAGTTTTGAAGATTCTGAAATCGGTACGATTGCGGTGCAAAGATTAAGTGCTGTTTCCGAAGACACTCGACAGTCATTACAGTCATTACTGGCAAGTCGGCCGCAATGGTCCATCGCACTCGCGGCAGCAGTGAAGGATGAACGTCTAGCCCAAGATTCCGTCCGGCTCTCCACCGTTCGCCGCATGTTGCTTCACGACGATGCAGACTTAACAGCGGTGATTGGTGAAGTCTGGAAGTCGGTCGATGGGGCGAGTACTGAAGAAATGAGGGAGCTGACGCAGAAGTATACTCAGATTCTCTCTGAGAATACCGGTAATCCATATGACGGCCGCACGCTGTTTGCGAAGCATTGCGGAAAATGCCATCAGTTGTTTAACACAGGTGGTAACGTGGGCCCGAATCTAACAGCCTTTAAGCGAGATGACATCCAGCGAATGCTTGAAAATATCGTTAATCCCAGTCTTGAAATACGCGAAGGCTACGAAAACTTTGCAGTATTTACATCAGATGGCCGCACACTTACCGGTTTCATCGATGATCAGGACAATCGCGTAGTCGTGATGCGAGGTGTCGACGGCCAGCGTACCGTCGTTAATCGTGACGATATCGAAGAGTTAACTGGAATTAGTCGCTCTGTCATGCCCGAGGGTATTCTCAAGACGCTCAGCGATGATGAGATTCGCAATCTGTTTGCATATTTAAGAGCCAGCCAGCCATTACCGTAATTTGGTGTAGCTACTCTACCGCATACAATTCCTGCGTTGCCTGCCGGCTCCGAGGAAGACGGTGGATGCAAGCCCGTATTCACTACGCGCGCAAAAAAAGTGGGTTCCTGTTCGCCGCAACAAGAACCCACCGATCGTTCGGTTGCATGAGCTGGCATCCTGCCGTTGCCCATTAGACCTGCAACCTAACAAGCATATCGGAAGTTGCCATGATCTCTCTTTAACTTCAACCGCGGTACTTCCCCTACGCGACAGAAATCGGCACAATACTTTGTAGCGCAGATCAAAACTATGCACGATGGAATCAAATTCATGACGCAAATCGCAAAGCTGG
The DNA here is from genome assembly GCA_022451045.1 of Pirellulales bacterium. Classification (GTDB taxonomy): domain Bacteria; phylum Planctomycetota; class Planctomycetia; order Pirellulales; family Pirellulaceae; genus UBA11883. Next base: position 28,229 of record JAKUOW010000028.1, on the reverse strand, counting down.
CATTGGAAGACGGCACGGTTTATACGGGCAAGTCATTTGGGGCAACTGGTGAAATCGACGGTGAAGTCGTCTTTAACACCTCGATGACCGGCTATCAAGAAATCCTTACTGACCCAAGTTATTGTGGTCAGATCGTTACCATGACCTATCCGGAAATTGGAAACTACGGTGTAAACGAAGATGACGTGGAAAGCGGTCAACCGTTCTTATCCGGTTTTATCGTCAGGGAAAACTCGCGAATTGCCAGTAACTTCCGTAGTCAGGAATCCCTGGACGAATATCTGAAACGGCATAATATCATCGCGCTCGAAGATATTGATACCCGGTCACTAGTGCGGCACATCAGAAGTGTTGGTGCTATGAAAGGTGTTCTTTCAACAGAAGATCTGGATGACGCAAGCCTCATTGAAAAAGCAAAAAATAGCCAAGGCCTGGTTGGCCGTGATCTCGTGAAAGAAGTCATTCCCGCAGAAGCACGCGAATGGACCGAACCATTGAACGAATGGGCTCGACTACCTGCTGAATCGTTTGAACCGCAGGACTCCAAGCACGTTGTCGCTCTGGACTTTGGCATGAAGTGGAATATAGCTCGGCACCTAGCGGAACTCGGTTGCAAAGTCACCATTCTGCCCGGAACAGCCACCAGTGATGAAGTAATGGCTCTAAACCCGGATGGCGTGTTCCTTTCCAACGGACCGGGGGACCCGGAACCAGTTGAGTATGCGATCAAAACTATTTCTGAACTAGTTGGCAAGGTTCCTATTTTCGGAATCTGCCTAGGACACCAATTGCTATCACTCGCATGCGGCGCCAAGACATTCAAGTTGAAGTTCGGTCATCGAGGTGCAAACCAACCTGTTATGAATCTCGACAGCGAGCGTGTGGAAATCACGGCACAAAATCACGGTTTTGCAGTTGAAGAAGAGACGATTCCCGATGACTTGGAAATCACTCACCGGAACCTGAATGACAACACAATTGCGGGTGTTCGACATAAGACGCATCCGGCTTTTAGCGTACAGTACCATCCGGAAGCATCTTCTGGACCGCACGACAGCCGATACCTGTTCCAGCAATTCTACGACAGTATGGCTGGTGCACCTGCGTAGCACCTCTTTGACGACCATCGTTAATGGCTAAAGATAAACAGCAACGACAACGCCAGCAAAGGGCATTGGCAGCTGCTCAGCGTAGCAAAGCTGGTACAGCCACCAGCAACGATAGTGATACTCCGAAGCCTAAAAAGCGACGCCGGAAAATCGACCCGGAGGTCGAACGCATGCGTGACGAAGAGTCTCGTGGTGCGGAAACTGTCACGGTACTGTGGAGCATTACTATTCTGGCAACAATAGCAAGCTTGCTCGGTGCGCTTGGCTTCGGAATTTTCGCCTCAATGGCCGAAGATGAAGAAATGAAAACAAATATCATGGGCATGCGAAATTGGTTTCTCGCCGTCGCATCCATTGCCGGATTCGCCGGTTTCTTCCTCTCTTTTGCAATGTATCACACGAGAAAATACAAGCCGCCTGTATCGGTTATGTGGATTGGAGTGCTAATCTCTACCACGGCATTCCTGCTTGGCATCTTTATTCAGGGCGGTTAATCGTTTCCAAATAACCAATGTCAGATTATCGTTGGTTATAGGACATCGTGTTATTCAAACAGCGCGCTAGTTTCGAATTGTTACAGCCAGCAACAAGTGCAAGACACCATGGCCCACGCGGATATCACTCCATCAGAAATACCTTCAGACGATGCATCGTCAAACAATGATGCTATCGACAGCGGTGCCGCAACTGACCGATTTGAGATACAGCCTGCTCAGCGTGTGTTAAGGCTGCCACCCTACATATTCGGACGCATCAACAAACTCCTGTATGAAAAGCGTGTTGCCGGACACGACGTGATCGATTTAGGGATGGGCAATCCATCGGACGCACCGCAAGACCTTGTGGTAGAGAAACTTGCCGAAGCTGCTCGCGACCCACGCAACCATGGCTATAGCAAAAACAACGGCATCACCAACCTACGACGAGAAGTAGCCAGCAAGTATCTCAAGAAATATGGGGTAAGACTGGATCCTGAGTCAGAAGTCATCGCATGCCTTGGCAGTAAAGAAGGCTTTAGCCACATGTGTCTGGCCTTGATGGGGCCAGGTGACACCGCCATTACGCCGGCACCGTATTTCCCGGTACACATGTATGCGATCGCATTGGCAAGTGGAAATGTCATCTCATTGGAGGTCGCCGACAGTGATTCGTTTCTATCGAACATCGCTCACACGTGTGAGCATATGTATCCAAAACCCAAACTGCTGATCCTCAATTACCCGCACAATCCATCAACAGCAACCGTTGAGCCCGAGTTTTACGACGATGTTGTAAAGCTCGCCAAGCGTTATGGATTTATGGTCATTAGCGACTTCGCATACGCCGACGTTGCATTTGATGATTACCAGCCACCAAGCTTTCTCGCGGCTAAAGGTGCTATCGACGTCGGTGTTGAGTTTACGACGACGAGTAAGGGGTACAACATGGCTGGTTGGCGAGTCGGTTTCTGTAGTGGCAATGCTGAGATGATTCGCCATCTAATGACCATCAAAGGCTACTACGATTATGGAATGTTTCAAGCTGTTCAGGTTGCAGCCATCATGGCGCTTCGACATACTGACGCTGCTGTGGAAGAACAATCCCGAATCTATCAAAGTCGACGTGATGTACTGGTCGACGGTTTAAGACGCATCGGATGGGATGTTGAACCACCGAAAGCCGGAATGTTCCTTTGGGTAAAAATCCCGGAACAATTCCTATCCGACATGTCGACCATCGACTTTGCCATGCATCTACTCGAGCACGGCGATGTGGCGGTGAGCCCCGGAAGCGGCTTTGGTAGTAGTGGTGAAGGATATCTGCGAATGGCGCTCGTAGAAAATGAAAATCGACTAAGACAAGCTGTACGACAAATCGATCGCTGCCTCAATTAATCCCACGTTGCATTGCGCTCTAAAAGTCCGCTGAGCCGGGCGTACGCGGAAACGGAATAACATCCCGGATATTGGCCATACCGGTAACAAACTGAACGGCCCGTTCCAGTCCGAGACCAAATCCTGCATGTGGTACGGTTCCGTATCGTCGCAAATCCAGATACCACCAGTAGCTTTCCGGCTCCAGATCCTGTTCCTTCATACGACTCTTTAGTACATCGAGCCGCTCCTCTCGCTGACTACCACCAATAATTTCGCCGACTTTGGGTACCAGCACGTCCATCGCACGTACTGTTTTCCCGTCATCGTTTACCCGCATATAGAACGGTTTAATCGTTCTGGGGTAGTCATAGACAATAACTGGGCCATCGAAATGTTGTTCCGTAAGGAATCTTTCATGTTCACTTTGCAGGTCGCGTCCCCACTCAACGGCATATTCAAATTGCTGGCCGCTGTTTTGCAGAATCTCGACAGCCTCGGTATAGGGAAGCCTTACAAACTCCTTATCTGCAATCTGCGTTAGTGTATTGATAACAGTGTCATCAATTCGTTGATTGAAGAAGTCCATATCCTCAGCACATTGACTCAATGCATCACTGAAAACTCGCTTCAAAAATGCTTCGGCCAGGTCCATATTATCGGACAATTCGTAGAAAGCCATTTCCGGTTCGACCATCCAGAATTCCGCAAGATGCCTGGAGGTATTGGAATTCTCAGCTCTGAATGTCGGGCCAAACGTATAGACCTTACCAAGCGCCGTGGCATAAATCTCAGCTTCAAGTTGGCCACTGACCGTCAAATAGCTGGGCCGGTCGAAAAAGTCCTGTTCAAAATCGATCTTCCCGTCTGTTTTTGGTACGTCACTCAGGTTCATCGTTGTAACCTGGAACATCTCACCTGCACCCTCACAATCACTGGCCGTGATAATAGGTGTATGCGTGTAGAGAAAGCCATTTTCCTGAAAGAAGTTGTGAATGCTTCGGCATATACAGTTTCTAACACGTGCCACAGCGCCAAACGTATTGGTCCGTGGTCTTAAGTGTGCCCATTCACGTAACTTCTCAAACGAATGCCGTTTCTTTTGCAACGGATACTCTTCTGGATCTGCCCAACCGTGAACGGTCACCGCTGCAGCATGTATCTCAGTGTCTTGCTTGCCGCCACCGGATGGTTTTACTTCACCATCAATGGAAACACTGCAACCAGCGGACAGCCGTTTGATTTCAGATTCGTAGTTATCTAAATCTGCATCGGCAATGATCTGGATGTTAGCCATGCAGCTACCATCGTTTACCTCGATGAAGCTAAAGCCGCCTTTACTGTCACGGCGGGTACGCACCCAACCCTCAATGGTAACCTGACTACCAATAGCATCCTTGCTACGGGCTGATTGAACTGAAATCAGTGACATTTCAAACTCCGTCTTTCTGTCAGCTGAAAAACCACTAAACGTGTGCGCTACTCTTCTGCAGACGCATCACTCACAGTATTTGCTTCGGGCTTTTTACCAAAGGCCGTACTCAAAATGGCGACGATAAATACAACGCCAACAGCGATTACAACCTTACCAGCAACCGGATGGCTTGCTTTGTCATAGATCGCTGTTGCAGCAGCCGCAACCGCTCCAAGCACTGAGATTCCCATCAGCACATTCCACATTGTCATACGACCACCGGTTGGCTTTTCATCACCAAGGATCTTAGTGCTGTTCATCATTAACATGAATGTTGAATAGGCAATCGGCAGTAACATCATGCCAAATGCAGACACGAGGATTGCCAACCACATTTTGGCATCGCCGTCCCAGAACACCCACCATGAAGCCCCAACAATTCCCGCAATCAGGCAACCAATCACATGCTGGGAACCGCCCTGCTCTTTGCCAAACATTTCACAGAAAGCATATCCATTGATCAGCATCAGAATAATAATCGATGAAAATCCCATTCCAAGAACGCCGATTCCGAAAACGGTGTTTGCTGTTGTTTCACCGAGCAGTGGCGAAAGTGACTTGGATAACTGAAAAGCATTTCGTTTCACTAAGGAAGCCGCAACTTTTTTCTCTGCCGTTGGTAGTGCTGCAATGGCACTATTCTTTTCATCAGCCGAAAGATCTGCAAAACCTTCGTCGGTTTCTTCCAGTCGTTTGGAAAGTGATTTACTTGCATCCTTAAACAAAGGACTCGTCTGCATTACAGCAATGTCATCACTTGCCAGATTTTCATCCATTTCACCGTGGAACATGGTTCCCGCTGCAATCACAACACAACTAGTAACGAGTACATATGGAATAGCCATGCCGGTCGAGAGATCAAAGCGTGAAAGGCCGCGGAACGGCTTATCCCAACCTCGTGCAAGCATTGAATACGGCAACAAAAACGTCATATTGATTCCGACAGCTGTCGCAGCCGCTCCGATCATTACATCACGTTGAGATTGCACAACGGTAGCACTCCAGAAACTCTGTACATCAGCGGACATACCATCGACCAGGGTAGCTACGGAACCGGTCGGTTTAGTCCACTGTGAGAAATCCGGTACAAATCCACTAAAAATCTCTCCCCAATTCAGTTGACCCTCACCACCCAATACAAGGACGACGCCAAAGAACGAAAGAACGACAATGGCCACCATGATCTTCAAAAGCCAGTCAAATACCTTCGCCGCTTTTCCTTGCTGGCTACTTAAGTAGACGATAAACCCTGCGATCGCCAGCAACACAACAGAAATACCGACTTTGTAGCCGTACATCTTGTCACCGCCCTCAACCGCTTCCTTATATGCATCGGTGTTACCAAACCCGATGAGGTTCTTTTCCAAGGCTTCAAAACACAGCGCAAATTGAGGCATACACCAAATCATATTGGCGGTAATGGTGGCAAGCAGCCAGCCCCAACCCAGGGCCGGATTAATATGTTCATTGATTAATGGAAACGGACGTTTCCCGGTTGAAAGCGTCACGTAACTGATCGCACTCAACATGATGACACCCATGAGGATTGCAACCAATTGCAGCCACAACATATTTGTGCCGCCGAGTACACCAAGGAATAGCGCACCGGAGAGCGAACCACCACCGAGCGTAATGGCACTCTGCAGCCAGCCCGGACCGGAAAGTCGCGTGTATGTACCTAGCTTGCCAAACGCACCTGCATCCTGCACGGAAAGGAGCATTTCTCGTTCTTTTGCAACTCTATCTGACCCGTTTGACATTTCGTGTCCCTATAACTCTTAAATGTGTACTGTCCGCCTTACAGTCTGTATCGATGATTGTGGTGTTTTGAGCCAAAAACTCAATGCAGATTACAGACCCTTTGATGCAAGATAACGCTCCGCATCCAATGCAGCCTGGCAACCGGTTCCGGCAGCTGTAATAGCCTGCCGGTAGTAATCATCTGCCACATCACCAGCAGCAAACACACCTTCAATACTCGTATTGGTGCGGTGTGGTTGTGTCCATGTGATGTAACCTTTTTCGTTCATTTCGAGCTTACCATTGAGAAAGCCCGTGTTTGGTGTGTGACCAATTGCTACGAAGAAACCGGACGCATCCATATCTCGACTTGAGCCATCTGTCGTGCTTTCAAGTGTCGCACCGGTCACACCCTCGTCGTCATTACCAAGAACCTCGGTAACAACTGAATTCCACTCGATCGTTATCTTGTCATTATCAATTGCTCGTTGTGCCATGATTTTAGAAGCCCTTAGCTCATCGCGCCGGTGGACAAGATGTACCTGTGACGCGAACTTCGATAAGTAGTCTGCTTCTTCCACAGCAGAGTCGCCACCACCGACGACGATCATTGGCTTATCACGAAAGCGTGGCAAGGCCCCGTCACAGACAGCACAAGCACTTACGCCGCGATTCTTAAATCGTTCTTCGGAATCGAGTCCAAGATAGTTAGCACTCGCACCCGTTGCGACAATTACAGTATGAGCTTCTGTAACTTCACCGGATAACGACGTCAGCCTAAACGGCGCCGAATCAAAATCGACATCAACAATGTCGTCTGTTTTTACTCGTGTGCCAAAATTAATGGCCTGCTGTCGCATTAACTCCATTAATTCCGGTCCACTCACACCTTCCTTCTGATGGGGTGCCATCATCATACGGCGGGTGCTATCAAGCGAGTTATCAAGATATCCTTCCAGATCGCCTGCCGGAAAGCCCGGATAGTTCTCAACTTCCGTCGTTAATGCAAGCTGCCCAAGCGGCAAAGTACCTCTCATCCGGTTCTCTTCAGTAATAGCACCTTCAAATACAAGCGGATTCAAGCTCGCCCGTGATGCGTAAATTGCCGACGTCCACCCGGCCGGACCGCTTCCAATGATGACAACATGTTCTGCCACTGCGTGATATTCCTTGCATTGATACCTAATCAGACCCGAATGACAGCACGCACACACGTTTTTGCTGCCAATTGGCAAACCGATATTATAGGAAGAAGCACTCTAAATCAGTAGTAGATGTGTAAGGATTGAAAGTGTGGATTACACTAATAAACTGCGGACACGTCTTTAACATCCCCCACGAATAACCAGCTTATGTCTACGCTCTTAATCGCAATTGGCGCGTTTGTCGGATTTATCGTCGCCTACCACACATACGGAAAGTGGTTGGCCCAGAAGATTTTCGGACTGGACAAGGAAGCCGAAGTCCCGAGTAAACAACTTCGCGATGACGTCGACTTCGTACCAACAAAAAAAGAAGTCATTTTTGGACATCATTTCACCAGCATTGCCGGCACAGGACCGATCGTTGGCCCAGCCATCGCCGTGTTTTGGGGATGGTTACCAGCATTAATCTGGGTGGTGCTCGGTTCAATTTTCATCGGTGCAGTACACGACTTTGGTGCACTGGTCGTGTCACTTAGAAATCGAGGACAAACCGTTGGAGAAGTTGCCGGGAGATTAATCAATCCAAGAGCAAGACTCTTGTTTCTCTTGATTCTGTTCGCGGCACTTACCGTGGTCCTCGCCATTTTCGGCTTGGTGATCGCGGTAATTTTCAAGGTCTATCCTGAGTCGGTATTATCCGTGTGGATTGAAATACCGATCGCTATCGCAATTGGGTTCTGGGTCTACAAGAAGGGCGGCAGCCTACTGATTCCATCGCTGGCAGCACTCGGAATCCTTTATCTGGCGATTTATCTCGGCGTCCATCATCTCAATACACCGGTGTTCGGAATTGCACCGGATGCCGCCAATCCAAATGCAGTTGCGCCGTTGTTTACCGTTGGAAATCCCATCGTGGTATGGACGATCATCCTCATGACGTATTGCTTTGTCGCTTCAGTCATGCCGGTTTGGACACTCCTTCAACCGCGAGATTATATCAATAGCCATCAGTTGATTGTCGCCCTCGTGTTGCTCGTCGGGGGTCTAGTCGTAGCGGGGGCTACAGGGCAAGCCGACTTGATCAATAGTGCACCAGCCATTGCAGAATCACCGCCGGCAGGTGCACCACCGATTTGGCCATTCCTGTTTATCACCATTGCCTGTGGTGCCATTAGCGGCTTCCACTGCCTGGTCTCAAGCGGAACGTCGAGCAAGCAAGTTGAATCAGAACTCGACGCTCAGTATGTCGGCTATGGTGCCATGCTCCTGGAAGGTGCTCTCGCAGTCATTGTCATCCTTGCATGTTGTGCAGGCGTTGGCATGGGGGTCGGAGAGGGTGCATCACGACTAGAGGGGATCGCTGCATGGCATACGAAATATGATCCAGGTGGAAACTGGGCAGCGTTTGGTCTTCCGCAAAAGGTCGGAGCATTTGTCGACGGCGGTGCCAATTTCATAAACAGTCTGGGGATTTCACTGGAAATGGCAACAGGTATCGTTGCAGTGCTGGTAGCAAGTTTTGCAGCCACGACACTCGATACCGCAACCAGACTGCAACGCTATGTAATCCAGGAACTTGGCAAAAGCTTGCGGTTTAAGAACTCGTCACCGCTATCAAACAAATACGCTGCTACGGCAACTGCCGTATTGCTGGGCGGAGCAATGGCGATGATCCCTGCCCCCGGTAAAGACTACGGCACGGGTGGTCTTATTCTCTGGCCACTGTTTGGTGCAACAAATCAATTACTTGCCGGTCTGGCCTTTATGGTCATTGTGTTCTACCTGTGGCGACGCAAACTGCCAATCTGGTTTGCTGCCATTCCAATGGTCATTATGCTGATCATGCCTGCATGGGCTTTGTGCTGGCAGTTGTTTGATGCGCAGGCGGGTTGGATCAGCGGTAGTGAACCAAATACACTGCTTGGGACCATCGGTGTTGGTGCACTGTGCCTGCAATTCTGGATGGTCATTGAGTGTCTGTTACTACTGCCCAAGGTCAAAGGACAACTGGAACAGGAATTGCCACCCTTGCCAGCTACCTAGATACTGCCAATGATCAGGGGGGTAACGCAAGCCGTAGGATACGCTACGTAAAACTGAAACAGGATCCATACCGCAAATGGCCACTGAGCAACAAACTGACCTACAGCAATACTGTCATGAAACAGCCACCAAAGCTAAACGGGCTGCTAGTGAACTACAGCTTTGCAGCACGGAATCACGCAACAACTGGCTGCGAGCAGCAGCGAATGCATTACGTGATGGCCATCAAAAAATCCTCCAGGCAAACGCTCATGACATCGAAGCAGCACCTCAGTTCAATTTAACCGATGCTCAAATTGACCGACTTCGACTTAACGCCGAGAGAATCGAAGGGATAGCAACGGCATTAGAAGAAGTTGCTAATCTACCCGATCCGATTGGTGAAGTGATCTCGTCTACCGTACGCCCAAACGGACTCGATGTAAAACAAGTACGTGTGCCACTTGGTGTAGTCTTTTTCATTTATGAATCCCGACCCAACGTCACGGCAGACGCAGCAGCCATTTGCATCAAGAGTGGCAATGCCGTGATCCTACGGGGCGGTAAGGAGGCTGCACATTCAAGTCGGGCGATTGTCGATCTAATTTCCGGCGTTGCAGCTGAAAACAACATTCCCACCGATGCCGTTCAGCTAGTATCAACGACCGACCGTGACGCCGTCGGACATTTCCTTCGACTCAATGACTTTATCGATGTAGCAATCCCTCGCGGTGGCGAGGGGCTCATCCGACGAGTCGCAGACGAAGCTACGATGCCGGTTATCAAGCACTTCGAAGGAAATTGCCACGTCTACGTGGATAAAACCGCTGATCTCGACGTCGCTGAGAAGATCGTCGTAAATGCCAAATGCCAGAGAATGGGTGTCTGTAACGCATGCGAATCACTGTTGGTACACAGAAGCATTGCGGATCAAGCTATTCCTCAAATTACCGCTGCACTTGCTGAACATGAAATTGAGATTCGTGGAGATCACATCACGTGCTCCCTAGTTGAAACCGCAATAGAGGCGAGTGATTCGGATTACAAATCAGAGTTTCTCGGCCCGGTCATTTCTATTAAGACGGTCGACTCACTGAAAGAGGCTGTAGAGCACATCAATTCTTTTGGCTCCCATCATACCGATGCAATCGTTACATCATCTGAAGACTCAGCGGATTACTTTACTAAGGCTGTTGATAGCTCCGCTGTAATGGTGAACGCGAGTACTCGATTCAATGACGGCGGGGAATTCGGACTCGGAGCGGAAATCGGTATCAGCACTGACAAATTCCATGCACGTGGACCATGTGGTTTGAAGGAATTGACCAGCTATAAGTACATCGCCATCGGCGACGGACATGTGCGGTAACCGTAATGCAGTGGTGAGTGCTATTCAAGCATTGATTCCCGGCTGAGAATCCGAGCCGCTTTTTTTCCTTCTAGCGATACGGGCTCAGCAAGGAATAATCGTTCATCATCCACGTAGATCTCAATTGGTTCTTCTACCGATTGTTCGGATAATATGATGTCGCCTAGTTTTAGATTAGCTAAGGTGTCAGTAGTAATCTCAAAGGGCTTGAGACGCGCAGTGATTTCCAGTGTCCGGCTCGGAGCATTGACATCGTGGGCAGTATCGAATCGGACCAGGTTTTGGAGTTGGGCTATTCCAGAAGCGGCACTCACGACTGCTTGTTTTGGAATCGAGATGTTAATCAACCCAACCGTTAATCCAACGTGCACCTTAAAATCTACCTGCACAACTTCAATGATCTGAGCTGGCGGCTGATACAGTGAAGCTACCTCATCAAGGACATTTTCCTTAAGCATCTCAAGGTGGTCCACACGTCCCCAACGATCTAAAAGTGACTGTAGAACAGCACTGATGGCTCTCTCGGCAAGTTGGATTTCCACATTGGTCGGATCACGATCGGGGTGAACCGATTCAGCATCCGATGTACCAAGCACACCGTTGAGAATCGAGTAGATCACCGGTAACTCGATGTTGACGAACCAGTTATCACCTCGGTCCATCTCCAGCATGTGTAAAAACGTTGGAGGCTTTAACGAAAGTGCATATTGCGACAGCACACGTGAGCCACTGAATTGCAACTCGACCGTTACCGGTGAGCTTGTTTGATCAGAAAGGACTTCTGAAAATGTATCTCCCAACGCAATTAAAAATGGTCGCCATCCATCAATTCCGTTAAGGAAATCATCATCCTCAGCTATTTCTTCTATTGGACCGTTCATCCATATCCTCGTAGTTTTTGCTAAGACTATGGAGGGAGAATTATCAAATCACGCCAATCATGGCTATAGTGATTTAGTCAGATGAACAGGCGATGGGATCTTGAAAACGGAGCATGACGCGGTATCCGTCTCAACTGAGCAACTGCGTCATCGAGCAATGAATCACGACATATGTATTGGCAGCTAAAAACAAAGCGAATCGAACTGGACGATTGCCCTAAGCTGATGGGGATCCTAAACACCACCCCTGATAGCTTTTCAGATGGTGGGTCATTTAACAGCCTTGATCGGGCTGTGGAACAGGCGATGCATTTATCGGATGCAGGTGCTGCGATTATCGATATCGGAGGCGAAAGCACGCGACCATACTCAGAACCGGTTAGTATCGACGAGGAGTTGAATCGAGTAATTCCTGTTATCGAACAGGTTGTCTTGCGGACAGATGTTCCTGTATCGATTGACACATCCAAAGCTGTCGTTGCAGCCGCCGCAATGGAAGCCGGCGCTGAGATCATTAACGATGTAACCGGATTAGAAGGCGATCCGGATATGATTCGCATTGCGACAGAGACTGGAGCGGGCATTTGCGCCATGCATATGCAGGGCAACCCTCAGAACATGCAGGATAATCCGTCCTACGATGAAGTCGTGAATGATATCCATGGATACCTGAGAGACCGGCGCGATAGGCTTCTTGAAGCTGGCATTAGACATGAAAACATCTGCCTGGACCCAGGCATTGGATTTGGAAAAACGCATGAACATAACCTGACCCTCATGCAAAACTGCTATCAGTTTCTCCAGCTAGGTTGCCCGATTCTCGTTGGGCACAGCCGCAAGGGCTTCATTGCACACATCATGCAGGACAAGGATAGCGACCGGATGCCGGGCACCGCTGGTGCGGCAATCGCACTCGCGGAGCAGGGAATACACGTAATCCGGGTTCACGACGTACTGGCCGTAAAACATGCATTGATGGTATACCGGGCAACAAGGCAGACGCACGGTCCAGAAAACGAGTTACCAGGGTAATTCCATCTGAGCTACGATTTGCTTTGCTAGCTTTTGAATCGCATCCTGATGTGCACTGACAAGAGACTGCCCACCTTCGGCTACGAACCCGGAAGATTCGACAATTTCCAGCGACGCGTTTGGGAGGTCCGTCGCGCTGCGTTGCATCAACTGTTGCCCCTGACGGTCAATCCAGGAGATTTGAGCTCTTAGTTCAGTCGAAACATCGCGAGCCTGGTCATAGGCATCTTCCGCGATAACCCATTTTCTCTCATCCACCAGCCGCACTTCCAGAATCGTGTCCGCTTTCTCCCGGCCAACTACTTTGTAGGGTGTTTTAGCTTCGATTTCCTTTACCACCGCCTCTGTCAATTGCTCGCCAAGACCCTTGCGATAACTGTCAGATTGGATCATCGGTACATACACCGTGCGGATATCCGGACGATACAAATCCAGGGATCCCAATTTATATCCCTGACATCCAGAAAATGAAATCACACATAGGAAAGTCAACGTTCCTAGTGATGATCTAATCAGGATGTTTGGTTTTGAGATCATTTCGAACTGTTTTGATGCCACTTAACGAAGTGTTGCGTCATTTGTTTCAACGGCGATAAGCGGTTTTGCTTTTTCTTCTTCCGGGAATAGATCAACAAGCCATTCCATTTCCTGAGTCGGTTTACCAGGGAAATGGCGAATGGAATTCAGTCGTGCAATGGCTCGGTGACCATATGGCGTATCACTATAATTCGTCGCCAACTCATTCAAATAAAACCGGGCTGCACGATATTCCTTTTTCGTTTCGTAATACTGAGATACAAACCACTCACGTTCAGCTTTCTTATATCGAATCTCGGCTGTAAATCTGTCGAGACGATCGCGTTGCTGCTTATATTTTTGTGGAAAAAGACGACGAATCTGGCTTAAGTATTCCTCCGCAGTTTCCAGTGGAACGGCCGAGTATTCCGCACCCATGTACAGCTTCAGCTTGCATTGCATACCCAGCACATGTGCATTGAATTGATGTTCACTACTGGGAAACATTTTCACGAGGTCTGCAAAGTAAATATCTGCTTTGGGGTAGTCTTTCAAATTGAAATATGTCTGACCAACAAGCATCGTTGCATCGTCAGACAGAGCGCCGGTTGGATCCTGAAATCGCATTCGATCCAGAATATTAATCGCCTTGGATAATCGCTCGTGAAATGGCATCGAATGATCGAAGAGATTCATGTGAAAGAATCCAGTCGGGTTATCGATCTCTGCGTCCAGCCAGTACTTTGCAACGGCAAATCTCTTCTGCTGCGCGCGGTCCAAGTGTCTGGTATTTGGATATTTCTTGATTAAGGCAGAGTATTGATCGATAGCATCTTCGTAGTAATCGATGAAGAAATATGCTTCACCGGCCATAAACAGAGCATCTTCTTCCAGTGCAGATTCTTTCCATAGTTTTGCTGCTCCGATGTACGTCTCCGCTGCCGTTTGGAAATGCTGTCCGGCAAGTCGCAAGTCGGAAGATCTGCCACGACTGGTGTCTCGATATTGCGTGGCACGGTTAAAGGCAAGTTCTGCCAGTTGGAATTGTTCGCTTGCCTCTTTTTGCTCAGCAGTTTCCGGTGTATCAAACACGCTGAATGCCATGTCGAGGTAGTCACCGGGAGATTTTTCAGACTCTTTTTTCGCTGCATAAGATGCCGGTGGATACTGTTTACGGGCATGCTGATAAGCTGCATCCAGATCTGTCACTCCAAGTAATTCGTCAGAAGTGCGAACACCGGTGGTACAGCCAATCGGGATAGCGATCAGTATCAAGACAATGAGCATCCTTGCCCATTTCCACGTGTATTGCATTTAGGACATCCTTGTCCGTGTCGGGTATTAGCCAGACGTCGTTTTTATTCTTAAGCCTTCACTGCATCAGCGGTCGCCATTTGCGACATAAATTTATGAAGGCGGGGTCGTTTTCCTAACAGGTGAGCGATGTAGTTATTCAGTAAGCCACGAAGTTCGCCTAAAACTCGCGGGCTAATTACATCGTTCAAATCCGCCGTTGCCGTTTCAGAAAGCGTAATCATTGTTTCCAGCACATCACTGGAAATGCCAATGACCTTCGTTCGACCGACTCGACAACCGGGACACAAAACACCACCAGATAATTGACCAAATGGAACACGTTTCGCTTTCTCGATATCAACTCCACAACTTGAACAACTCCGCAACGATGGAAAATGTCCAAGAAGCTGCAAGGCTTTGATCTCAAAATTACTTATCGTGCGAAGCGGGCTTGCCATAGCGTCGAGTGCATGAATCGTCTGATTCGCTACATCGAACAGCTCGGGATGGGGATCACCGGTATGCGTCAACTCGTTAATCAACTCTGCCACGTAATATCCTGCATACAGGTGTGGTAAGCTGCCAGTCGCCGCACGGAATCTCCGCTCAAGCTTCGCTTCAGTCAATAAATCCAGAGCATCCGAGGATTTGTGGAGGAAGACTATTCGACATAGGGCCAACAGGTCAAGAGCAGACTCAAACGGACTTTTCCGACGTCGAGCACCCTTTGCCAGAGCACCTATTTTTCCGAAGTCCCTGGTAAACATAGTCACAACGCAACTAGATTCACTGAATTCCACCAGCCGGATAATTATCGCCTGTGACTTCTCGCTTGACATGTTACCGCCGAATCGATAATTCCATTTGTAAACGCTATTTGTGCACTTCGCGTTTAAACTACTCGCTGCCATTTGAAACACGTTCAATCCGGACACGTTCCACCCGGCGTTTTGATGCCTGTAAAACAGTGATCCGCACTGACGGCTCAGTAAGTACTTCGTTTACTGCAGGGATATAACCTAGCTGATGGACAACGAATCCACCAATAGTATCAATCTCGTCGCTTTCGGTAATCTCTAACCCAAGCTTTTCGTTAATATCATCAAGATGTGCACGACCAGACGCTTCGGCCACGCCATTTACGCTGTCAGTAATTTCCGGCGGCAATTCGTTATCATGCTCGTCGATAATCTCACCAACGATTTCCTCCAAGGCATCTTCAATGGTCACCAAGCCTGACAGGCTGTTGTATTCATCCACGACTATGGCAATATGATTGCGATTGCGCTGAAATTCACGCAACAGATCATCAACGATTTTAGTGGTAGGAATGAACCATGCTTCCCGCACAAGGCTCGAGAGCTCACGCTTACCGTTCTTCGGAGATGTAGCCAGACTGCTTAGGAGATCTTTCGCATAGAGGATACCAACAATCTTATCTAGTGAACCGTCGAATACCGGTACACGTGTTCGTCCACTTTTGACAACGTAGTCCAGCACGTCATCCCAATTCGTGTTTACATCAATAGCATCGATCTCGCTGCGTGGTGTCATGATTTCCTGGACGTCGACATCGTCGAGTTCCATCACACCTTCGATCATCTCCCATGCATCTTCCTCTAATAATCCTTCATGCATACCTGCCGTGACAATAGACCGAATCTCATCTTCCAATGCCTCTTCCTCTTCATCTTCTGACAAATCCCGACCACTTAGACGCACAGCAAGAAATCGCATGCCGACGACTCCGACGGTTAGCGGTGTC
This sequence comes from Pirellulales bacterium, assembly GCA_022451045.1. GTDB lineage: Bacteria > Planctomycetota > Planctomycetia > Pirellulales > Pirellulaceae > UBA11883. Next base: position 12,027 of record JAKUOW010000028.1, on the reverse strand, counting down.
ATGATCTTGGCTAATCCGACCCAGAAGAGCCATGAGTGAAATATCACTGGAGCGGCAAATGAACCGGTAATCGCGCGAGGTATCCAAACGATGAGAGAAAGCAAAAGGATTCCGAGCCAAATCGCTGCCAAGCCGATTTCACCTCCATCTGCACGATGTCCAGTATCATCGGTCTTAATCTTTATCAGATTCTCCATGGTGCTATTGGACGTTGTTTCAGTTACAGCGATCCCCACGCAGCAAGCAACGAATAATGCAAACGACAGCGACAATAGCGTTTCAGACGCAAGCACGCACTGGTCATGCCTCTCAAGCACATCCGTCCAAAGATCCGGTTTTCCCTGCTTGCGGCAGTAAGTTTGCAAGTCGTGCCGAGAGAAATCCTGTAACAAACGCGAACCAATAGCACCGATCAAAATCAGCAGAAGATCTAGATTTATCAGCCAGGACAGCGTGTCAGGTGTCAGCACCTAAAGCCTCACATGAAAAGACGAATGGATTTCATGTCTGGAAGCAATCTCAATTGATAGCCAGTCTTATGCCGGGTCAATTCGATGCTGCAATCCAAACTTCAACAAGTATTTTGCCTCTTGCTCGTGCATTTCTGCCTGATCATCGGGCGTCTTATCGTTGAATCCAACGAGGTGTAGCGTACCGTGAATAACATATAACAGCAACTCATCGTTCGCATTCCAACCGTATGTTTTGGCATCTTCGGCTGCTGTGTCAGCACTTACGATTACTTCACCATCGAGCATTGCCTCGTCGCGTTCAAGCACAAAGCTTAGTACGTCGGTTGGATAATCATGCTGTAAATACTGCACGTTAAGCTCGTGGATCGTCGAGTCATCCACCACTGCAAGGCTAACGCTTCCTTGAGTAATTCCGACATCATGAGTGATTAGATTTACAGCATCGATCAAGCGATTCTCATCAATCGGATGGGTTTGCTGCTCATTGCTGATGCGAACGTCTATCAATTCAGAAGTCCTGTGGCGATGTAGGGCAAAACCCAACTATGCTGACTCTTGTTTGGATGATGCTTGTTTGGAGGAATCTTCGGAAGCTTCATCAGCTTCGTCCTTACTTGGATATTTGGGTCGGTTATGCATTACAGCCTGCAGAGAACCTGTTAAGTTCACCTGAATAACCGATAGCTCTGTCAGGGTTAATCCACTCTCATCAAATTGACCATCCAATAAGCGACTCATTCCAATATCGCGTACCAGACTTTCGATCCGCGCCGGTGCTGGTTCGTCCAATGCACGTGTTGCACTCTCTACAGCATCTGCCATCATCATGACCGCTGCCTCGCGCGACTGTGGCTTCCTGCCCGGATATCGGTATTCCGACTCATCCACATCGTTATGGTCCGGATCAGCGTCACTTGCTGATTTAGCCTGATGGTAGAAGTACTCAACCAGAGTTGTACCGTGATGTTGCTCAATGAAGTCGATCAAGGCAGTTGGCAGATGATGTTCACGGGCTAATTCGATTCCGTCTTTGACATGAGCGATTATGACCAAACGACTCATCGCTGGTAACAATCGCTGATGCAAGTCTCCGGTGGTACCTGTCTGATTCTCTGCGAAATACTCAGGCTTGAACATCTTGCCGATGTCGTGAAAGTATGAACCCACTCTAACTAGTAGTCCATTTGCACCGATTGCCTCAGCTGCCTGCTCCGCAAGTGATGCAACTTGTAACGAATGGCTATAAGTGCCGGGGGCCCTTTCAGCAAGCTCTTTAAGCAATGGATGCTTCGGATCACCAAGCTCTTTAAGGCTGATATCAGTGGAAACCTTGAACGTCCATTCCACCAGCGGTAACAAGCCAGTGGTAAAGAAGCCGGCCAGTAACACACAGAACCCATACCACACAGCACCACGCAGCAACGCGATAACATATCCCGTCAGATTCCAAGTATCGAGATTCAGTAATGAATTCCAGTATTCGTTGGCAGACACGCCCGGTGTTTGCTGAGTTAGGATTCCCATGCCAATGGTGGTGAGCATCGTAATCACACCGGCAGTCAGCCCAACTTGCGTCAGTCGTGTTCGATTTCGAATATGACCTAGCAGAAGAGTCGAAGGCGCAATAGCAGCAACCATGATGATGAATTCCGGCAACCCGTTGCCCATGGATACTGAGACAATTAACGCCAAGGTCATCGATAGTAACAGGGCTACATCCCGGCGAAACGCTATGGTGAGAATCATCGCAAACATCACTACTGGAACCAACTGCGCACGCCAACTGTCTTGAGCCACCAATCGAATCGCCGCAACTGCAATGGCAAGCAATAAGAGAATTCGCAACATCAACCACGGATGACGCACAACACGTGGTTCATACACGTAAAGGTAGGCAGCTGACATTGCAAACAATGCGATGTACATTCCAAGGTTGGCCATGGAAATACCCAACAACTCCGGCAGCCCAATCTGAGAAACGCGCGCATCATATTCTTTTCTAAGCAATTCCACTTCGCTGTAATCAATCGGGTCACCACCGCTGGCGATAACATCACCGGGTTGATAACTGATCAATTGCGTTTCCACACTGTTTACAAGCGACTCCTGATTAGACCGACTCATTTCACGATTAATCGTCAACGTTGTGGGCAGCGTGTTGAAGCTAATCCAGTTACCCAACGCCTGAGTAACGATTTCCGCATCCGATCGCGGAAATCCCTTCGCGACGAGTGAAAGTGTTACATCCTCAACAATTTGCTTTTCCACAGAAGATGCCAAAACGGTATCTATCGTAATACGAAACTGCGTTTGGTCAAACGACCCTGATTGTTCGTATACCTGAATCCGCTCGTAACTACCGTCCTCCGGTTCATGCGAAAGCCGATCAATCACACCATTGCGTGAAATCTTGTCGTAAACCGACAAGAGCGACTCCTGCAGCGACGTGTACATCATCTCATCCGAGTGAATAACATCGAAAATCGTCACAGCCTGCATCTGCTTCGTCACCGTCTCATCATCACTTGATGCACTGTTTCGCGTCACCAACTGTGACCACGTCTCTACATCCAGGACATCAAACGTCTCGGCATCATTCACAATACCGACCAACTGCATAAACTGCAGTGCATGTTCATTGAATCCTGTGTAGTCATTTTCATAGACGTTTAGTGCACGCGAGCGTGCCTGAATACGTGCTCGCTGAGTTGCAATGAGATCGTCAATTTCAAACGGTGTCGCCGCAACAACATCCCGCTGGGGAATGTAGCCCTGGTGAAAACTAAAAGATGGTTGCCACCCTCGGTTGATGGCAAAGACGATCAATACAAAAACTAAACAAATGAATCCACGCCCCCAAACAGATCCATCACTTGCCAATTCCCGCAGCGACTTCCAGCGCGTACGCCGTGACAGACCGTGCACGGTCGTCCGTTCGATTCGCTGTTTTGATTGGTTTCCGCTGGCCATAGCTTGTTAGTCAGGTACTGGAGGTGTCGGACATTTAACGAGGATTCTTCCGGCCTTTGCCCGAGGTTTCGTATGCATTAACGATCTCTTGGACGAGATGATGACGTACGATGTCCTTGCGTGTGAGTTTTACTACCTCAACACCATCGATTAGTTGTAGTCTGTCCACAGCATCAATAAGCCCGCTCTTTTGGTTCGGTGGCAGGTCTACTTGAGTCGGGTCGCCGGATACGACAATTCGTGATCCGGATCCCATTCTGGTAAGGAACATTTTCATTTGCGACACACTACAGTTTTGCGCTTCATCAAGAATGATAAATGCGTCATCAAGTGTGCGGCCTCTCATATATGCCAGTGGAACAACTTCGATAACGTCTTTCTCGATTAGCTCCTTAACCATGTCGTAATCGAGCATGGTATTGAGTGCGTCCAGTAATGGCCGCAGGTATGGATTAATCTTTGCCCGCAAGTCACCCGGAAGAAATCCGAGGCTCTCGCCCGCTTCCACCGCTGGCCGCACCAGGACGATCTTGCGCACGTCCTGATGTTTGAAGTACTGGACGGCCATGGCGACAGCGAGGTAGGTTTTACCCGTGCCGGCCGGCCCAAGCGCGAAAACAACTTCCCGGCGATTGATCGCATCAATGTACTTGGCTTGTCCAATCGTACGCGGTCGTATTTTCTGGCTGGCGTTGATCACATCAATCTGTGTACTCATGATCGCGCCGTAATCGCCCGTAATTCCGGCAAGCAATCTTTCAGTATCCTCTATGGAAACACCACCGTTTCGCAGCACAAGATCTTTCAACTGCTCAAGAACTTCCGTCGCTTTGACAACGGACGACTCCTCACCAGTCACGCGCACCTTACCATCCTGATGCAAAACATCCACGCCGAGCTTATCACGAATCATTCGAATGTTCTGATCACGTGAGCCAAACAGTGCCAGCACATGATTCGTGTCGGATAATGATAGAGATGATTCAAACATATGCAGCGTGAAATCTACTTAGACCGACAAGCGGCGACAATCAGTTAATCTCACGCGATTCCATTAAGGTATGAATGCGTAGTGAATTCACTTTTGCTATTGAAAGCCATCGTTTCGATTAGAGGCCTGTTCAGGGCCTGCGTGTCTTTCATGTAAGTCACTATAGCTGACATAGGATAAGTCAATTATTGGCTGTCAGGGCCTAGTACTATCTTTTCAATTGTTGACTTGATTTGTAAAGGGTTTTTCCGAATATACCGGTATTTCTATGGAATTGACGGTTATCGAAGTGCCGGTCTTTTATTGGCTAGGCGTTGCTGAGAAATGGGAAATATAAAACCCCTCTGTTGTGCAACCAAATTCATTTTGGCTTAACTAATTAAACCGGACACCCAGCATAGATACGCCGGAACAGCGGAAAGAGTGATCGAATCCATAACATCCAAAATTCCACCAAGTCCGGGTAACCACGAACTTGAATCCTTCGTTTGCATATCACGTTTTATAAGTGATTCTGCCAAATCACCGAGCATTCCAGTGATAGTAAGGACAATGGCATAAACTAACCATTTCCATACCGCCAAGTCAGAAATGGCTGGAACAGCTTTTGGTGCTAATACTTCAAAGAACAGCCATGCACCCAGGCAACCACCGACAATCGCACCAATGGCGCCTTCCACAGTTTTGCCCGGACTCAATTTTGGCGCCAACTTGTGTTTTCCAATTGACTTGCCCGTGAAGTACGCAGCAGAGTCACTGATCTTCGGGATCGCGACAAGTGAGATCAAAGCTACGATTCCTAATTCACCACCACCATCAAATGTACGAATAAGGATCATGAAACTCGGCATAAATCCGGCGTAGAGAACGACCAGTGTACCGTTACATATTTTTGCAACAACTCCGCCCGGTTCACGGAACTGAATCATCTCGGTCAACATGAGCAATCCGAATGCTGCAGCCAGTCCGATCCCAGGCCAACCTGCTCTACCGATCGGACAATCCGCCGGGTAGCCATTACCAATGTCCATCAGTAATGGGACCGTTGTTAAGGCCTGAACAATGAATATGCCGACAAGCACCATTCGTTTGTTCAGAGATAATCCTCCTTCGGCACACATACCAGCAAGTTCAGAGCCAGCCATCAACGAAGCAAGCAACAACAACGGTATGAGCCACAAGCCACCAACACCAGCAAGCGGATATGCAATATCAAGATAAATGACTCCGGACAGGAAGCCGATGATGATCGTCGAAGCAATTAATCGAGTCTTGAGCAATGGTCTACCTGTGAAACTTGGAGTGTGTTGAGAATCGCCGCTGTTATTCGTTATCAATATCTACCGTTAATCCACCGTAACGCCGTTCGCGACCCGAATAAATCTCGATGGCCTCATGTAGATCGGACTCTTCAAATTCCGGCCAACACTTTTCCGTCACCCAGATTTCGCTGTAGCTTAATTGCCACAACAGAAAGTTGCTAATCCTCATCTCGCCACTTGTGCGAATCAGTAAATCGGGGTCCGGCATTCCAGCAGTGTAAAGATACTCACCTATTCGTTCTTCGTTGAGGAATTCCGGATCGACTAGACCTTCCTTTACATCGTGAGCAATTCTGCTGATCGCATCTACAATTTCGCCACGTCCTCCGTAATTAATCGCAAGACATAAACACGTACCTTTATTTTTGGCACTTAATTCAATCGTCTTGTCGATTTCACGTAGAACGCCTTCTGGGATTCCGCAGCGACGTCCAATGGTACGTACACGCACATCCTGCTTCATAATCGTGCTGCGTTCCTCGATCATGTATTGCTCGAGTAGATGCATCAGGAAATCTAATTCCGACTGCGGCCGTTTCCAATTCTCGCTGGATAAGCAATACAGCGTCAGTTGTTCAATTCCAAGACGCGTGCACTCTTCGACCGTTCTACGTACACTGGCAACGCCGCGTCTATGCCCTTCGATACGCGGCAGGTTTTGGCGTTGAGCCCAACGTCCGTTGCCGTCCATAATGACGGCTATGTGAGATGGCATCTGCTGAGAATTAGCCATTATCCCGATACGATTCCTAATTCAGCGTGAATGGGCGTCTATCTGTCAGAGGCCGTCCAAGGCCGTCATTTGCTCAAATGAAAACGGCTGCACTTCATGTAGGATATCGCATGACGCGACTAACCGCCAACGCCGGCCATTTGCTGAGCGTTTCCATCTACAAAAATAGACTGTGCCCGATCGGGACCGACCGACACCATTGCAACGGGCACCCCGACGATCTCGCCAACCTTATTGGCAAAACTCATGGCTAATTCCGGTATCTCCTCGATGCTTCGAGCAGCGGTGACATCGTGATTCCAACCCGGAAGCGTCTCGTAAACTGGCTCCGCACGTCGCAAGTCATCCGCATTACTTGGAAATAGATTCGTCTCGACGCCATCAATACGGTAAGCCGTACAGATTTTGATTTCATCAAGGTGGCTCATGACGTCTAGCATCATCAAACTCAATGCATCCACGCCACTGAGCCGTGCTGAATACCGTACAGCCACAGCGTCAAACCATCCACATCTTCGCGGCCGACCAGTGGTCGTACCGTATTCATTTCCAAGATCCCGAATTTTAGCCCCAACTTCGTTATCTTGTTCGGTGGGGAAAGGTCCACCACCAACACGCGTGGAATAGGACTTGATGACGCCAATTACCTTGTTGATCCACTTTGGTGGTACACCGCTGCCACCGGTGATCCCGACGCCTGAGCTGTTACTACTTGTTACAAATGGAAATGTGCCATGGTCGATGTCCAATAACGCTCCCTGAGCACCTTCAAACAATAGCTTTTTGCCGTCAGCCACGGCATCATGCAGTAAGTGATTTGTGTCGGCTACGTAGGGTTTCAGACGTTCGGCATATCCATTGAACTCACTAATAATGGCATCTGCATCAAGTTCGACATCGCCTTCAGCATCGTCTCCATGAATCCCGGAAAGAATCCGTTTCTTTGCCGTTACGATACCTCGCACCTTTTCAGCAAAGTCATCACGGAACATATCACCTAAGCGAATCGCAAATGTCCGACCAACCTTGTCTCTGTAACACGGGCCAATTCCACGTAATGTCGTACCGATGGATTCACCACCGACTAGCATTGCATTTAGAGCTTTATCTTCTTCTATATGCCATGGGCAGACGACGTGAACACGATCACTAATGATCATATTTTCACTCGGGTCGACCCCATCAGCTAATAAGCTATCAATCTCTTGAAGAATCGTGCCGGGATTTAGTACAACACCCGGAGCGATGATGTTTTTAACCTGTGGATTCAGTATTCCACTGGGAATGTGATGCAGCTTGAATGTCTTGTCTCCGATTACTACGGTGTGGCCCGCATTTGCACCACCCTGATATCGAACAACAAGATCGAAGTTTGGAGTAAGTAGATCGACCAATTTTCCTTTGGCCTCGTCACCCCACTGTAAACCAATGACACATGTGCCTGGCACTGCACAACTCCAGAAAAGGCATAATTTTATGTTGATTACCGCATGCGCGAAATTGCCGCACACAAACATGCCAATTTAGAGGTGTAATTGTGCTGTGACAACTACTAAGACCCCAGTTTTTGCTAAGGCACTCCAGAGTAATGTACGCAGATGAAAATGCTCCAATTGACCGTCTTTCCAGGCGGTGATAGATTGGAATGCTTACAGCAAGTGCAATGTTCCTCGTCGTACAGCTGCACTTATTTTGAGATAACCCCAGTGGTTTCAAAGGCAAAGGGATCCCCTGTAACGGATTCATGCAAATCGCATGACAGTGAGCCATCACATCATCCGTTATCGCCAGGAAACCGAATTGAAATAGGGAGACGATAATGGCAAATAACCTTGTTCAAGATCTAATTGAAGCAGGGGTGCACTTCGGGCACCGCGCTAGTCGCTGGAATCCGAAAATGGCACCATACATCTACGCTCGTAAAAATAGAATCCACGTCGTGGATATTCGTGAAACAGTTCGCGGACTTCTTCGAGCTAAGAAATACCTAAAGCAGGTAGCTGCGGGCGGTAGCCTCATCCTTTTTGCAGGTACCAAGCGACAGGCAAGTGGAGTCATCGAACGCGAAGCTGGCCGTTGTGGTATGCCCTTTGTAAGTCACCGGTGGCTTGGTGGCACTCTGACAAACTTCCGCACCATTCGTGACCGACTCGGTCGCTTGGAAGAACTGGAAGCACTGCGTGCTAGCGATGAGATCAATACCTATAGCAAGAAGATGCAGTCAGCATTTAATCGCGAATACCGAAAGATGTTCAGAAACCTGAATGGTGTCCGCACGATGAACCGACTACCTGAATGCGTCGTGGTTATCGATCCAAACAAAGAAAAGAACGCTATTCGCGAAGCCCGACGAATGGGAATCGCATCTCTTGCACTTATCGATACCGATTGCGATCCAGATACCGTTGATCTACCGATTCCAGGTAACGACGATGGCCTGCGATCCATCGAAATCATCATGCAACATCTGGCTGACGCTGTAATTGAAGGTAAATCAGGTGCCGCTGGAGCAAATAAAGACGCTGCTCCAGCACCAGCTCCTACTCCAGCACCAGCTCCTACGCCGGAACCGGTAGCTGAAGTTGCAGCTGAAGCTGAGTCAACAGAAGAGGCGCCTGCAGACGCAGTACCAACTGAAGATGCTCCTGCTGAAGATGCCACGGAATAAGCACCTCAATAAACAAACCAGATCTGACGAGACGTCAGATCTGAATGGAAAGATCATTTTGTGATTGAGGGCGCCACCGGGAATTCAGATTGAGACGATCTCAGGATTCGCAGCACTGGCCTCTCAAAACATTAGAGAAAAGAAAAAGGAAAAGACGATGGCTGATATTTCTGCCGCTGATGTAAAAGAACTGCGTGTGTCCACCGGCTTGCCCATGATGGACTGTAAAAAAGCACTTACCGAATGTGACGGTGACAAAGAAGCTGCGGTGAAGTGGCTTCGTGAACGAGGTGCAAAAGTTTTCGAAAAACGAGCGGATCGCGTAACAGCATTCGGAAGATTCGGCATGCACGTTGGTGTAGATAATGCAACAAGTGCGATGGTCGAATTAAAGTGCGAAAGTGCACCCGTATCTCAAAATGAAGAATTCATCCAGCTCGCAAACGATCTGGCTACAGCCTTGGCCAATAGCGACGGCATTGATTCTGCAGACGCACTGCTCGAATTGGATTCGCCAAGCCAACCAGGAACAAGCCTTGGCGCACAAAAGGACGAGTTATTTAATCGAATTCGCGAAGTATTCAATGTTGGCCGATTCGTCAAAATCGATGGTGGCTGCGGTGGCTATAGCCACAATGCTGGTACCGTGTCAGGCGTTATTCTGGCTGTAGATGGTGGTGACAATGAGTCTGCCCGCGATATCTGTATGCATGTGGCCGCGATGCGACCAGCTGTGCTGAGTGTCGAAGATCTGCCGCAGGATGAAGTTAATGCAGAAAGAGAAACCCTGCGTAACGCTGCACTGGCTGAAGGAAAACCGGAAAACATCGTCGACAAAATGGTCGAAGGACGGCTTCGCAACTACTTCGCAGAACGTGTACTAAGCGAGCAAGCATTTGTTAAGGATGACAGTATGACCGTCGGCAAGTTCGCTGAGAGTAAAGGCATGAGCCTTAAGCAATACGTCCACTGGGAAATCAGTGACGACGGTGGAAACAGCGAAGAAGGTTAATTCGCTGCGAATTTGATACGATGTAAGCCCCGGCAAACACCGGGGCTTACTTTTTGTCATGTTGTTTGGCTAACTAGGTAATTGAAAGACCCTTTGTAGATGACCCAACCAAAATACAAACGAGTTGTCCTGAAACTCTCTGGTGAGAGCCTCGCACATGCCGGAGAACGTGGCATCAGCATGGAGGAAGTCATGGAAATCTCACGGCAGGTGTTTCAGGCTCAACAAATGGGATGTGAGATCGCTATCGTCATCGGTGGAGGTAATATTCTCAGAGGCGCCCAGTTCAAGGACAAGAACGCGAGTATCCAGGAAGCAACGGCCCATTACATGGGAATGCTTGCAACTGTCATTAATGGACTCGCATTACAAGACGCATTGGAATCGGTTGGATGCCAAACAAGGCTAATGAGCGCCATACATATGGACGGTGTCGCCGAACCTTACATTCGACGGCGTGCCAGACGCCACCTGGAAAAAGGACGCCTGATAATTCTGGGAGCAGGAACGGGCAGCCCGTTTGTTACGACCGACACCGCAGCCGCTCAACGGGCACTTGAACTGGAAGCCGATATCTTGATAAAGGCAACACGCGTCGATGGCGTCTACAGCGACGATCCGGAAAAGAATCCCCATGCCGTCCTATATCCCGAATTGGATTATGCCACCGTAGTAGAACAAGGTCTTCAGGTCATGGACAGTACGGCCATTACGCACTGCATGGAACACAGCATGCCGATCATGGTCTTTAATTACAAGAAAGACGGTAACATCGTCAAAGCAATCCAGGGTGATAAGATTGGCACGTGGATCGGCTCGAAAGTAGAATCGGCGGAAGAGTAACCGCAAATCCCATCGCACAATAAGACAACGACATCAACCAAAAATCAAACAGCAATTAGGGCACTGGAATCTCTGTTATGTCATACGATGAAATCCTTCTTGATACAGAAGACCGAATGGAAAAAGCCTTTAGTCACCTCAAGACAAACCTAGCTGGAATCCGAACCGGACAGGCCAATCCTGGAATCGTTGAATCACTGAGAGTCGAAGCATATGGTTCCCCAACTCCGCTAAAACAACTTGCAAATGTTGGCGTACCTGAGCCACAACAAATCGTGATTCGGCCATATGATCCCGGCATTATTCCGGATATCGAAAAAGCAATCATCTCAAGCGACTTAGGGTTTAACCCTCAAAACGATGGCAAACTGGTCCGTATTACCGTGCCGCAATTGAGCACGGAAGTTAGACGCAAGCTAGTTATTCGAATCAAAGAATTGGCCGAGGAGGCTCGCGTCTCGATTCGCAATATCAGACGCGATGGCAATAAAGCTGCCGAGCAAGCTGAAAAAGATAAAACCCTGACTGAGGATCTGCGGGACGACTGCAAGGATGAGATTCAAAATCTTACTAAAAAATTCGAAGAGCAGGTAAACGAAGCTGCAAAGCTACGTGAATCTGAGGTAATGCAAGACTAGCTCGCTACCACCTTCGGAAGGACAGGCAGCATGCTGTACTTCCCATGCCCAAATTGCAATGAACAAATCACAGCGCCGGATAGTCAGGCCGGCACTGAACAGCTTTGTAATAAATGTGAGCAGCCAATCATCGTTCCGGGCGAATCGTCTGCATCTAATTCGACAATGTCGCCTATATCGAGTGCCTTTGATGACATTGATTTTGCGAGTCTTACCAATGCTCCGGAAGATACTCCCCTCTATTCTCCGGAACCCACAGACCCAGCACCAACGCCAGCACCTGACACAACGGCACCTGAATTACCCAAAGCACCACAACCTGCCCAGGCGGTGCGAACTCTGCAACCGGAGACAGCAAACGATGAAGCTGCAGTTAT
>JAKUOW010000279.1 GCA_022451045.1 Pirellulales bacterium | reverse complement strand
GTTCGCCGCGGGATCTTTCCCGGTTACGTGTGCGTTTTTGGACAACCAGGAACTGAGCATGCTGATGAAAAACTGACTGCCTTCGTGGAGCACCTCGATGGATTCAAGCTGGCGGAAATTGACTTTAACCTGCGCGGCCCGGGTGACCTGTTTGGTGTCCGCCAGCATGGTATGCCACCACTTCGTGTTGCTGACCTGCGGAGTGACAGGTTGTTACTCGAGCAGGCTCGCACAGATGCACAAGCCATGATGGATCATGATCCGGGACTCAATGATATTCACTTCATTAAACTGAGAAAGCAGGTCTTGAAGCGATACGGCACTGTTTTGGACATGGGGGATGTCGGTTAACATTTGAAATGTTAACTATAGATACTTCTGATAGGCTTCAACGGCGAGGCCGTCGACCAGATCATTTTCTTCGTGTCCGCTATGCCCTTTGACGCGAGTGTATTTGACATTGTGGATTTCCAGCAGAGCATCTAGTTGTTGCCAAAGTTCGACGTTTTTGACCGGTACAAGCTTTTTCTTTTCTTTACGCTTCCAACCGTTCGCCTTCCATTTACTCATCCACTCGGTCATACCTTTGCCGACGTAGACGCTATCGGTAAACAGCTCAACATGGCATGGCTTGTTAAGTGCCTTGAGTCCTTCAATGACCGCTTGTAATTCCATTCGGTTATTGGTCGTTTCAGGTTCTGCACCGGAATCCTGTTTTTCTTTTCCAGTCGCCAGATGGCGTAACAGGTAACCCCAGCCTCCCGGCCCAGGATTTCCGCTACAGCCACCATCGGTAAAAAGATGAATCTCAACCATCGAGCGTCTCCGTTGAGGTGGTGTGGCTAATTCAGTGCCTTGTCAGAAATGTCCGTACGGTACCATCCACCTTGCCATGAGATTTTACTTACAGCTTCATAAGCACGACTCTTGGCCTCGGCGATCGATTCACCCGCAGCAGTGATGCCAAGGACACGACCACCGGCATTTACCGTTGCACCATGATCCGACAGTGTTGTTCCGGCATGGAATACTTTTACATCCTCCAGAGCGTCGGCATTTGGTATCCCGTCAATCGGGTGCCCTTTTTCGTAGGACTCCGGATAGCCTTCGCTGGCCATGACAACGCACACGGTTGGACGTGGATCCCATTGAAGGGCATCCAGTTGATCAAGTGTTCCGTCTATGGTGGCAAGCATGATATCAACAATGTCAGTTTTTAGACGCATCAACAAGGGTTGACACTCGGGATCTCCGAAGCGGACATTGTATTCGAGAACCTTTGGGCCCTGAGATGTCATCATGAGTCCAGCGTAGAGAACACCTTTAAACGGTGTGCCTTGTTTATTCATTTGATGAACCGTCGGAACCAACACGTGTTCTTCGATCCAATCCATATCGTCCTCAGTCACGATCGGCGCCGGACAATATGCACCCATTCCACCGGTATTGGGTCCGGTGTCCCCGTCGAATGCAGGTTTGTGATCTTGTGCGGCGGGTAATGTAACGATGGTCTGCCCGTCGGTGATGGCTAGGACACTTGCCTCCTGACCGTGTAAGCACTCTTCAATTATTAAACTGGCTCCCGCTTCACCGAAGATTTTCTGGTTTGCGATGCGGTCAATGGCATCGAGTGCTTCCTGACGTGTTTGGCAAACGGATACACCTTTACCTGCGGCAAGACCATCAGCTTTGACCACAATCGGGCTATAGTCCTTTTCGTCCGGAAATCGTTCCATGATATGGCGTGCAGCGTTTTCACCATCAGTGAAAGACTGGTAGCTGGCTGTCGGGATGTTTGCTGCAATGAGTACTTGTTTACAAAATGTCTTGCTACCTTCCAGTTGTGCTGCTGCCTGATTAGGGCCGAACGCCTTGATACCAGCAGATTCAAGAGCGTCGACAAGTCCGTCGACTAATGGTGCTTCCGGCCCAACAACGACGAGTCCGATACGCTTCCTTTCACAAAACCAAATAACTGATCTAGCATCGGACGCATCCAGGTCCACGTTTTCCGCATCAGATGCCGTTCCAGCATTTCCAGGTGCGACAAATACGGACTGCACTTTTGGGCTTTGATTGATCTTCCATGCCAATGCATGCTCGCGACCACCACTACCAATTACCAGGACGTTCATACTCAATTCCGACTAACAGGTGATTTGATTTTGCAATGAATTCTTAGAATTTGCGTTAGACTAGCGTCAGGTCAGTGCGAAAAATCGCAAGGTCTACGCAATGTGTTGCTACTACTTATATACGAATCTGCGAAGTGTTAAACCCACCGTGACATGGGATTCTTTTTGGAATGGAAGTTCTAATCCAACCAGGATTCAGTGAATCTTTGATTCGACATTTGCCGGTAAGACAGGTCGCAGCACATAAGCCTTAATTTATGTCTCAAGTTGTTGGCAAATATTATCCGAAAAACCTATTTTTCCGTCGGTGTGGGTACTACAGACAAAAAGACCGGATTGATAGACTAAGGGGAAATCTACCAACATTCGGCTAGAAAACGGCGGTGCAAGGTAAGCCTTGAACCCGGTCATGCCCGATTAAGTATTGTTGCTGGTGAGCGGACGGAGTCCGCGAGGCTTGGCAATGGTAATTCGCTGGGCATGCAAATTCCGTTTTTTACTTAAATGTTGCTAGAATGGGATTGTGAAAAAAATCACAAAGTCCTAAAAGATTACCTTTCCCAGCAGGCATGGAATTTTCGGCAGACGCTGTTTGCCGACAGATTTGATGCAGGCGACTAAATACACACATTGAGAAACTACTGGGATGGTTTCATGGTAGACAAGAACGACTTGTCAGTCGACGAAATCCTCGCGATGTGTCGTCAAATCGACGGCGGCGGTTCTGCTGCGCCTGCTGAGCCGGCGGGTGAGTCACCCGCACCTGAAGCGACAGCAGATGCAGAGCCTGTTGCAAGTAAACCTGCTGAAAGTGTGGATCCCTCATCGATGTCAGTTGACGACATCCTGTCTGCAGCCCGCGGTGGTGCAGCGGAATCTGAAGCACCTGCTGCTGAAGAGTCAGAACCAGCACCTGTTGAAGCGGCCGACGATACTCCGGCACCGGCAACGGTCGGGCCGATGGATACCTCCGGAATGTCTGTTGATGATATTCTTGCCGCAGCACGAGGTGGTGGCGGTGGTGCGAAGCCCGCTGCTGCTAAACCTAAAGCGGCAAAACCAAAGCCCGCTGCACCAGTTGCCGCGGCTAAAGAAGCCGCTGAGCCTGATGCCCCGGTCGGACCGCGAGATACGTCAAGTATTTTGGCTGCAGCTCGCAAGCCAGTGCAGCGTGGGCCGAAAACATTTGAAACGACGGACGAAAAACCTGCTGCTGTTAAGCCTAAGCTTGAAGTGCCGCCGATGCCGAAGCGGCCGGTGCTTGCGACGGAGCCTGAGAAAGGGAGTGACCGTCGTGGATTTCTCTCCGTCTTGTTTGGAACACCACTTGCCGTAGGTTTAACATCACTTGCTGTAACGCACGTGTTGTGGTTGTTGGGTTTAGCGCGATTCCTGTTTCCAAACGTGTTGACGGAACCTCCGACGAATTTCAAAGTCGGTTTCCCGGGTGACTATTCACCAGGGCAGGTGGAAGCAAAATACAAAGCTCAGTTTGGCGTTTGGGTTGTGAGATATGAGTATGAGGGGGAGGCTCAGATTTATGCCCTTAAATCGGTTTGTACTCACCTGGGGTGCACGCCTAACTGGTTAGAGGGTGAGCAGAAGTTCAAGTGTCCTTGTCTCGGAAGTGGATTCTACAAGGATGGTGTGAACTTCGAAGGTCCTGCCCCGCGTCCACTCGAGAGATATGCCATACGCGTTTCCGATGATGGACAGTTGGAAGTCGATAAAATTACCAAGTTCAATGAAGAGTTAGGTCAGTGGGCTGATTCTAATTCTTACGTGAGCGTTTAGTAACAAGTTTGTAGCACCTTAGAGTTTGATACAGGTTAATTGATCAATGCCATCACTCGGTGATATTATTCGTAACTCGCAGATCTGGAAGAGTATCTTTCGGCACCCGGCTCCTGTGGACCGGCGTAACCGAATTGTTGTCATGCTGACAAACTTCTTCCTTCATCTTCATCCTGTTTCAGCGAAGAAGCAGGGTATTGCTCTGAGCTATACCTGGTGTATGGGTGGGGTTACTTTCTTTCTGTTCTTGGTGGAAACCG
>JAKUOW010000278.1 GCA_022451045.1 Pirellulales bacterium | reverse complement strand
TTCTTTTCCCATCCAAACAAGACTCGTCGAGAATCTAGCTGATAGGCTGTTGTGCTAGAAGGTGTTTTCATGAAGCAACGCTCTCCATTAATGCGTCGTGTGCTGAAAAAAGAGCTCGCATCTCTAGCAGACGTTTGCCTGAACATCACTGATCCCTGGGGTAGCTACGGTACTTCTGGTAATGCTTCAAATGGAGAAGCAGCAATGCTGAAGGCTGGTTTGACGATTTCATCCCCGGAATTTTATCGCAAACTGCTTCGAGATGGCGAACTGGGGGTGGCAGATGCCTACATTGACGGTGTATGGGATACTGATGATCTTGTTAATGTGTTTAGGATCATGATTAGGTCTGAAGCAGCTAATCATCAGGTCAATAAACGTGTGTCAATAATAAAGCGACTGGCTCGTGCAATTCAAACATGGCGCAGGCAGAATTCCGTCAGTGGAAGTAAACGCAATATTCACGAGCACTATGATTTGGGCAATGACTTTTTCCAGTTATTTCTGGATGAGTCTTTAAATTACTCTTGTCTGGAATTTGAAAACGATTCAAGCACGTTGGAAGAGGCCGCTAATTTGAAGATGGATAATATCTGTCAGCAATTAAGCCTGCAACGAAATGATCACTTAATTGAAATTGGAACCGGTTGGGGAGGGATGGCTTGCTTTGCGGCGAAGAACTATGGATGCAAAGTAACCACAACAACAATTTCTACCGAACAATTCAATCACGTTAATGAGAAAGTAAAGGCGGAGAAGCTCGAGGCGTTGGTATCTCCGGTGAACTCGGATTACAGGCATTTGGATGGGCAATACGACAAATTGTTATCTATCGAAATGATCGAAGCGGTCGGGGAAAAGTTTCTGCCCCAATATTTTTCCGTTTGCGATCGTTTGCTTAAGCCAGGTGGTAAAGGGCTTATTCAGGCAATTCTTATTCGCGAACAAATCTTTGAAACATATCGTCGTGGGACGGATTTTATTCGCGAATTTGTATTCCCAGGAAGCTTTTTGCCATCCAACCGCTTAATTCTTCAAGCAATTGAAAAAAATACAGATCTCCAGTTGATTAATTATCGTGATATCACTGAACACTACGTTAAAACACTAGCTCGATGGCGAGAAAAATTTCACAACAATATAGATGAAGTAGCACGTTTGGGATTTGACGAGCGTTTTACCCGGTTATGGGACTACTACCTGTCGTATTGTATAGCCGGTTTCTCGGAACGCCGTTGCACTGATGCCCAATTGACATTCTTAAAAATGTAGAGCCCAAGCCAGATGCTAGTCCTCGTTCTTGGTTACATTTCGTGTGCGGCTGTTATGGCGATGCTTTGGCTTTGGCAGCGAAAAACACACAAAAGTAGCCTTGTTGATTTGGTGTGGACGCTTTGTGTTGGGGCTTTTGCGGTTACGCTCATTTTGGTTAACCCGTTGCAGATTTTCATCCACCATTATGCAGTGATAGCCATCCTGTCTCTCTGGACCTTGCGATTAAGTCTGACTCTGTATCTGCGTTATCGGGTGCTTCCGGAAGATGCTCGTTATGAAAAAGCCAAGGGCCAATGGGGTGCAAATGCGCAGGCCAAGATGTTTGCGTTTTATCAATTGCAGGCAATCTTTGCACTTCTATTCGCCGCACCGTTCGTTGTTTTCTCTTTTGAACCGAAGCTGCCGGTGAAGCTAAGCATATATGATGTTACCGGGACTGTAGTCGCTGCGTTATCACTTCTGGGGTTAACGATTTCAGATTATCAGCTTACGCTCCATCGAAAACTAAGGCTTGAAGAAGCCGCCACCGAACGGATATGTAAGTCCGGTTTGTGGAAGTATTCCAGGCACCCGAATTACTTCTTTGAATGGCTTCATTGGTGCAGTTACCTGCCGTTGGCATTGCAGTTTAATTATGGTTGGTTATATGCGATTCACCCGTTGACAGTGCTATATCTGTTGCTGTTTAAAACAGGGATACCATTAACCGAGCGGCATATGGTTGAATCATATGGAGAGTATTATCGTGAATATCAAAGGCACACATCCGCTTTTGTTCCTTGGCCGAAAAAGACAAATATTTAGGAGTTGTGAATGATCGGCAGTGTCGGTATCGAATTTGCGGAACGAGGAATATTGCCGGATTGGATCATTCGGCGCGGGATTCGTCGTTTATGTCGTGCAAGGCTAAAAGCTATTAAGAGTGCTACGTCACTTTATCCGGACAGCTCAGAGTTGGGGCAAATTGCCTACGAGACAGATGCAGCGAATCAACAGCATTATGAATTGCCCCCTGAGTTCTTTGAATTGGTTCTTGGTAGCCGACGTAAATACAGTTGCTGTTTTTTTGAGTCATCGGATCAAAGCCTTGATGATGCCGAAGTAAATTCGCTGAAAGCTAGTTGCGATCGTGCGCAGATATACGATGGTGCAAATATTCTTGAGCTAGGATGCGGCTGGGGATCGTTAACTTTGTGGATGGCCGAATCTTTTCCAAATTCACAAATTACGGCGGTATCCAACTCGCAACCGCAGCGTAAGTTTATTGAGAAGCAGGCTGCAGAAAGAAATCTATCTGACCGGATTCAAGTAATTACTGCAGATATCAATGGCTTTGCACCCAAACGTGTTTTTGACCGGATCGTATCGATCGAGATGTTCGAACACGTAAGGAATCATGAGATGTTATTTGAGCGTATGTGGGATTGGCTGACCCCAGAAGGAAAACTTTTTGTTCATGTGTTTTGTCATCGAGAAAAAACATATTTATTTGACGTGGAAGGGCCGTCCGACTGGATGTCTGAATATTTTTTCACCGGTGGAATAATGCCGTCAGCGACGTTGCTCCCGGAAATAGCACACGACTGGACACTAGAGGATTCCTGGCTTTGGGATGGTAAGCAGTACCAGCTAACTGCCGAAGCTTGGGTGAAATTGATTGATCAGAATAAGCAGAAAGTTCTCGCTTGTTTAGGCGAACACTATGGTAAGGATAGTCAACGGTGGTTTAATCGTTGGCGTATTTTCTTTTTGGCTGTTGCCGAGCTGTTTGGTTTTGCAGAAGGCCAAGAATGGGTCGTTAAACACTATTTGTTTAAGAAATAGATGTGCCTTAGACAGCAATTTGACTGTGGAAGTCAGTTAGTTGTCTTTAGGTTCAATCATTAGTCGGCGAGCGCTTGTGTTAAGCGTTGCTAAGCAATCACGCATCTGCTGCATATTATCACAGAATACACTTGCCCGAATGTTCCTTCGCACTTCGCTATTTAGTGCTCGTCCCCCAACAATTACTGGGATTCCATGCGCCTTTTCCCAGATATCCGCCATATCGGCTGCAAAAGCATCGACTGTGCGATCAATACTGCTAACACTTACCCAAATCAATTCCGGCCGTAGGTTCTCGATGGCTGAAAGAATACTCTGTGAAGGTAGGTTTGCTCCTAGAAAGTTCGCCTTCCAGCCGGCATCGAGCAGCAATAATTCCACCATTAACGATGGGAGTTCATAGGGATCTCCAGATAATGTGCCGCCAATAGCCATTGGGCCATGTGGATTAATAGTTATAAGAGCTCTTAAACGAAGAAGTAGTTGTGATAAGTTTCTGCATGCGATGCGCTCCTGATACACATGTAGTTCGCCACACTCCCATTCGTCACCGATTCTTGCAAACACTGGTGTAATTACTTCATCTAGCAGGCTTGGTAGACTTTGCCCGCCAATAAAGGCTAACGAGGTATGCATAAACGCCTCGTCAATGTGACCAGAGGTTAAGGCATCAAAGATGATCTGTTGCGTAACTTCGCTATCAGAATGGTCGATTGATGCATTCTTGATACCGAGGATTTCGGGCTGAACTAACTGATACTTGGAAGATTTAACAAATCCTAGCAGCGTGGAGACGTCAATCTTTCGATGACCTCCAGGTGTTAATGTGCTCGGAATTCTTCCCGTATCACACCATCTCTTAACGGAGGACTCACTCGCTCCGATGAGCTGCGCCATTTGTCTTGGTGACAGGGATTTTACTACTGAATCATTCACGGCTTAGCGCTCTAATGGTCGCAACTTAGTTTACACAGCCTACTTTTACTTAGTTTATATCATTGCGTTAAAGCCCATTAATCAAACAATAATTAACCACAATATAATAAAAAACAGCAAAATGGATGTTTTGAACGTTTTTGTCATTGCAAAA
>JAKUOW010000277.1 GCA_022451045.1 Pirellulales bacterium | reverse complement strand
GAGGAACAGAAAAAAGCTCTTGAAGCAGCAGAGAATAAGTTGCAAGCGGCGCGTGCAGCAGTACAGTCACCTGTAGACTCCTTTGAGCCACTTGGCGCGCAGCACGCGAAGACGAGTACCGGCCGAAGAACGGCACTGGCTAACTGGATTGCCAGTGACAATAATCCGCGCACAGCTCGCGTGGCTGTGAATCATATTTGGAACAGGCACTTCGGCCAACCACTGGTTGCGACGACGGAAAACTTCGGGCTCAATGGTAGAAAGCCGACGCACCCTGCTCTGCTCGACTTGCTGGCGGCTGAATTGATCGACAACGACTGGCGTATGAAACCGATTCACCGGCAAATCGTTCTTTCCGCTGCATATCGAATGTCAACACGCTCGTCATCATCCGAGGACTTGATGAAGGATCCTCAGAATATCTACTTTTGGCGAATGAATTCCCGGCGTATGGAAGCAGAAGTCGTACGCGACAGCGTACTTTATCTCTCCGGACAACTCGATTTAACACGTGGTGGTCCGGAGATTCCGGAAACAGATGGCGAAAATATTCTCAGACGCAGTATGTACTTTCGAAATACACCGAATGAGAAAATGGATATGCTCGAGGTGTTTGATGTGGCCGACCCGAATTCATGCTACCGACGCAAAGAAAGTGTAGTACCGCACCAGTCACTGGCGATGATGAATAGTGGACTGACACTTGATAGTGCTAGAATAATAGCTGCAAAGCTATCCGAATCAGCCGAGACGGACGACGCATTTGTTAGGCTTGCCTTTGAGGCGGTACTTTCACGATCACCATCAAAAAAAGAGCTTGCGCGTTGTCAGACATTCCTGCAAGACCATGCGGAGTTGCTTGCGAACGACGACTCGGAAAAATTTATAGGGAGTAGTACCGCGAAACGCGCACCGGCTACCGCGGCCGATGCAAGAGCACGAGAAAACCTGATCCACGTGCTTTTGTTGCATAACGATTTTGTCACAGTAAGGTAATCGTGAAATATGAAGATCGAATTTACATGTGGGCGTCAGCAGAGGCGGCAGTTTCTTGCTGATTGTGGACTAGGGTTTACCGGACTGGCTCTGGGTGCTTTGCTTGACGGTCAACTGCAGGGGGCAGATTCCGCGAAACTGCCACATGTTACTCCAAGGGCAAAAAGTGTGATTTGGTTCTTCATGAATGGTGGCACTAGCCACATGGAGTCCTTCGACCCGAAGCCTGCCTTGAACAAGTATGCTGGTCTTACGATTGAAGAGTCGCCATATAAATCCACGGTGTTGGATTCACCCTTCTACAGAAAGAATGTTCGTGACTTCAGCGGTGTGCCACGTGATCTAATGGCGACGGTTTATCCAATGCAGATTGGATATTCAAAGCGTGGCCATAGCGGGATCGAAGTAAGTGACTGGTGGCCGCATGTTGGTGACTGCATTGATGACATCGCGGTGGTGAGGTCAATGTGGACGACCGACAACGACCATGCTGCACAACTGCAATTCCACACCGGTCGTCATATTTTTGATGGGTTTTACCCGTCCATCGGTTCATGGGTGCATTACGGTCTCGGCTCATTGAATGAGAATTTACCGCAATTTGTGGTAATGGGACCTCCGCCCGGCGATTGTTGTGGTGGTGTCGGTGCACATGACGCAAGTTATCTTGGACCGGAGCATTCCGGCGTGCGAATGACCATCAATCCAAGGAATCCACTACCCTTCGGTACACCTGGAGATAAAATCAGCCGCAAAGAGCGACGTCATCAGTTGGATCTGCTTCAAGACCTGAACAATATTTCGGCAGTAGAATACCCGGATGATGCAAACCTGCGTGCTCGAATAAAAGCCCATGAGCTTGCGTTTCGAATGCAAATGTCTGTGCCAAAAATTGTGGACTTTAGCGCTGAAACGCAGGCGACCCTCGATCTGTACGGGATGGACGATAAAACGACCAAAGGCATGGCTCAACAGTCGCTTGCCGCTCGGCGTCTGGTGGAACAAGGCGTACGCTTTGTGCAGATTTATGACGGCGGCGGAGGCGGGGGCGGTTGGGATGCGCACAGCAAACTCAAAGATAACCACACTCGTAATTGCAAACGTGTCGACAAGCCGATTGCCGGTTTACTGAAGGACCTCAAGCAACGTGGCATGCTCGATGAAACACTTGTTGTGTGGGCTACTGAATTTGGTAGAACGCCGGGAGCAGAAAGATCCGACGGTCGCGATCATCACCCGTATGGATTCTCAGTTTGGATGGCCGGTGGTGGTATCAAAGGTGGTGTGGCACACGGTGCAACAGACGAAATTGGGTTTCACGCTGCGGAAGATCGCCATTATGTAACTGATATTCACGCAACGATACTGCATCAATGTGGCCTGGACTCGCGTAAACTAGAGGTGCCCGGCCAAAAGCGACTTGATATTGATCATGGTGCGCCAATACATCAAATTATTGGCTGAGGCTCGTGTAGTCACTACCTATATAAAGGTATTAAAAAATGACCTGTTCTGAAGGAAAGATGGCTCATCAGTTTTCGCGGCGTAACGCGTTGCAAATTGGTGCCGGCATGTTTGGCTTAAATCTGCCGCAGTTGCTGGAAGCAGAAACGGCTGCAGGTGCTAGGTCCGAGATGTCCTGTATCTTTCTGTTCCTCGCAGGTGGCCCGAGCCATTATGAGACGTTTGATCCGAAGCCTGATGCTCCGGCTGAGATTCGTGGATTGTGGGATCCTATTTCCACGAATGTACCGGGTGTTCAAATCTGCGAGAAAATGCCTCTCATGTCCAGTCGTATGGACAAAGTTGCCGTTGTTCGGTCATGGCGGGGACGTAGTGGTTCTCATTCTACCGGCTCACAGCATGTGACGAGTGGTATGTTTCCAGCAGCGACTGGTCAGTACTACCCGAATTTTGGGTGCCTGCTTTCCACGATCCTTGGCCCGCGGGCTAAAGGGATGCCCTCATTCTTCGGGTTGCCAACGGCGGCCAGGTACACCACACCAACGGGTTATTTAGGCGCAGCTCATGCTTCCTTTAATATCGAGGGTGACCCAGTTAATCCAAAAGTCCGTGTTGGCGAGCTCCAGTTGGAAAAAGTCCGTTTTGAGAATCGACAATCGATGCTTGCACAGCTGGACAACCTTGGTCGCCTGGCAGAAGTTGAAGACGATACGATTTTGTCCCAAGACAAGTTTGCGACCGAGGCGGTCGATTTACTTACAAGTGGTCGTATGCAAAAGGCCATGAATCTCGACGAAGAGCCTTTGGAACTGCGTGAGCGATACGGGATGAATATCTACGGCCAGCGTGTATTGCTCGGTCGTCGATTAATCCAGGCAGGCGCCAGATTTGTCACGATAAACCATGCTGTTCAGGGCGGTCTGTTTGGTGACGGTACTACCAACGGGACCTGGGACAATCATGGCTGGTTGTTTGATAGCATGATGTCCTTTGCGAATCGTCCAAGTGCGATTCCCAAAGACTCTAAATGGCATGAATATAAGGGCCCCGGTAACTTACCGCAGTTTGATATGTCTCTCTCGACGCTGCTGGATGATCTTGAAATGCATGGCATGTTAGATACGACACTAGTGGTTGCAATGGGTGAGTTTGGTCGTACTCCGAAGATTAATAAGACAGCAGGTAGGGATCACTATCCAAGTGCTGGTTGTGCGGTACTGGCGGGGGGCGGAGTTAAAAAAGGAGTGGTTATTGGTGCTACTGATTCTAAAGGTACGGAACCATCAACACGCCCTTGGTATCCGGAAGACTTTGCAGCAACTATCTACAAAGCAATGGGTGTTGATCCGCACGCCACCTACCTACCACGACTTGCACGGCCAACACCAATATCACCGGGTCATATTATCGATGGCTTGTTAAGCTAGTAATTCATAAACACCTTACAGAAACCTCAATAGGATTTAACTGCGCAATGCACCTGAATCGTCGCAACTTTCTAAAAACGAAGGGAGCCGTCCTTACTCTCCCTTTTATGCCGTCGTTACTGCATGCAGATGAAAAAGTGACTAATGGCGCCACTCCAAGCAAAAAACTGATGCTCATGTACATTCCAAATGGAATTGTAAGGCGTTGTTTTTTTCCAGGTGAAGAAGAGGCGGAATTGCCAAGTTTCATAGGTGGCTTTAATGCCGACAAGACCAAGAAGGAACGCCGCCTGGAAAATGTTCCGGGAATCTATCCACTGGAACTCACGTCTACGATGGAGCCGCTCAAGTATGTCGCAAAA
>JAKUOW010000276.1 GCA_022451045.1 Pirellulales bacterium | reverse complement strand
TGCTCGTGCGTGAGATCAAGTGTTGTGTAGTGTTTCACACGATACCGATAGTATGCCCGACCATTAGGCAATGTCGAGGCGGCAATGCTACCACTACATGCCGGTAAATATTCCACATTCATAAATTCAAGAAAAGCTTTAAATCCTGGTACGACTGAATCTTTAATAGCATTTTGAGCCTCTATACGGAGATCCCGTTGTTCCTCTGGCGGTAACTCGACACTGAAGTCCTTAAATGGCGTATACAACAAGCTGTCCATCGGATTTTCGACGATATGCGGCTCGATCGTGTCGTTGTATCCCTCAAGTACCACCGCTGGTAGGACCATGCCCTTTTTTATACCTTCTCGCATCAATTCAATATTTTCGGAGTTGTAACGCGCATAGTCCTTTAGCCGGGCGATGTAATCGCGATAGTCGTAAGCCGATTCAAACACGTGACGATTTGGTAACTCAACAAAACCCACGTGGAAGCCCCAACGATTGGTTATTGGGATCAGATGAGTATCGAACTCAATTTCCTGCAACTCGTCATTTAAGAGACGCGTGAAAATAGACTTATTGATACGGTCTAGATTTGTAGTAGTTTCAATACGTTTCGCGCGGGCTATGAAGGACTGCAACTGAGCCTTGTGCTTTTCAATCGAAGCGAGGGTTGCATCCCCTAGTTTGTCATTATTACCACGATCACCTACTGTACTCGCAAATACTGGTGAAATCGAAAGTGAGTAACTCCAATGATCCTCTAGAAGACGATCAAGTGGCTTATTAGGACGTTGTGCATAACTAGTGCCGCAGCACATTGCGTATGCGAACACTAAAACAAACAATTCATGAAAATAACGAGTCCGCTTTTCTATTTTTTCAACAGGCACGAATTATTCCCCTTGTCTATGAAAGACTGTGAAATCATTAATAACCAAAAGATGACCATGGTCTGCCGTCACAATGATTGCTGTGTCACGCCAGGCTCTATGCTTGGTCACCCAACTCGAAATTTCCTGGTATGCCTTTATTCCACTGAGTACGGCGCCAATCGAGTTGTCTATGTTATTGTCATGATTTGCCCAGTCCACATCTCCAGCTTCCACTAACAACCAGAATGGGCCGTCTTCCGCTGACAGCACCTTGATTGCAGCCATCGTCATTTCGGCCAACGACGGGTTCTCGGTAATGTCCTCGCTATCATAAGTCTCAGCTTCATAGCGACTCGCCGCGCCACCTTTTACAGGGTCGAATTTGCCGTCCGCTGTGCGAAAAGGCAGGTGGGAATATTCCGTCCCGAAGAAACCAAACAACTTCTTCCGACTTTTCACCGCATTTTCTGCAGCGGCAAACAACTTCGCCGCACCCATTTTTCCGGGAGTTCGATGCACTATTTCATATGCGTCACCATTACGTAATGCATCCATATAGGAATTCGCAAAATAGCGATTTCCAGGTTTAAAGTTTCCCCCCTGCCGGTCATCTCCCTCTGAGTTTACGCCGTATCCCGCCCCGATTATCACGTCTAACCCTGGTAATGGAATATTTCTGGAAACGGACGTGAGACCCAACATATCACGACTGAGATCCTGATAGTCGTTCCGTGAAACGTTCATAGCATAAGATGCCGCGGGGGTAGCATGGCTAAACGGGACACTTGTAACAATTCCAGTTCGAAACCCAGCTTTTTGCAGCGTTATTCCGATAGGTTCAACACTTTTGCCAGACGCCGTTACGTTAATTGCCCCGTTATAAGTTTTAATACCGGCCATCATGCTTGTAGCACTTGAAGCCGAATCGGTATACGCGTGGGTCAAAGGTTGAAATCTAGCGGTGAGATACTCTAAGTGCTGTGCACTTCTAACAGTTCGCCGACCCAGCTCATAAGAGAAGCCGCCCTTACTCTCTCTATCGATAACTACTGTCTGTGCATCAACATCTACCGTGGCTTTCCCATATGCCGGCGACGTCACCATCTCAAATTCACTTGGTCGATGCCGATTCGTTTTACCGAAAAATTGTGTGACTGATGGGCTTTGGTTAGTGACGAATGCACGTGCTGCATCGGCAGTCGTTCGGTCCATACCGTCAAACACGATTAGAAAAATGAATTTCTTCCCGTGTCGCTTCGCTTCCATTTGCATTTCATAAATTTGCGTTTGGTCGATGTAAACTGCATCCTCACTGGCAGTCAGCGAAGGCACGTACCCATATATTTCTTGTAGTCTCGTTTCGTCACGATAGACCGAGTTTTTGCCGGCATAGCGTCTTTCTGGAATTCCATGTGTATAAACTGGGATAAGACGATTAGAGTGCGTACCCCACTCTGAATAGACATCAGGGCGTGAGCCCCAGTGTCCCCACTCAGCCGTACCGTTTTCTGCAGCCTCTAATTGCAATCGGCGTATGTGGTCACCACTGTTGTTTTGTGCCATTAACACACCTGAAAAGGCAAAGGCACAATACATAACAATGCAATTCAAAAGTCTGTTCATTGATGCTTGAGCTTTCTTAATCTCCGTGACGCACAGTAGCAAATCCTGCGTGCTTAATTGTCTTTGTAATCTATTGTGGTATAAACAATCCAACTAGTAGGCAACGGTATTGCAAATGGATTTATAACGCCACATGTCGACGGTGTACGAGATTACCACGACCAAGTTCAGGGAAGGACGTATCAATGACAGACTCTTCGCTTCAGCCAGCCGAACTAAAAGAACAAATTCGTAAGACCGCACACGCAAATCGTCGTGCCCAGGAAGATAAAGAGTCCATTAGCCGTGAAATTATGTCGCGATTTATGGCTCTTCCAGAGTACGACGCGGCTGACACTGTAATGTTTTATGTGGATGTTCGCGCTGAAGTGCGGACTCGTTTTGACCTGCAAACCGCGATTGACAGCGGGAAGCGAATTATTGTCCCCTATTGTGTCGACGGGGAGCTAGAGCTGTTTCACCTCGAGTCGATGGACGAGTTGGAAGAAGGAGCCTACAGCATACTTGAACCCAGAGACGACTTGAGACTCGTTCCAGAAAAACAGGTTAACGTTACCGATATTGATCTAATCATGGTACCGGGCGTCGGATTCGATTCCTCCGGCGGTCGTGCTGGCCACGGCAAAGGCTATTACGACAAGCTACTGGAGCACGCTCGGTTGGACACCCCATTAGTTGCAGTAGCCTTTGATTGCCAAATCTTCCCACACATCCCCGTACAGTCTCATGATGTATATATGGATAAGGTTCTCACACAGACGAAAGCCTATGAAGGTATCGGTCGAACACCCGCAAACCCAAAATAACAGTATCCAAACTAGGGATATGTTAACCAGTTTAGGGCAATACTTTTTTGAGCATGAATTCCCCACCTTCAATGCGAGAACGACTTGTTGAAAATACTTATGCGGAAGCTTTCCGCAGTATCTATGCACGCCTTTTGATCACTGCGAGAGACTCAGAATGGTTACAGCATGCAATTAATGCCGTCACCGGACATTCCTCAAGTACCATCATGTGTGATTGTGAATCGGGAGTGGAACAGTTACTCGATGCCAAGGATACTCCGGATGGCCGGCCCGGCGCGGTGATTCAATTTCATGTCCCGAGATTTCGAAAAGATCGCGTTGAAGCGCTTGAGCGTGTACTCCTTTCGCGTGTCAGTCAGAATATCCTAACCTGTCCCACCGCCCGTTGCTTCAACATGCTAGAGAGTGACACTTATTTCCGTCTCGGGAGAAAGATCGCATATTTTGGTGACGGTTATGAAAGTTTAATTTCACAATTCGATCGCAAAATGTGGAATATTCCGATAATGGGCGGAGCATTTCAATTGGACCGACGGTTTGGATATGCTGATGGAATCATGGGTGGTAATCTGTGGTTCATGTCAAAGACGCAAGAGAGCGCGATTGACGCTGCCAAGCAAGCTGCAAATGCAGTTGATACCTATCCAGACGTGATTACGACCTTTCCCGGTGGTGTTGCCGCAAGTGCTGCAAAAGCTGGCAGCAAGTATAGCTTCTTGTTTGCGAGCACCTACGAAACCTATTGCCCTACCCTACGGGAAACACTGGGGGATGAATCAGGCGTGCCCGAGGGCGTGAATTCGATAATGGAAATCATTATCAACGGTACGTTCTTGAATCAGGTAACAGAAGCAACTCACCGGGCGATAAATGCCGCCATCGGCACGGAAGAGTTAGTTCGAATAACAGCGGGAAATTACGATGGGCGTTTGGGGAAAACGTTTATTTATCTCCGCCCCGAACTC
>JAKUOW010000275.1 GCA_022451045.1 Pirellulales bacterium | reverse complement strand
GTTCAGCCGACTACGTTCCGAGTTGGAGACACACAAACTGGCTCGGCGAATTCAGCGATCGGCCGTTTGTCTAATCAGAACAAGACCCTTGCAACTGCGGCCATTGGCAAAGCACGTGCAGCTCTGCAAAACGGTGATCTAACAACCGCTACCGGATGGTATCACAAGGCCCTCAGCTATAACGCTTCGTTCCAGACCGGGGAATATGGAACTGCTCAATTAGCTGCGGATCTGTCGCAATCCGGTGTTGCTAGTGCACAGCTTCAGCCACGAGTAAACAATCGAAGCGTTCAACAGCCTGGTTCTATTGCAGCTGGACCTGCCGATCAAGTCGCACCACTTGGTGGAAACACAGCTTTGGGAGCCAATGGTAATGCGTTCAGCGAACGTTATAACGGAACGCCAGCATCCGTTAACAGCACGGACAGCAAAATTGCTTCGATCGACGGATTTCTGCTTGCAGCTCGTCGTGCTTTAGCCGTTGGTGACACCCGTGCAGCGACCGCCTATCTTGAAACTGCCCGTAAAACCGGAATCACGACCGCGAGTAATGGCGATAACATCGGCGCGGTTGATTATGTAATAAAAGGCGTGTCTTATTTCAGCCAAAACGCACAGTCCACGGCGAATCCAGCTGAGTTTAATAGTCGCTTTGCCCGATTCCTGATCAATCAGTCCCAAGCACTGCTGAAATATAAAGATTGGAAAACCGCCGGCGCCTTAGCACAACAAGCTAAAGGTATTCCGACACAGTATCAGCCGAATGAGGCAACACCAACGGCCGTTTTGCAGTTTATTGCTCAAAATAGTCAGGAGACAGTCGGCAACTCGGCTACTGCCATTGCTAAGAAAGATGAAGTACTGCGTCTGTTGAGTATTGCACAAGCTTCGATGGATCGAGGTGACCTTAACACCGCCAAGCAAGCTTTGGCAAATGCAGAATCACTAAATGTTCCCGATGCTGCATTTACCGGTAATGAACTGCGACCGTGGCAGATCAGCCTCGAGCTGGAAAACCGCATCAAAGGTAACGGCACATCGGTGGTAACTGCCAATTTCACGGATAACAACGGTGGCTATGTTCGAAACGGTGCATACAGCCCATCAACAGATGAGTCACCTGTTCGTTTTGCTAGTGGTACATCCACATTCCAGGGTAACACCAATATCAGTCAACAGGCTCAAAAGCTCTATGACGAAGGTCTGGCGGCTCTTGAATTGCAAGATCGTACAGCGGCTACGAAGAAATTTCGGGAAGCGTGGGCGTTCAAAGATAATGTTGATCCTGCGCTGCGAAGCCAGATACAGCAAAAGTTGCAACAACTGGCACTAAGCACAGCGCCGTCGAACCCCGTAGTTGCAAACGAGAATCCGCTGAGCCAGCTTGATACTCGCGAACGACTCATTCGCCAAAAACTATTCACCGAGATTATGGCCGAGCAACGCGAGGCAGAAGATCTTGCCGATCAGGATCCTCGCGCAGCACTTGAGGAATTACTCCGACTGCATGAGCGAGTCGACGCGGCAGAACTGGATGAAACCAATAAGAAACGTTTGTTGGCAATCGTCGATCGCAGTATTGTGAGTCTTGAAGAATTTATTAAACGTAACGAGGCGGACATCATCCTGGACGAGGATCGTGCAGCCACACTTCAGCTCATTAAGTCCGATCGAGAACGGACTCAGGAAGTGCGGGAAGAGATCGCCAAGATGGTTGAGCGATTCAACAGTATGGTTGATGAAGGTCGTTACGGTGAAGCCGAAGTAATCGCAAAGCAAGCAAAGGAACTAGCTCCGGAAGAGGCCGTTGTACAGAACCTCGAATGGAAAGCCAAATTTGCAAAGCGGATTGCAGCTAATGAAGGACTAACGGATCTCAAGGAAAATGAGTTCTGGGAGACCATGAATAGCGTGGATGTTGCTTCCGTGACATTTATTGATCAGAATCCTCTGGTATTTGACCAGGCTCGAGACTGGGGGCAGTTGACTCGCAATCGCCGCAAAATGATGCAGCGAAATCGCACGCGATTATCTGAAGCCGGACTTAAGATTGAACAGGCATTGCGACAACAGGTGGATGTTAATTTCACCGCAACCCCGTTAGCCGTGGTTTTGGAAACACTTGCACGCATGTCGGGCATCAACGCTCACCTTGATCGTCAGGGACTGGCTGCAGAAGGTGTGACGAGTGATACGCCTGTAACGATCAGCCTTTCAGAACCTGTTTCACTACGAAGTGCACTGAACCTGATTCTCGAGGAGCTTCAGCTCGGATTTGTTATCCGTAACGAAGTGCTCTTGATCACTAGTGAACAGGCGAGAGAAACGGATGTATACGAGCAGGTTTACAACGTTGCCGACTTGGTAATCAATGTGCCAAACTTCAGTCCGTCAAATGACTTTGGTATTCCAACAGCACTTCGAGCTGCTTACCAACGTCAAGGGACACAAGGTGCTTTTGGTAACTCTATGTCAGCACTTACAGCTTCCAACTACACGATGCCTGGCACAATGCCAAATACAGATGGTGTTATGGCGCAGGCCACTGGTGGTCTTGGTGCTGGTGCCTCGTCGCTATCCGCACCCGGAGCGGGCTTGGATACGGGCCGCGGAGGTGCTGCCATGGCAGACTTCCAGTCTCTTATCGACCTGATTACAACCACGATCGAGCCGGATAGCTGGGAAGACGGCGGTGGTAATGGTGTAATCAAGGAATTTCGCTCGACCTTTAGTCTCGTAGTTACGCAAACGCACGATGTACATGAAGAGATCCAAGATCTCCTCGAACAGCTTCGTGAACAACAGGGATTGCAGATCACGATCGAGGTTCGCTTTATTACTTTGACCGATAACTTTTATGAAAGAATCGGTATCGACTTTGACTTTGAAATTGATGACAACGTGAATCCAAATAATATTCAGGATGACTCAGGCAGTTCCGTTCTGATCGGTTATGACCAAGCCGGCCCGACGGTTGACCTCGACCTTGTGTTTGACCAGGGCAATGCATTCAACTCTGCTGTTCCGATGTTCGGTGGTTTTGACGCAGGTTCGGCGGCAAACTTCGGATTTGCTATACTCTCGGATATTGAAGTGTTCTTCCTGCTGCAGGCTGCACAGGGTGACAGACGAAGTAATGTGATGACCGCTCCAAAGGTAACTCTTTTCAATGGTCAGACTGCTTCGATTGCTGACGCATCGACACGTCCATTTGTGATGGGGTTGGAGCCTGTGGTCGGTGACTTTGCTGTAGCACACCAGCCAATTATCGCTGTCCTTAACGAAGGAACGTCACTGAGCGTACAGGCGGTGGCATCAAATGATCGCCGGTCTTGTCGTCTGACGTTGGTTCCGTTCTTCAGCCAAATTGGCGACGTGGATGAATTCACATTCGATGGTCGCACGACCACCAGTAGCGGTGAAACGGTGTTGGATTCAGATGGCAATCCAACCACGCGGAACAACGAGGTCGTTACACAGGAAGGTACGACTGTCCAGTTACCGACGTTTAACTTCACCACGGTTTCAACTACGGTGAATGTTCCTGACGGTGGTACGGTATTGCTTGGCGGTATCAAGCGACTCAGTGAAGGTCGTGAAGAACGTGGCGTGCCAATGCTGGCTCAACTACCGTATATCAACCGACTGTTTAGAAACGTTGGTATCGGTCGCGATTCGAACAGCATGATGATGATGGTCACTCCGCGAATTATTATCCAGGAGGAAGAGGAGCTGAGGCAAACCGGTTACTCTGACGACGAGGATAGCAACGAATAATCCCGATCGTCGTAAGACGAATCGATCCCTTAGACCAGCTTGTGGTGAAAAACAAGCTGGTCTTTTTTATATTAATAGGCATGGATTCATCGCGATCATTTTCTAACGCTCAGCAATAAAAAGACCGACATGATGTCAAAAATATTTTTAGCCCTTATAGCAATTTCAACTCTGCTCTTCACGAGTCGGTATTCCAGTGAATTATTGGCACAACCTCCGAATCAACGACCGACAAAGCATGTTATCGCACGAGAAAATGTCAGTCTCGTACATCCTCAGAGTCAGCGATGGCGATTTGGTATGGAGATAACATCCCCGGGACTGACGACGGGAATTTCCGCGACAATTACATTGCCACTAGAGTGGCCAGAACAAAAAGTCGTTATTGTTTCTCAGGAAAAATCTGAAAACGTTCGTCCGATTAGAATGCGTACGTTGGGCAATGGTGTACAGCAGGGGCTCATAAGCATCACGCGTCTAAACCCA
>JAKUOW010000274.1 GCA_022451045.1 Pirellulales bacterium | reverse complement strand
TCGCTCGTTGGAATTCCAGAAGTGTGAGATGATTCTTACCGCCCATGTCTGCAGCATGAAATGCCGCGGCCCGGCGGTTATGTTCGTCTTGGGATGGATGTTTCATTAACTCACGAAATCCCTCTATGCTACGAGCGGCGTCTGCATGATGTTCGCTGTTAGGAGTCATCAGTCGGGACTTAAATCGTTGGTAGGGAGTGCGTTGATCGATGACATGATAGCGGCCATAGCCGAAGTAGATCAGAATGCCAACAATACCCGTTGCGCTGGCGCCGATTACGGCATTACTACCCATGGTATACAGCAAGTAAGCGCCACCGCATATTCCCCAGATTTGCATCCACGGGAACAGTGGGCTTTCATACTTTGGTCGGTACCAGCGATTTTCTCCTTCTTCTCGATAGACAGTCATTCTTAGGACGATCAATGCAAAACAAATCAATGTGAATACCATGATTTGAACACCGGAGACCAGTTTGGCAATGTCTTCAACAGGCAACCAAACAATCGCACCTGCCATGAGTGCACCAGTAATTACGATGGCGACATGAGGTGTTTCGAATTGCGGGTTCACATCTTCAAGAGCTTGAGGTAATAGGTTGTCACGGGCCATGGCAAAACCAAACCGTGATGAAGCAAGGACACCTGAAAGGGCCATAGACGCCATTGTGAATATTGCCAGAATGGCAATGCTAAGAGCCACTCCTTTGCCTCCAACGGCTTTTGCAAAGTGATAAATTGGGTTTTCGATGATGCTTCCTTGTGAGTCCAGCCACCAATTTTGCGGTAGAACTGCCATGATGCTGTAGCCAACCAGACTGTATACCGCCGCGGCAATGATTAGCGAAATGATCATACCTCGCGGTAATGTTTTGGCAGGTGACTTTACCTCGCCGGCAATTGCCGCGATTTTTGTGACACCGGCATACGCGACAAATACGAGAGCGGCCGTTTCAGCCAACGACCAAAACCCCTTGTCGAAGGCTGTGCTGGCGACCGGTTTGGATAAGTCAGCGCCTTCAGACAATAAGGCCGCGATACAAAGGAGAATCATTGATGTAATTGCAATCACCACGATGATCGACTGAACTACCTTGATTTTGGCCACACCAAGGATGTTCAACACTACGATGATGATTAGGAACATCAATCCAAGTGTGGTGGGTTCCACCTCCAGATTTAGCGCTTGTGTCACAACGTACAAGTAGGCCTGAAAGCCGATAAGTGCAAATGCAGACTTCAGCAGGAAGGAAGACCAGAGCCAGATCCCACTAATGGTTCCGAAGAATGGACCGAACGTGCGTTCCAGATAGACATAAGAGCCGCCAGAACTCGGCATAGCCGAGGCGAGTTCCGATTTTGATAATGCTGCCGGCAAAACAACCGTTGCTGCGAACAGGTACGCAAGCCAAATCCCATCACCCATGGTGTTTGCGGCAAAGGCCGGTAAGACAAATACTCCAGACCCCAGCATCGAAGAGAGACTGATGGCAATAACAGCCCACAGTCCAAGTGTCCGCGTTGGTTTGTGTTTTGTATTGGAGATAATGATAACTCAGAAGTACATATAAAAAGTGTGTTTGGAATCAAATTAGTGACAAATGCGTAGCAAAGCAATGGCACATTTTCCCTGCATTCATGTTAAAAAGACAGACAATATATATCTGCGCTGACAATATTTGAGCTCAGCAGATGTTTTTAATCGGGAAACGTCGTAATTACAGGTGAAGCATGGTGAAGTGTGCAGTTGTTGGACTGGGTAGATTTGGACGCCTTCACTCTCTAACTCTTGATGGAATTGAATGTGCGGAACTGGTGGGCGTTGTTGCACGCCGGCCAGAGAGCGTTGAGGCCTTGAATCAGGACCTACCGGATGTGCCGGGGTTTACTGACTTAACCACGGCTATCGAGAAATGTGAGGCTGATGCGTGGATTGTTGCATGTACGACGAGCGAACATGTTCGCGTTACGCAACAGTTGCTTGAAGCAGGCAAGCATGTGTTATTGGAAAAGCCGATTTCCGAAGATATGGATGAGGCGATGAGTTTAGCGACTCTGATCGAAGACGATCCTAACAGACTAATGATCGGACATATCTTGCTATTCAATAGCGAGTTCAAACAACTTAGGGCGGAAGTCCATCAGCGAGGTGGGCTTCATCATATTGATGCTGTCCGCCATCGACCGGCATCGATCGTGAAGGACTTCGCAGGAGAAAACCCTCTGTATGCGGCCATGGTCCACGATTTGTATTGTGCGCAAGTACTTGTAGAAGGGGAGGAGCCACGGGAGATTAGCTGTCAGTATCACTTAACGTCAGACGGTGAGATTGATTTGGCAAACGCTCAGATGCTTTGGCCTAGTGGCGTTGTTGGCCGATTTGCCGCCAGCTATTTCACACCCCAGGGTATGGCCCCACGCGGTATCGACCGCACGGAGGTGTTTGGCGACGGCTGGGCGGCACGTATTGAACCGAATCCCCGCCCGATGGAATTGTGGAGTGATGTCGCGGAATGGCCGATGGCACTAGAGATCATGGCTGACGAGTTTGGGGCGACCGGCATGATGGCTGAAGAGCAGCGGTGCTTTTTGCGTGTGGTACGTGGTGAGCAATCTGTTCCGCTCGGAGCACGTTATGAGGATGCGTTGCAGGTGCAACGGTGGATGGACACGATGGATAAGGTTGCAGTTCGTTAACTGATACAGAAGACCCCCCTTTGTTACACCGCCTTGAAGAATACAGACGATATCTGCGAACCGTTCTGTGGAAAAAGACGAACTGCTATCACCGACGGCATTCCAAAAGTCGACTTTTGTCTTAATTTAGGATGGATCGGAAATGCGTTTACCTAATCGCCGGCGTCACAAATATTGAAGCGGTAACTGCCAACCGCTGGTTGTACTCCGGAATCTCGTCGCATGGTTGAAGAAGGGAGCTCTAAAGCGGTGATGGTAGATGTAGTGACGCAAAGCCCGGATGCTGTATTGATAACCTGTTCATGTGGCTTAAGCGTATTTGTATTTGTAGCAGGGGCGAGGTTTAGTTCCCCGGCTGTGTGCTGTCCGAACACCCTCTTATTGCATTTCATATAGTACCCAGTCCAGCGATCGTTATGCTACGAAGGCTACCCTGACGTAAATAAGTATTGTCAAAGTAAAAGAGTTAAAATAGCCAGCATTGAATTGGCCGTTTTGGTACGTGTACTCCATACCCCTTTTGGACTTAACTGTGGATTCCTTAAGTAGTTTTATAGATGAACGGCGTGAATCATTAATTCAATTCACGAAAGCTCTTGTCAGCACACCGAGTCCCAATCCGCCCGGTGACGAGCGGGCAGTCGTTGAAGTTGTGCTTGCTGAGTTGTCTCGACTAGGAATTGATCAAGAGATTGAAGTTGTCGGAGCGCACGCGGACAGGCCGAACGTCATCGTGCGAGTCCACGGCAATTCCGCTGGCCCGACCGTAATGCTTTGCGGTCACAGTGATACTAAGCCCATTGGCGACCGAAACAAATGGAATACAGATCCAATGACGCCGGAAATTCGAGATGGGAAAATGTATGGGCTAGGTACAACAGATATGAAAGGCGCAGTCGCTGCTAGCGTTTATGCTTTAGCGGCACTTCATCAGAATAGATCCCGATTGTTTGGTGACGTGTTGTTGGTTGTTAACGCAGATGAAGAAAGGACGATGGAATTTGGATCCGGGTTTTTGTCCCGAGAGTATGGCATCAAGGCCGATATCGCGCTACTTGGTGAGCCTTGTGGAATTGATGGCCCGGAATTTGAATTTCTTCATGTGGTTTCGCGAGGGATAAGTTGTTTCAAGATTCAGGTGCACGGCACGCAAATGCACAGCAGCCTTACAGACCGGTTGCCGTCTTTAAACGCCAACGTGTGCATGTCCGAGGTCATATTGCATCTAAAGCAGAATTTGCGATTGACCTATACGCCACATCCTCTGTGCCCTGCTCCGACCATCAACTTAGCCGTTAGTGTGAATGGCGGTGTTGGCTATGGGGTATGTCCGGGAGTAGCGGAGTTTGAATGTGATATACGGACGTTACCAGGAATGACGCGCGAGCAGTTGCGAGCTGATATCGAATCATGCCTGGATGGCTATAGACAGGTGAACGAGAGTGTTACTTTCGAATTAGAATTTGAAGAGGCACCGATGGACTGGTTCCCTCCAACGCAAGTGCCGCAGGATCACGCCATGATTAATGCGATTCTGGATGCTGCGGAATCTGAATTAGGATTCCGTCCCAAGTTAAGTGCATTTCCGGGTGGTTCGGATGC
>JAKUOW010000273.1 GCA_022451045.1 Pirellulales bacterium | reverse complement strand
TGAGAGTGACTTCCTAATTGCCAATGCCTGGCACTACAGGAATTACCTGATCGACGCTTTCAACTCCGGAGTTCCGTATGACCAATTCGTGATGGAACACATTGCGGGCGATCTTTTGAAACAGCCACGACTGAATCCCGTTACAGGTGCAAATCAATCTGTGGTAGCAACTGGTTGGGCATTTCTTGGAGAAGAAGTACACGCACCGGTAAACCTCCGTCAGGATGAATGTGATCGTACTGACAATAAAATCGACGTCTTGAGCAAATCCTTTTTGGGGCTAACGGTTGCCTGTGCAAGATGCCACGATCATAAATTCGATGCTATCACCCAACAGGATTACTATGCCCTGAGTGGATTCATCCTCAGCTCTAACTTTCGACAAGTGAGATTTGAGACCGCGGAACACAACCGCAATATTGCGCAAGCATATGAACTAGCAAAAGCATCTTATAAGCATGAGCTTGCCAGTAGTCTGTCGGCTGCGCTTGCACCTTCTGTGAATAGAATGCGGGATGAAATCACTGCTGCCGTCGACATTCTAAAAAGCAAGAAACCCCAAGAATCCGATACTGAAGCTCATCCGTGGGTCACTGAGATCCGGTCAGCACGAAACGACATCACCCACATTTTACATCCATTGGCGATTGCAGTTGAACAGCCAACTCAGGATGAAATACGTAAACAACTAGGTGAATTAGCAAAAATATTTGAACAACAGAAGGAGCTTGCTAACGCGGCCTTGAAGGGAGTCGAGATTATTGCTGACTATCGCCATGGTGAGACCGATAGCTTTATGCAAGACGGCTATACGTTTGGAAATAGGCCGGAAAGAGCAGGGGAGTTGGTCATCGGTTCACCTGATAATCCCGTAGTTGGAATCATCGAGTACGGAGCTGCCATCAAAGACTCATTTTGGGACGTACTACAGTTACATCCAACTAATGAAAAAGACAGCGGCAACTTACAGGCTTTTGCCAGAGCAGGCAGAATGCTGCGGACACCAAAGACCTCGCTTGATTCACGCCGGATTTTTTATCTAGTCTCCGGTGCTGCAGAAGTCTACGCTGGTGCAGACTCTTATCTCATGGTAGCCGGGCCCATACATCAGAATGTACGAGCCAAATTTGATACAAAGCGAGCATGGGTGGAACAAAACCTAACAAAAACGGATGCCCATCGTGCTCATGTCGAATTTGGTGCCTTACCTGGTAAACCACTGAGTGTGGAAGTCGTTGTTCAAGCTGAAAAGAAACCTGAATTGGTAGCTAAACCTAGTAGTTTCTTAATCGATGCGTGCCAGCTAGATGATACGAATATTTCCGAAGCGCTTATCAACTATATCGCAACCAAAACTCAGCACTCGGTGAAACTACTTGCGGACAATGCGCTGCCTCAAAGTGATCATGCGGCAGACTATGCTGCCATACTGAATTGGATCATCAACAAACCTGAGTTATTCCGTATCAACGATCAGGCCAAAAATGAACTAGAGAAACTCGCTAAAGAATTCCATCAACAGAAGAGCCAACTTATCATGCAGCTCAGGGTTCAGTCGCGCACGGCGATATCTCTGATGGATGGGAATGGAGTCAATGAATTTGTGCTCAATCGTGGAAATCCACAACAACCCACACATGAAGCACCTCGCATGATTCCAACAGCGTTTCCCCATGCGACTCCTGTTGAAACAGGTGGTAGTGGGCGCATGCACTTGGCTCGACAAATCGTAGATGAACGCAATCCTCTTACCGCACGTGTCATTGTCAATCGTGTTTGGCATCATATGTTCGGCCAAGGCATCGTCCGAAGTGTTGATAACTTTGGGTATCTAGGACAACGACCAAGTCATCCTGAGTTGT
Organism: Pirellulales bacterium; assembly: GCA_022451045.1. Classification (GTDB taxonomy): domain Bacteria; phylum Planctomycetota; class Planctomycetia; order Pirellulales; family Pirellulaceae; genus UBA11883. The sequence continues at coordinate 2,554 of JAKUOW010000273.1, read as the reverse complement.
TAGATCATTTAGCGTGGCAGTTTATGCACGATGAGCAGTGGGATATCAAGCGACTGATTCGGAAAATTGCACTGAGCAGCACGTTTCGATTATCCAGCCAACCTAATTCAAAACACGCTGAGATGATCGATCCTGAAAACACTTTATTGCATCGTGCCTCAGTTAGGAGAATGGAAGCTGAAGTTATACGTGACAGTGTTCTCGCTGTAAGTGGACAACTGAATCTTCAGATGCACGGCCCACCTATTCCGGTACAACTTACTGAATTCGTCGTGGGTCGTGGAGCACCATCTAAAAGTGGACCGCTAGACGGGAATGGACGTCGTAGTATTTATATCGCAGTGCGTCGGAATTTCCTGCCAACATTGATGACAACGTTTGACTTCCCCATCCCGTTTACCACTAGAGGAAGTAGGAACGTAACAAATGTGCCGGCACAATCATTAGCTCTCATGAATGACCCACTGATTTATCAGCAAGCGCATAAATGGGCGGAATCCATATTGGGTTTAAACGCTTTAGACACAACGGAGGCCAAAGTACAGGAAATGTATAAACGACTCTATGGCAAAGAGGCCAACCACGTCGTCATAGAGAATTGCAAACAGGTCCTTCAGTCGCTCGCCGATTATCACAACACGGATGCGAACGACATCAAGGTTTGGCATGACTTTGCACATGCCTTATTTAGTGCAAACGACTTCATATACGTCTACTAACAGCAGTTAATCAAAAATCATGCTCACACCAGCACCATTACTTACTGGCATGCCGCGCCGTGACTTCTTGAGACGCGCCGGAGCTGGTCTTGGTTCTATTGCCTTGGCAGATATGATTGCACGTGAAAACGTCAGGGCTGCTGATGGATCGTTAAACGTGATTTCCACGGACTTCGCAGCAAAAGCAAAGTCGGTCATCTTCCTATTCATGGAAGGCGCTGTCTCACAGATCGATTCATGGGATTACAAACCTGATCTGATTAAGTACAACGGCAAAGACCCAAGACAAACCATCGGGAAACTGGAAAAGACACAATTCGATAACATTGGCACGGTTCTTAAGTCTCCGTGGCAATTCAAACAACGCGGTGAGTGTGGAAATTGGGCCAGTAATCTGTTTCCTTACATAGTTGGTGACGATGAACACCCAGGTGTTATGGATGAGATTTGCATCATAAACTCTCTGACTTCCAAGTTTCCCGAACACACTTCAGCCAATTATTTTTTGCACAGTGGCCATGGTGTTCAAGGCCGGCCAAGCATGGGTGCCTGGGTAACATACGGCCTGGGAAGCGAAAACAATGACCTTCCAGGTTTTCTCGTGCTAAATGGTGGTCAAATCCCATCTGGTGGATTGGACAACTTCAGTAGTGGATTTCTACCGGCCGTATATCAAGGTTCATTGTTGAATGCGAACGGCACACCATTGGCCAACATCAATCCAAATGAAAGAGACTTGCAATTACAGCAAATCAAACGTGGTTTAGTGAGAAAACTGAACGCCACTTCACTACGGAATACGGGCTCCGTCGACGCACTGGAATCTGCCATTGAAAACTATGAATTAGCGGCGCGTATGCAGGTTGCAATTCCTGAGCTAATGGACATTTCGGGTGAAACCGAAGAAACGCAAAACCTGTATGGCGTGAATTCAACAAACGGTCATACGAAGACCTTTGCACGACAATGCCTGATTGCCAGACGTATGGTGGAACGCGGAGTGCGATTTATCGAGTTACTCATTCCAATGACCAATGGATACAGCCGCTGGGATGCACATGGTGACTTAACGGGTAACCACAACAGAAATGCCGCAGCGGTCGACCAGCCTACGGCAGCATTGATCCTTGATCTGAAACGTCGAGGCTTGCTGGATGAAACACTTGTTGTGTTTGGTAGTGAGTTTGGCCGAACTCCATTTGCTCAAGGTCGCGACGGAAGAGATCATAACGAATACGGATTCTCAATGTGGTTAGCCGGTGGTGGTGTAAAACAAGGCATCACGTACGGAACAACTGACAATTGGGGCTACAAGGCAGTTGAGAATCCTGTTGAAATGCATGATCTACATGCCACCATACTTCACTTGCTCGGATTGAATCACACCGATCTTACGTATCGATTCAGCGGTCGGGATATCAGGCTGACCGATGTGCACGGCGACGTTATTCACGACATCATTGCCTAACAAGCCAACACGGCTTATCGGAATTAAATGGGTGCCAATATCTATCCATCGGCCACTTAGGCAATGATCTGCTTAATAAGGTGGCCACCGACGTCCGTAAGTCTAAAGTCACGGCCCTGGAATTTATATGTAAGTTTTAGATGGTCCAGACCAAGCAGATGCAATACAGTTGCTTGCAAATCATGAACGTGCGTGACATCTTTCACGCCGTAATACCCTAGTTCGTCGGTTTCACCCACCGTGACACCACCTTTGATTCCACCACCGGCAAGCCACATTGAATATGCTTCAATATGATGATCACGACCGAGTGTTTCCCGTGGTTCACCTTGAGGTGTTCTTCCAAATTCACCACCCCAAATGATAA
>JAKUOW010000272.1 GCA_022451045.1 Pirellulales bacterium | reverse complement strand
AGGTTTAACTTTGCAGGTTTAAGTTGGCAGGTTTAAGTTGGCAGGTTTAAGTTGGCAGGTTTAATTTCTCAGGTTTAACTTTTAAAGGAACACTAACATGGACACTTACAAGATTCGCAAATGGCGTGAAGACAAAACACGCAAAGCTATTAACGATACGACCGCTGCAAAGTGTACGCATTACACTAACAATGAACTGCTAAGCGTGGTTCTAAAGTGGGCAGACGAGATGCGTGTGGATTGTGAGTATCGTTTCAATTTAGAAGGGATGGATTACGTCAACTCTCCGACGTGTGGCTCAGCCTGCTGGGAGGAGTCCGAGGAAGGCACAACCAACTTTTTCACCGATATGGCTGAAATCAGGTATTGCGTTCGAGAATTAGAATCGCGCACCGTAAACGGAAGGGAAACTAACGATGACAATTGATGAATTAACCGAATTAGTTGGACTTGAATGGGTCGATTATATCGACGAAATAAAGGGGGTTGAAGATGCAGGTTAAAACAGCAATAGAGTATTTGCAACGCATGAATCCAGAGGATGAAATCATCATAGCATGGTGGGTCAAGGAGGATTTCTTCGACCATGAACCAACGCTCAGGATGGAAATTTCTAAGAAAGAGTGGGAGGACATAGTGCATATAGGTGATGACATGGACTGGAGTTTAACGCATGAGAGCCTGAAGGAAGTTTTGGAGATGGAAGTCGAAGCCAACAGGGCTGCAAACGCAGGTTAAACATTTTTAAAAGGAACACTAATGATGAGTAAGACAGTGATTTATGCTGGCGAGAAGTACGCAGTAGTAGATGTGGGAAGTCGGTGCGTCTACTGCAATGAAGACACTGCGTTTGGAAGCGGGCGGTTTGTGAATCGCGTAGGTGCTGACCATTTCGATGAAGAGACAAAAGAGTATCGCGATGGCTATTCCTGTGCAGACTGCATGTCTATGGAATGTGATCGGTGTGATAAGTGTATTCCTTTGGACGAGGACATCACGCCTTACTGCGTTTACGGTGATGATGCGTTGGATGAATTCTCCGATGGAGCGTACCGCGTTTGTCACGACTGCCTAACAGCCGAAGAAACCAAAATTTTGAAGGAGAATCCAGAAAATGACTTTTAACGTATACACCAAGGGTCTTAAACAGCTAGATGGACAGCCAACTCCAATGCTAATAGACGAGGTTTACAATTCGCCAACCGGATTTGTAGACGGTTGGAAACACAATGGAATTTGGCGGTTTGTTAGCGAAGACGATAAGGAACGTGCTACCGGAATCATACGAGTGACCGTCCGAGCGGACGACAACTAAACATTTACTGCAAACGCAGGTTAAACATTTTTTTAAAGGAACACTAACGATGAAAATTTACGACATGCAAAAACAACCAGCAAAATCTGAATACAAAGGCGCGGGTTGGGCATGGGCAGCTATGAAGGATGATCAGATTGTCGCGATTCGATATATGGATGATCACACAGGTTGCTTTACAGGTTATTGCGCTGAAGCGCTTCACCGTGCAAACCGCACCCGCTGCTGTAAGGCGAGCGAACGAGCCGCCCAGGAAATGAACAGAGAGGTATTTACGGCGTGGCGAACTCAGGCGCGAAGTGAACTGGCTGAGATGGGCACTGTAGTGATTGGGATGATGTCCTGCTGGAATTTTGAGGTAACCAGAAAGGTAAAGGAACACTAACGATGAACGATATTGATAAATTAACCGCAGTTGTGGCGATTTTGGTTGACTCGACGACATATGACGACGGTCACAAAACCTACTTATATGATCAGATTATGCAGTCCATTGCACCCGATTCCACACAGACGTTTGCAACGCTTTCGATGATTACCGAACTTCTAACGAGGGAGCACTAACGATGAGCTGGAGAATTGCATACACAGATTCGCGGGAGGAATTCGGGAGTGATGTTGTCGGTGAGTCACGGCTAGAGACGTTTGACGACGTTCTTGACCATCTGTTTTCGGAGCATGGTAAATGGATCGACTGGCATCCAGAACCAGACGGCTCAATCTACAATTACAAGATTACCGATGAAGATGACGAGACAATCGCTTTCGTTTACTACCAATATAAGTAAGCATTAGAAATGGAGCACAACAATGAGTAACGAAAACGCAGTCGTATGTTTTTGGGATTTTCCTTACGAGGAATTTCAGCGGTGGCGCACTTTCACCGACAACGAAGAATTCGCGAATATGCATGACTACCAAGACATGCTGTTTTCGCTGATCAGTTCTTTCGAGGCAGCAGGTGAGGAGGTCATCAAGGTACGAATGACAGTTGATGAGATGGCAGCGCGACTTGAAGCTGCGGGTTTTGAGAATACAACCGAGAATCGCGCGGCAATTTTAACCATGGAGGTAAAACCAAATGACGACAAAGAAACAACTAATTAAGTTAATCAATCGACAGGCAAGTAATCGAAATTTAAACCCGACTCAGGTTGCTAAACGTGCTGGAGTTGCCCCCAGTTCATGGTGGCAAATCACGCACGGGGATAATGCGAAATGGGATACGCTGATAAAGGTAGCCAAAAGCGTCGATATCAAAGTGACAATAACCGCCGAGGTTATACCTATTCGTCTGTAAGCAGGTTACGCATCCTGTCGAGGCATCTTTTTGCCTCGGCAGGTTCGTTTTCTATCGCCTTTTCAGCGGCGTCTGCCAGATGGACAAGCGACTTGTTTGTGCGGGTTAAGCCACTGAGCAGATCCGTTTGCTTTTCAATCGCATCGACCGTGCGTTTCTGCTGCATCTTCGTTGCATCCAGAAAAATAACATGCTCTTGAACCACCTTCCGTCCGAGCGGCGCAATGTATCTGGCGAGTTTATAAATCGCGACAATTACTATAATCACTAGTGCGACTGGCAGACCCAGTTGCGAAACAAAATCTATAACGTCTTGCATTGAATTATCTTTGTAAAAATCTGCCGGTCGTCAGGGCTGCCGAGTGGCAAATGAGGGCAGCAGCCCAGTGGCGCGACGACCGGCAGACCGTGGTGTTTTATTTGTCAGGGTTTGTCCCGCGAAGTGAGTCTCCGAGTATCAATGAGCCTGCAATCGCGGTCAGCCGATTGAGGGTTTCAGCACTGAACCATTCGAGCTGTGAATTAACAGCAACCATTGCGGCAGTTACCGTAGCAAGGATCACACGCTTACTTTTCAGTGCAGATATAAAATCAGAAACGAGAGACATACTATTTTCCTTTGAACAGGTTCATGATTCCGCTGACGCCGCCACTCGACAGCACCATGTAGGCAGCAAGTCCGGCTGCGATTGTGAAAAACAACCACTTCCACTTTTGACTTTTAGCGGATTGCAGCTGAGCTTTGGCATCCAGCAAATCACTGCGTCGATCTGTGCGAGATTCTTTTTTGTCCTGGCGGTCGGGTTTCGCAGGTTCAACAACTGCGGGTTCAGCAACTGCAGGTTCAACATCAGATACACTATCTGATCTATCTCGTTTTCGACGTTTAGCCATTTAGGTTTGCCACTGTTTTGCGGATTGCTTTGTCAGCGTCCGTTTCGGTTGTGATCGTGATCACATTCGGATCGTATAGAAGTGAGCCGCCGTTATTCTTAAAGGCGGTAATCGTGCGTGCGATACCACTGGTTGTCATATCCACGGTGCTACCAGCAGGTGCATCAAGTAGCAGGTCCGCGACTGTGCCTGTGCCAGCCAGGACCGCCGACCCACCGTACAGCGTGAGCTTTGTAGACACTCCCGCATCTTCGGCAGTTTTGAACTTACCGTTGTAGACTTTTACCGTTGCGGGGGTTTCACGGGTTTCAACCTCACCGCCGGTGATATCGACGTTTGTCACCGATGTCAGGTTTGAGCCGAGGACGCTAACACCACCTGATACTCGCACATTGGTTACAGAGCCTGTTTGCCCTGTGTGGGTGCAGTACCCAACTCTGCCATTGGATACCGTCAGCGTCGACACTGTGCCCTCCAGATTGACGCCATACGAGCCATTGGCTGATGCACCACTGTTAGAGACAACTACCGGAATGCCGGTTGACCCGAGCTTGATCCAGATAATGCCGCCGCCATGATACTCAAACTTTGATGGGTCAGAGGTAAGCGGACTAGTGAAAGAACCAATTGTGGCCGTGAAGCCGGCTTCTACAACGATGGATGAGAAAGCGGTTGTTCCCTGATTCATTCCAACCGTGCAGTCGTAGTTGTACTCGCTCGTGAATATAACCGTATCGCCAGCCCCTGGAACGGATGCCGACGACCAATTTGCTGTGGAGTCGAAGTCGCCCGGGTTGCTTGCGTCTGTTCCAAGCCAAGTGATTGCAGCCATGATTTCCCCTTTTTATGTATTTTATTTCTGTGGTTTCGTTTCGATGTCTCTAGATAATGCCATAGGCATTATTTCTTTTTGACAGCTTCCCATTTTCCAATCGGACACCGTTCGGATGCCCAGTCGAGCTTGTTCGGCCACCC
>JAKUOW010000271.1 GCA_022451045.1 Pirellulales bacterium | reverse complement strand
GGTCAGAACGATCTGCAATCTCAAGGGCAAACTTCTTATACGCATAGACAGACGCAGCGATAAACACAGCCAGAACCAGGAGACTCATCCCCCAGTTTCCCTTAAGCGCCTTCAGACGAGTCATCATCGATTCAGCACGACCCTTCCCTGAGTCTTTGAAATAGAGAGCATGAACCCCAACCGTATTAAAGCTCTACCAAACTTCTAGTTGGGTAGCCAGTGACACACCACTATGTTCTAAAACAGCATCATGAACCGCCTGGACAAGCTGCAATGCATCTTTGCTCGTGCCGCCTTCATTAACAATCAAATAATTCGGGTGAGATTCACTCATCCCTACCGCTCCGACTGAATGCCCTTTCATACCGGCTTGCTCTATTAAACTCGCTGCCGTAATTCCGCCGTGATCCCGAAAAACGCAACCATGACCAACCACACCGGTCGGTTGTTGAGATTTCTTAATGATCCAAAGCGTTTGCATTTGCTTTGTTATTTCTTCCGGCAAAGCTGGCTCTAATTCAAACGTCGCCCGTATTGCGACCACGGCGTCCAGATTACTTTGACGGTATGAAAACCGTAGATCATCACCGCTCTTTTCTGACACTTCGCCGTCACTATTAATTACGTGAACCGATTTAGTAACCTGCCCGATATCTCCACTATGGGTACCAGCATTTGTGCGCACCGCTCCACCCACCGAACCAGCGATACCGGCTAACTGTTCAACCCCCGAGAGTCCATTCTTCGCCGCGATCGAAAGTAAATGCGCGAGCTTCGCACCGGCACCGGCATGAATTCGGTTACCATCCACATCAATCTGGCAGAAACACGCTGCATCAAGCGAGACGACCATCCCGCTGAATCCATCATCGGGAATCAAAATATTTGATCCACCACCGATAACCCTCAGCCTGACATCTTGCTCGCTACATTGCTGCACCAGTCCAACCAACTCTTCTTCGCTGGTAGGCTGTGCAAAGTATTGCGCATCCCCCCCGAGTCGTAAGCTCGTAAATGGTGACAGCGCGACTCCTTCGCAAAGGATATGCTCCAATCCACTGAAGGTCGGCATTTTCAGATCCTAATTCTTAGCAAGGCAACTCGATGTAATTCGTAATGCGATAATACGGAATCCAACCGCTCTGTGTCAACGCAGGCGATCCTGACTTCTAACCCATTCCCGAGCACAGCATAACGGTTTCCACCCATTCTTTCCATTTATATATGTCAGCACCGCTCATACCGTGATCTCTAACTAACGGCACGGGTACCGGCTTTGCGTCACCGCCCATTCCAACGGAAACAGACAAACGACCGTTGCGATCAATCCGAAATTGAAAATTGATCGCCGTTTTCGCTTTGGTACCTTCCGGAATATCCGTGTACGCACATTTACCCAAATCGGCACACGTCGAGGGGGTATTTCCTTCGCCCTCAATCAGTTGGATCTCAAAGGATCGCTGGTTGTCCTGAAATGTCTCAAACACCTTTCGCGCACGTATAGGAACCGACGTATTAATTGGTATTAGCTTCACAGCTACTGGTTCTTTTGTCCTTGCATTTGCACCCAAAATAGAGACCGTACAACCAGTTACCAATTCCCATTTGTATGGAACATTGTCACCTTGTTGCATCGCACGGCGGTGGCCGGCGTGAATCGCAGCCCCGAGGGCCACTGCATTCGGGTCCAGAGGTACAACTTCCGCCTCGCCAACTATTTTATCCAACATCCTTCTGAACATTGGCATTTGCGATGCGCCACCACATAACAGGATTCTATCGACATCTGCGGCACTCCATTTAGCGCGCATCAAAACCCCTTCAATCAACTCACCACAACTGACCAATAACGCATCGCATAGACCTTCAAATTTATTTCTCGTCAACTGGGCCTTTATCGTCTGCGCGCCCACTGCCAATCGAATTGTGGCCTGATCATTCTCTGTGAGTTCACGTTTTGCCGCCTCGCACCCTTGCCATAGAAGTACGCATTCGCGTTCATCTTCACGTGGATCTACACCGTAACCTGACTTCAAGCCATCGGCTACCATGTCGACAATTTTTCTATCAAAGGTATTCCCACCGACACCTTCAAAGCCATCAGATGCCTTAACAGAAGATGTATCGTTCGAATTCTCAATCGCCATCACATCCAGTTTGCCGGCACCTAGGTCGACTACCAAGTCCTTACCTGCTCGAGATACGCCGTCCTGCTGGTAGTAAAAACTGGCGGCTGCAACCGGCTCGGCTACCAGATCGACGGTTTCAAGCCCGGCAATCACACCGGCATGCTGGGCCGCTTGCCGTCCCCGTTCTCCAAAATACGATGGCACAGCAATGACTGCTCGTTTTACCGTCGGAATGGTGCGTTCAGCGTCCATTACCGCTTTGGCTATGAGCAGCCCGGCCAACACTTCTGGGTGATAACTCTCATCCCCTAGTGGGTTTGGATAATATGTAGCACCAAGATGCTTCTTCAAATGGAAGGCCATCGGTGCCAACCGATCTCCAAGTCTACTAAGTGCCAATTCTCCAACAGCGGAATTCATATGGCCATCAATTGCCACGGTTGACGGCGTTTCAACCTTTCCGTCATGAGTCGTAAGCAATTTGGGAACGCCATTGGTATTGCTCCATGCTATACGTGTACCACTGGTTCCAATATCGATGCCTACTGGAAACGTTTGAACACGCCCAGGCGCTCGCAAACCGCTAAAGAAGCCACCAGCTTCCTCATCACCGTGCTCCTCCTGCAATTCGGCAAGATCAGCAACTACTTCGTCCATCTTTTGATAGCGGTCGTCCGGATCTTTGGCCACCATCTTTTCGAACACCTGCTCGATCCACGTTGGAAGGTCCGGATTTGCCTCAGAAAGTGACGGGATTTCGTTATTAGCGTGAGCCACCAGCGTCGTGATCATGTCACCTTTGTAAACCGGCCTGCCAGTCAGCATGTAGAACATCGTGCAACCGAGACTATAGATATCTGTGCGGAGATCAACGCTATGAGGATCCTTGGCCTGCTCGGGCGACATGTAATTCACTGTGCCCATGATGATGCCGCTTTTCGTCAGATCCTCATCCCCTTGCTGCCCTAGCCGGGCAGTACCCATATCCAACAACTTTACCTGTCCCTGTCCATCAAGCATGAAGTTGCTCGGCTTAATATCACGGTGTACCATCTCGCGACCATGTGCATAGGCAAGCCCCTTTGCAGCCTGCGATATATAGTCGACCGTCTGTTCGAGCTTAATCGTCCCATGTTCGCGAATAATATTTGAAAGAGGCCGTCCGTCTACGTATTCCATCACCAGGTAATGCATACCCTGATGCTCACCGGTGTGCAACGCTGTCACAATATTTGGATGAAACAACTGAGCAGCGGCTTTGACTTCCTGTAAAAACCTTCGCACAGCCTCTTCATTCTTCATTAACTTCGAGGACAAGAGCTTCAATGCAACAATGCGGTCCATTTTTGAGTCGCGTGCTTTAAACACTCGCCCCATCCCGCCCTCACCAATCTTGCTAAGCAATATGTAATCACCAAGCATCGGGAGTTTTGGACTGGCCGCTTCTTCCACCGATTCTTCTGCAGGCGCACGACGATCCCCAGAATCAAAAACCGTTAGCTCATCTCCCGAATCTATCGGTGACTCTCGCAAACGGGTTTCGTCGTCATCATACTCGTGAGCATCTAAATTGTCGGACTCAGCCACTGACTAACTTCTCCATCGCCTCTTGGGGCATACCATGCGACCTTAATCTTAAACTATTGAGAACCACTGACACACTACTTAATGCCATTGCAATTGCCGCCCAGAAAGGACTCATGCGAGGCCCGCCGATAAGTGTCAACACTCCTGCCGCCATCGGAATTAAAGTCATATTATACGCAAACGCCCACCAGAGATTTTGCCGGATAATTCGCATCGTACGTTTGCTTGTGTGGATTGCGTCTTCAATCACCCCAAGCCCATCACGTGTAAGCACGATGTCAGCAGAATAACGGACCAACTCGACACCGTCGGCAACAGCTATTCCAACTGTGGCACTCGCAATCGCCGCTGAATCATTGACGCCATCACCAACCATGATGCAATGATGCCCATCAGCCATCAGTTCATTCACCAATGCATGCTTATTCTCGGGTGAAAGCTCTGAGTGTCGTTCCGTGATACCAAGCTCCCTCCCCACATTTTCAGCAATCTCCCGTCGGTCGCCTGTTGCCAACACCACACGTACTCCCATCGCTTGCAAACGCTGCACCAACCCAGGAGATTCCGCACGGATCTCGTCGCTCAATTCAATCATACCTTTGACGGCATTATCGATAATCACATAAACTTGCGTATGATTGTCACGAGCTATCAGGTCAGCTGGCAGGTCAAGTCGTTTAGTATCAAGTAATCGCTGGTTGCCGACCGAAACAGTCCCTTTGCGAGTGAAACCCGACACACCCATACCTGGTTGCAATCGTATCGTGTCAACTTCGATCGGCTCAATGTTCTCATTTTGAGCA
>JAKUOW010000270.1 GCA_022451045.1 Pirellulales bacterium | reverse complement strand
TACACTCAACAACGATTAAAATTACGTGCAGTAGCAGTCAAACACTAAGGTGAATTACCAATGCTTAAGGTACTTGGGAAAGCGAAACAGGCATGTGATAACTTATCGCGACGTGAGGCGATCAGAGTCGGCGGTCTTTCTCTCTTCTCCGGGATGACCTTGCCACATCTTCTACAGGCATCTGAACAGTCCGGATTACTCCCTACGGCCAGCGCCGACAGCATAATCCTTGTTAACCTGTTTGGCGGACCACCCCATCAGGACATGGTGGATCTCAAGCCAAATGCAACTGAAAACGTACGCAGCATATATAAGCCAATCTCCACTGCTGTACCAGGTTTACAAATCTGTGAAAAGATGCCGAAGATTGCCGGCATTATGGATCGCGCAACCCTGATACGTACCTATTCGCATAAATATAACAGCCACAATCCATACAACGTGCTGACGGGTTATGACGGAGGGTCAGATCGAGAAAATTATTTTGCGAAAATCACCGATCACCCTTCCATGGCTGCCGTGTGCCAACACTTAGGCCAAAAAACGAAAGACGTTCCATTTCATGTACTAATGCCCGCATTCCCTGGCTACAGCCAGTCCCTGCGGCGTGCTGGTCCCTATGGCGCCTATCTGGGCAGCCAATACGATCCATTGTTTACCACCATTGATGCCTCAGTTCCCAACGAGGACTTAAAAGGCGACTACGAACCGCAAGTTGCAACTGGAACACCAAAACCACCTACCACCTCGTCTGATGATCTAACGGTTGATCGACTAAACACCCGCAAGAGTCTACTAGGGCAACTCGACGACCAACTCTCTCGCATCGAACGAAAACGTACCGTTGCAAGACTCGATAAATTCCGAGATATCGCATTTCAATTGCTTACTTCAAGCAATACCCGCTCCGCATTCGACATCTCTCAGGAGGCCGAAGATACACGCAAGCGGTATGGAGACAATGTAATGGCCAACAGTGCCTTGATCGCGCGGCGTTTGGTCGAGGCAGGCTCTAAATTCATTACACTCCATTGGGAAGTAAAGGGAAGCAACCACTGGGATTTGCACGGTAACGTGTTTAAGATGCTCGATTCGCACCTTCCCCAATTGGATCAATTTGTCGAAGCATTGGTTCTTGATCTTGAGGAACGTGGTCTACTTGAACGAACCCTTGTCGTTGTCATGGGTGAAATGGGACGCACACCAACAATCAACAAGCAAGCTGGACGTGACCACTGGCCTCAATGCGGTTTCTCCCTGCTGTTTGGCGGCGGCATGAAAAAAGGTTGCGTGATTGGATCCACCGATAAACACGCCGCATACCCGACGGACAGACCTGTGTCTGCGGGGGACTTAGCAGCAACGATTTATCATGTTTTAGGGGTGGATAGCAGATCAACTGTTCCCGACCTTGAGAACCGGCCGATACATATATCACATGGCGGCAGTCCCGTATTTGAGGCTATCTCCTGACTCCGTTGTACCGTTTCACCATAGAGCAGTACACTCATGAAGAGACGTGATCTGTTTGCAACTACATTTAGTGGCGCTATCGCCGCGACCGCTGCGTCCAGTACTGCAAGTGAATCTAAGGCTGAGAGCCGCGACAAACAATCTGCCAAAGATCGTTTCATCGCATTTACTGAGAGCTTTCAATCTCTCACTATCCCAAAGACGTGTGAAGTGTTTAATGAAATCGGGCTATCTGGTCTTGATCTAACCGTGCGGAACGGTGGTCATATTCAGCCTGCCGACGCCACGGCTGAACTGCCGACTGCACATGTCGTCGCGACTTCTGCTGGGTTAGACATACCAATGCTCACAACCGGCATCAACTCTGCTACAGATTCGCATGCCCGTGAAATCCTTTCACAATGTGACAAATTGGGGATTCGCAAAATCAAGCTGGGATACTACCGACACACGACATCTAAGCCTATCGGCGACCAAATTGACTTTGTACGCAAGTCCTTAGATGCCGTGATCAAGATGTGTGGTGAATACGACGTATTGCCGTGCATGCATGTGCACTCCGGTCCTATCCTTCCTGCAAATGGGCTAGCGCTTTACGACATCTTGAAGAACCATGATCCAAAAACTGTCGGTGCGTTCTGCGTTCCGATGCATTTTGCTATGACGGGGGGCGCTGGCTCATGGCGACAGGCAATGGAATTACTACGACCTTGGATTAGCCTCACTTCCATCAAGAACTTCTGGTGGGAGAAAGCGGCCCCCGGTAAAGGCGGAGAACAACGCTGGCGCCCGGTTAAATGTCCGGTATCAGACGGAATCATGCCAATGCAAGATTATGTATCGGAGCTTAAGCGAAACGGCTACACAGGGATATACACACTACATAGTGAATACATCGGCGGATCCGTATACAAACAATTCACACTTCAAGATTGCATTAATCAAACCAAAGCGGATCTGGCATATATGAAATCAATCATGGCAGATCACTAGAACCACCTATATTGACTGCAAAACGGGATTCATCTGTATAGAATTTGGCGGAGCAGTATAATGAGGTTAGCAACAAACTAGCCATGTGTACTTTCACGAAGTTCACCTAACGAACATGCAGCATCACAAAACAAACCGACGATCTTTTTTGGAAGCGGGTTCGCTACTCCTTGGCGGGCTCACACTACCTGATCTCTTGCGACAGCGGGCAGCTGCTCAGGAAGCAGGCAATCAAGCCAAAGACACTTCTGTAATTCTAATCTGGTTGCAGGGTGGTCCGTCTCACATGGACACATACGACCTAAAGCCCGATGCGCCATTGGAGTACCGGGGCGATGTGAGTCCCATTTCCACTGTTGTTCCCGGCATGGACATTTGCGAGTTTTTGCCCCGACACGCTGAAGTGGCAGACCGTTTTAACATTATTCGTTCAATTTCACACGGATTTGCAAATCACGCTGCCGGCGCCGGTCGCTTCCTTTCCGGCTATAACCCATTTCGATTGCTAGACCCGCTCGCTCAATACCCATGTCTCGGCCCAGTCGTTTCTAAAATGCTGCAAGGTAAACGAGACCCATCTGTACCCGTTTACGTAGGAAGTGCTTCAAATGTGTACGGCGGAGGTGCTGCAGCATTAGGCTCTGCATATCTACCATTCGTCGTCGGCGCTGATCCTAATCAGCCAGACTTCAAGGTTAACAATCTATCGCTGACCGCAGATCTTCGGACGCGACTAGATGATCGCGTTGCTCTGCTCAATGCAATTGATGACGCTAAACGCGGCTTAGAATCCTCGCCCGGCGTATCGAACCTGGATCGATTCAATACGCAAGCAATTGATCTTTTAACCGGTGCACGGGCTGCCAAAGCCTTCGATATTTCACAGGAAGATGATGCGACCCGGGAACGCTATGGTCGTCACAAGTGGGGACAACGTGCCTTGCTGGCACGACGACTGGTCGAGGCCGGAGTGAGCTTCGTCACAATGCAAATGCAGAACCCCTCGATTCCAGGTGGCATCGGGAACTGGGACATTCACGCCGTAAACGGCCATCTTTTTCAAGACAACCGTGCTCGCCTACCCGTATTTGACAAAGCCGTGGCAGCACTTGTCGAAGATCTCTACGAGCGTGGTCTTGATAAGAAGGTAATGCTGATCGTATCGGGCGAGTTTGGACGTACTCCACGTATCAACCCACAAAAAGGCACGACCAGTAAAGTCATCCAACCCGGTCGCGATCACTACCCAGGTGCTATGAGCGTTCTCGTGGCGGGTGGCGGTATGCAAACTGGTCAGGTAATTGGATCGACTAATGATAAGGGCGAACACCCTCAAGACCGCCCGTTGGATCCAAACGACTTGCTCGCCACCGTCTATTCGCACCTCGGAATCGACTATACCGAGATGGTGCCAGACTTGAGCGGCCGACCTGTTCCACTTATTCCGCACGGCACGCCAATCGAAGAACTATTGTAAGCCGCTGGCTATCAAAAGCCTTGCAGCTTTATTCACTATGCTTCAGCCTTTTCATCTTGCGATGCCGGTTCATGACGTGTCCGTCGCACGTGAGTTCTATCGTGACATATTGGGTTGCGGAGAAGGCCGAAGCGATACGAAATGGGTAGATTTCAATCTCTTTGGCCATCAATTCGTGATCCATGAGAAAACAGACATGCTCGTACAAACTGCGTCGAATCCAGTAGATGGTCATGACGTACCGATTCCGCATTTTGGAGTGGTACTTGAATGGTCACAATGGCATACTTTTGCAGAGCGACTTACAAGCCACGGTATCACTTTTCTTATAGAACCGTACATTCGTTTTGAAGGCCAGGTGGGCGAACAGGCTACAATGTTCTTTCAGGATCCAAGTGGCAATGCCTTGGAATTCAAAGCCTTTAAGGATCCAACCCAACTGTTCGCAACTTAGATCATGCTTTTGCTCAGCACGTCGCTAATGATCCGATAAATATGTTGCTATTGCATTGGCATATATCTTTGCAGCACTGCCTAGCGAATCCACTCCGCCACATTCATTCGGCCCATGCGCTAACGGCAACCAACCTG
>JAKUOW010000027.1:9752-31067 GCA_022451045.1 Pirellulales bacterium | reverse complement strand
TTTTCAACAATGTGCCACATTTAGGAGAGCGTTTCGAAGTTCATGGCCCGCAAATACAGGTAATTCCTCGGTTATCGCAAGAGAAGATTGTCTCTTTGGAACAAGAGAAGGGCAAACTTGCTGACGCACAAGTTCCGGAGCGATTTAAGAGTGAAGGGGAGTTGTTAGACGCCATTCGTAGGTGGGCTAAAGACCCACCAAGTACGCTGAGTGAACAGGATTGGCGGCTTCGATTTCATGTAAACAAAGACAAGGAAGCCATCGTTCTTGCTAAGGGTATGGAAGAGGCCAAGGTGATTCCGGTGGAATTAGGTCAGGATTTGTTTAGTGATTGCGGTCCACTGCCCGGAATTCATGGGCTGACACTTCGAAATGGCCAAAGAATTACTGTTCCCGCCGAGTCGTTTAGTGGTGAACTAGGAGATCTCTCGATTGGAATGTGGATTCGAACGACGAATTCCACTGCAGATTTGGTCAGCAAATACGATTGGCAGTCTGGTAAACGGTCATTTGTTTTTGGAATTGGTGGTCAAAAGGAAAGCGGAAGTGTACCGGGAGCACTTTATTTTTGGTCATCCGAAAGACAGGCGAGTTTTAGTGGCCCTGTTGCTTATGGCAAAAAACGCGTTGATGATGGTAAATGGCATCATATCGCTGTGTCATACGACGCTGGTCAATCAGTTTCATTATTTGTGGATGGCGAATTAGACAGCGAAGCGAATATCACTGGTCCCTTTCCCAAAACAATAGCAGAGTCACCATTACCATTAGTTATTGGTGCTGGTTTTCAAGATTCTAACGAGCCAAATGCCTTTTTTCTTGATGGGCAAATAGCGGATGTGCGAATTGCTGAGCGTCCATTAACAGCATTTCAACTGGGCGCCATTCCGAGTCGCTTGAAACCAGCAATCGCACGCATCGCAGCAGCCACAGATACGGCTGTACCAAAGGATGTTAGGCAGTTGTTTATGGATCAATTTTTGAGTAATGGATCTGCTCGAGCAAGTGTCGGTGAACTGGATGTCCAAATTGCACAACTGAAGGCCAAAGCTGTTACAGCACAAATCATGGATGAATTACCCGAACCACGAAATACATACGTACACGTGCGAGGAAATTTTGAAGAACGTGGTGAACAAGTCTCAGCCGGTGTGCCAGACGTCCTGCGTTCGAATAAATCCAAACAAGAGCGGCTGAAATGGAATAGACTCGCGTTTGCGAAATCGTTGGTAGACGGCTCAAATCCGCTTGTAGCTCGTGTAACTGTCAATCGAATTTGGGCGCATTATTTTGGTAAAGGCCTTGTTGCTGATTTGGCGGACTTTGGGATGCGCGGTGAATACCCAATTCATCGGGATTTGCTCGACTGGCTGGCTGTGGAGTTTGTCGAGAGTGGCTGGGATGTGAAACACATCCATTCAATGATTCTCAATTCCGCGGTATATCAACAGACTTCTGTTGGGGCCGAGTTCGCGCACAATTCAGATCCCGAAAACAGATTTTATTCACGAATGCCACGGATCAGATTAACCGCTGAGCAGATAAGAGATCAGGCACTGGTATTTTCCGGCCAATTTGCAAATCAGGTGGGCGGCCCGAGTGTCTATCCCTATCAGCCGGACTTTATCGGCCAATTTCGAGATGGCACTGCTGGAAAGTGGGTCAACAGTCCAGGATCTGGACAATTTCGACGTTCTATATATACGTTTTGGCAGAGGATGTCACCCTACCCATCGTTTGTGTTGTTTGATGCACCTAGCAGAGAAAGGTGTACAGTTGCGAGACCACGTACCAACACGCCGCTACAGGCCCTGACATTGTTAAATGACAGGCATTTTGTCGAGTTAGCTAAATTGCTAGGTAGTCGGATTAGGGAAAGTGCACCAGATAATGCAGGCCGCATTGAGTTTGCGTTCCAGTGCGTACTTGGACGATCGGCGTCAGCAGACGAAAAAAGGGACTTCATCGATTTTGTAGATAAACAACTGGATGATCAGGCATGGTTTCTCCTTGCTCAGGTAATGCTCAATCTTGATGAGACGATTACAAGGGAGTGAGCCGTGAAAACAGACCAGACAACACGACGATCGTTTCTTGCATCAAGTTCCGGCATGATGTCCCTGGCTGCGTTTAGCCACCTGAATGCCAAAGAAAAGGCATCATCAGCAAATACAGGTTTGCATCACGTTGCTTCAGCAAAGCATGTTATTTATTTGTTCATGTCAGGCGGTCCCTCGCATGTCGATACGTTTGATAACAAGCCAGAGTTAGATCGGTTGCATGGGCAACCTATTCCTGAATCATTTGTCAACGATGTGAAGTTTGCGATGATTCCCGATGCAACTAGACAGCCACTGTTGCAGCAGTCTCCGTTTTCATTCAAGCAATACGGAGAATCCGGAATCGCAGTTTCATCGCTTTTACCAAATATCAGTAATGTTGTAGACCGATTGACGGTAATTCGTTCATTACACAGCGAGGTATTTAATCATGACCCAGCGGTTAACCTGCTAAATACAGGAGACTCACGTGTAGGGCGGCCAACAATTGGAGCGTGGGCAAGTTATGGATTAGGCAACGTTACCGACGATATGCCGGCATATATAGTTTTGACATCCGGCGTTAAGAGACAACCTCTCTTAACCAGTTACTGGTCTAGTGGCTTCTTACCGACACAGCATCAAGGTGTAGAGTTTCGCAACACGGGCAGTCCGATTCTGAATCTATCGAATCCCGATGGTATAAGTAGAAAGGCTCGGCAAGCCCAGATTAACTTGATTAACAAAGTCAATCGAAGGAAACTCTCGGATACGGCAGACAAAGAAGTTGAAACACGCATTCGCCAATACGAATTAGCGTTTCAGATGCAAGCAAGCGCGCCTGCCATCATGGATTTAACGTCCGAGTCCCAACAAACGTTAGATCAATACGGTGTCGATCCCAACCAGCCATCCTTTTCACGTAATTGTCTGCATGCGAGACGTTTAGTTGAATCGGGTGTCCGTTTCGTGCAACTTTATGACATGGGTTGGGATTCCCATGGGTCATTAAAAACCGAGCACTCGAGACAATGTTCAGCAGTCGACCAACCGATTGCCGCGTTAATACAAGACCTCGATCAGCGTGGGTTGCTTGACGATACGCTAGTGATCTGGGGTGGAGAGTTTGGGCGAACACCTGTGATTCAAGGTGGTGGAGAGAATTGGGGACGAGATCATCATCCTCATGGATTTACGATGTTTCTTGCTGGCGGTGGCTCAAATCCCGGAACGACGTACGGTGCAACCGATGAATTTGGCTTTCACGCTGTGGAAGATAAGGTGGATGTGCATGATCTGCATGCAACAATACTTCATCTCTTGGGCGTGGATCATCATCGCTTAACGTATCGCCATCAGGGGCGAGATTTCCGACTCACCGACGTGTCGGGTCGAGTGATTGATGATTTAATTAAACAAAGACATCTTTGATCGGTTCGCCGTCCGCGAGTCGGTATGGTCGATTCAAATGATCGTGAATCTCTGCATGGTGGTTTATTCCAAATCGCCAGAATATGGTTGCGGCAAGATCAGCAGGTGTGACCGCGTTAGAGATTGGGTATGCGCCGAGACGATCGCTTTCACCATACATGAAACCACCTTTTGTGCCGCCACCAGCCAACGCCACGCTATAACAGTCCGGCCAGTGGTCACGTCCTGCATTTCCATTGATCTTGGGTGTGCGTCCGAATTCGCCCAATGCGATTACAAGTGTCGTCTCGAGAAGGCCGCGATCCTCTAAGTCCTCAATCAACGCAGCATATGCTTTATCCGCAGGAGGAAGTAGTCGATCTTTGTGTTCATTGAAGTTGTCGTTATGAGAATCCCAGTTTTGTCCCTGGACTCTAAAGTCATACACGTTGATAAAAGGGACCTCGGCTTCGACGAGTCGACGTGCAAGTAAAACGTTTTGTCCGCGTAATTGATGACCTGCCACAACGCGTCCTACTTTTGGCTTATCAGGATAAATCCCATATCGCTCGCGAGTTTCATCACTTTCTTCTTCGATACGGAGTGCTTTGGCAACACGTTCCGATTGCATTAGCTCTATAGCTTTGCCATAGAGCTGCTTTAACTCAATGGATTGTGGCAACGCATTGAGGGAGGGTTCTGTTGCCAATCGCTCAAGCAAGTGTTGACGTTGTTTGAGTCGGGCAATGGACAAATCTGATGGGCGGTTAAACATCTCAGCTTTGAATGCCAGTTTGGAAGCATCTCCGTCAATTCGGAAAGGATCGTATGTAGATCCTAAGAAACCGCCGCCCTGACACGGTGTGTCGACGACATTCCGAAAGATCCAGGGCAAAGCTGCATGGTGTACTTCGTGATCCTGATCACGTCGCATGTACGTGACCGACGAACCAAGCGAGGGAAAGAACTGTGGAATGGGGGAGAATTCCTCTCGATCTCCCTGCGGTGATTGACGTCCGGTAAGAGTCTCGGTGGAGGCAGAATCGTGTAGGCGATTCGTGTGATGCATACTACGAATTACCGACACGTGGTGCATGATCTTAGAAGTATGCGGCTGATGTTCAGAAATTCGAATGCCGGGCACGCTGGTGGCGATAGACTTAAACGGCCCTCGGATGTTGTCTGGAGCATTCGGTTTCATGTCGAACGTATCCAGATGGCTCGGGCCGCCATAGTAGAACAGGACAACGCATGACTTTATGGCACTGTTGCCCAAATTAGTGTCAGCCGCCTGTGCTCTCATCAATCCGCCCAGGTTTAGTCCGACACCTGTGGCGCCGCCCAAAGCAAGTGCCTGACGCCGTGTGAGCAAAGCATTTTGTAGATTGATGTGATCCATGTATTGTTCAGTCAAAAAAGAAAGTCTTATGATGATCTATTCGACTTGTTTTTATCATTTGAATTAGGCAATTATTGGATTCACTAGCTTTCCGGCTACATCGGTCAATCTGAAATCCCGACCTTTGAACTTGTAAATCAGACGTTCATGGTCGATGCCCAGTAAATGCAACATCGTTGCGTGTAGATCGTGTATTTCTACTTTGTCGTCTGCGACATTGTATCCAAAGTCGTCGGTTGATCCGTGGGTGACTCCACCTTTGATGCCACCACCAGCCATCCACAAGCTAAAGCAGTTGGGGTGATGGTCTCGGCCAAAAGTCTGTCCGCGATCCTGTCCGTAACTTGTGCGACCGAATTCGCCGCCCCAGATTACAAGGGTTGAGTCGAGTAGCCCGCGTTGTTTCAAGTCCTTAACGAGAGCTGCACATGACTTATCTACTTGCTTGATCTTGTTCTTTATGTTGGACGTTACATCGGAGTGGTGATCCCATCCACGGTCGTACAATTGAATGAATCGCACTCCTTTTTCAGCAAGACGTCGTGCTAGTAGACAGTTGTTAGCAAAAGACGCTTCGCCTGGTACGGCACCATAGGCATCCAGAGTATCCTGGGATTCTCTGGACAGGTCCATCAATTCGGGTACGGACGATTGCATGCGATAGGCAAGTTCGTATGCGTTTATGCGTGCCTCGATTTCAGGATCACCGATTTGCTTTTGTTTAAGAGTGTTGAGGCGATTTATACCCGATACGATTTTCGAGCGATTACGATCATCAATGCCCGCCGGATTGGATAGAAACAGGACCGGATCACCCTTGCTTTGAAACTGGACGCCCTGGTGTTTGCTGGGCAGGAAGCCGTTGTGCCAGTAACGCGACGGGACGGGCTGGCCTCCGTTGGATAACAGCACGACGAATTCTGGCAGATCTTCATTTTCGCTACCGAGTCCGTAGCTGAGCCAGGAGCCGAGAGCAGGGCGACCGGACAGCGGACTTCCTGTTTGCAGGAATGTGACAGCGGGGTCGTGGTTGATAGGCGTCGAGTGAATGCTCTTGATGATTGCCATGTCATCAGCAAGCGTCGAAATGTGCTCAAACGCCACATTCATTTCCTGGCCACTTTCACCAAATCGTCCCCACTTCTCCTGATTAGCCGCCACCAGCAGTTTGGCTTGACCACGTGTCATCGTGGTTAGGCGTTGCTTCCCAATAACAGATTTTGGCAGGTCCTTCCCATGGTGTTCCTGCATCTGGGGCTTGTTATCAAATGTCTCAAGGTGGGAAGGCCCACCGGACATGTGAAGGTAGATTACCCGTTTTGCCTTGGCCGGAAAGTGCAACCCATCCTTAGGTTTGGCCTCGTCTCCGAGAAGTGTTCCATCCTGACTGATTGAGGACAGGGCAAGTGTGCCAAGACCTAATGAAGTTCGTGATAAAAAGTTGCGTCGTGTTTGTGACGGTTGAGGATTCATAAGGATTCTCATGCAAGGTTTTGCGAATTTGAACTATTCGCGCGTTATTGTTTCGTCGAGGTTGAGGATGATGCTGGCTAAAGCCGTCCAAGCTGCATGGTCGATCGGATCGAGTCCGTCGACTTTTGCTGATTCACCAGCCATAACGAGTTTGGCTGCCTCTTCAGGAGTTTGCTTGTACACCTCACGTTGTTCTGAGAGGATTTCGGTCAACACACCGATTTCTTCAGCGGTGGGAGGCCGAGAGACGGCACTTCGAAATGCAAAAGTCAGTCTGGCATCCAGCGTATCTCCGCCTTCAGATAAAACCTTTTGTGCAAAAACTCTGGCAGCTTCAACAAATGTCGGATCATTAAGTAATACAAGTGCCTGCAGCGGTGTGTTTGTGCGTGGTCGGTCGACTGTGCAGAATTCACGACTTGGTGCGTCAAAGATTTGGAAGGTCGGGTAGACGGTGGTTCTACGCCAATATGTATAGATACCACGTCGGAATAAATTGTCACCTTTACTTTGGTCCCATCCTCGGCCAATTTTATCCGAGTAGTACCCCATCGGTTGATAGGGCTTTACGCTGGGGCCGCCTAGGTTTCGCACGAGTAATCCGCTGATCGCTAAGGCGTTGTCACGAATTTCTTCAGCAGAGAGTCGAAACCGGGGGGATCTCGATAAGTACCGATTTTCGGGATCGATTTCCTCGTATGCCCCATTTTGAACGGACGACTGCATATAGGTTGCTGATGTCAGAATCGTTTTTTGCAGTTCCTTGATATTCCAGCCGGACTCAATGAACTCAACTGCGAGCCAGTCGAGCAGGGCAGGATGAGACGGTCTCTCACCCTGTGTACCCAGATCACCAAGTGTCTTTACTAACCCCGTTCCGAAAAACTGCTCCCACATGCGATTTACCACAACACGTGCCACCAGTGGATGCTCCGGATCTGTGAGCCAGTAGGCTAAACCTAATCGATCCTTAGGCTTGTCTGCTGGCAACCTTGGGAAAATGGACGGGACATCCGGAGTGACTTCTTCACCAGGGTTTTGAAAATCACCTCGCATTAGAACGAATGCTGGATTTGGCTCGCTCTTTTGGACCATTACCATTGTCGTGGGAATGGAATTGTCGATATCGCTTACCGCCTTTTGTTTCTCAGCAACCTTATTCGACAGGTCTGTTAGAGATTTGTTTTGTTTCAGATAGACTTCATTCAGGAAGTAATCGTTTACTGTTTTGGCTTGGGACTCATTCCATTGCTCGCGATTGATTTCGATTATCGCGGCGATGTTGTCTGGCAATCCTTTATGAGTAGCTTCAACGTCATATTTTGTTGCCAGATATGTGGTTAATGCGGCTTGCTCTGTGTCCGTGATTACACGATCGAATATCATCACCTCGGCATATAAAGCAGCTGTTTTTTCATTACCTGCGTTGTTGGCACCGACGGTGATCGGATTCTTATCACCAATATCATATGGATTGAGACTTACTTTACCTTCACCGGATGCTGTGCCATCTACGTATGTTTTGATGGTGTGGTCAGTCCCCTGTTTGGTAACGACTGCAATTTGCGGCCTGTCAGTTACAAGTGGTTTGTTGCCAATGAAATCCGCGCCATGGCCGTTAAAGGCAAGCATGTGTGAGTTGGCGACAAGCCACATCGAACGGCGTTTTCCAGTGGCTTCCTGCCCCCACATCACCATCATCTGATTACCATTTAAATGATCATGTTTTAACGTAGCGATGATCGTGAAGTCGTTGGCTAGCTTTTCAGCTCCGGTGTCGGTTCGCAGCAGGTCGTCTACGCCATTTAGCTTGATAGCCGGTCGTCCATTAAAGGAATCCTTAACAAGAGCGGGTTTACCTGTAGCGATCGCGTGCAATTGATTGCTCGTTCTATCACTCCAAGTCTCAATGATTTCCGGTGCGCTAAACTCTTCTTCATCGTCAGGTATTCGATTACCGTTTACGTCATCGGCAGATAACCATAATACGAGTCCATCTTCGAGTGTTTCTGGCGGAGTTCCCCGCTCAATATTGTTTAACCATTTGGTTGTCGCTGTCTCGATAGCGGTGGTGTCAGACTTTAGAGACTTGGTCAACTCATCTAATTCACGTTGAGCATCAGCGTGTTCTTTCTTTGCCGCTTCTAGCTTGGACTTGTGGTCGGCGGTAGCGATTTTAAGTAACGGCGGTAGAGGTTTGTTGTGGTATCCGGATGGACCGCCTGCGCCCACTTCATCCTGAATGCTGTTGAAGAAAGCATAAAACTGATAGTACTCGCGCTGGCTGATTGGGTCGTATTTGTGATCATGGCACTGAGCACAACCAAACGTCATTCCTAAAAACACTTGTCCGGTGGTATTTGCCCGATCGACAGCATAGGCCACATAGAATTCATCCGGGTCAGCGCCACCTTCTTCGTTGAAAGTGACATTGCGATTGAATCCCGAAGCAATTCTCGTTTCGTCGTTAGCATTGGGTAGTAAATCACCGGCGACGTTTTCGATAATGAACTGGTTGTAGGGTTTGTTGTTATTAAACGCATTAATGACGTAATCTCGGTACAACCACATTGCTCGATCGCTATCGGCATGATAACCGTTGGTGTCACCGTAGCGAGCCAGGTCGAGCCAATCCTGAGCCATGCGTTCACCGTAGTGCACGGAATTCATCATTCGTTGAATCATCAATGCGTAGGCATGTTCGGAGTCATCATTCAAAAACTGGTCTACCTCAGTTAGGGTTGGAGGTAGTCCACGCAGATCAAGTGATACGCGACGGATTAACGTCAGTTTGTTTGCAGGAGAGGACGGCACGAGGCCATGCTTATCAAGTTCAGACTTAACAAAATAGTCAATTTCATTAAGTGCCCACTTCTTCTTGCGAATGCGAGGTAATTCAGTCTTGGCAGGCGCCTCCCATGCCCAGTGGCCATCATACTTTGCGCCTTGTTTCACCCAGCGCGTGAGAATCTCGATCTGTGCGTCGGTCAAGATCTTCTTCGATGATGGCGGTGGCATCACTTGGTCTTCGTCCTGCGACACAATTCGGCGAATGAACTCGCTTGTTGCCGGTCTGGTTGGTGACAGCAGTGTGGTTAAGTGGTCATTGGCAAGATCCATTCGCAACTCTGCTTGTCGCTGATTTGCATCAGGGCCGTGGCAAGCAAAGCAGGTATCACTGAGGATCGGTAGCACATCACGGTCAAAATCGATTGGATTTGCTGCTGTCAGCTGTTGAGCTACGGAAATAAATACGAGGTAACAGGTTATCGTGAGGATGCGCATAGGAAGGGTTTTGGTAAGAAAATTTAGGATGTGTATACCAACTATTATAGTGGAATCACGACCATGTTAGATAAGACAGAATTTGGAATTGCCTGCCTGTTTGTTGCAGATTTATCGGAAATGGTGCGTTGGCATTTAGGCGTTTCCTAAATATTCAGATTTCGATAACAGTCGAGTGCTGTGGGGTCGGCGAGAGCTTCCACATTTCGCGGTTCTTCGCCGTGCAGTAAATCCCGCACGGCCAGTTCTACTTTCTTTCCGCTTAGCGTGTAGGGAATCTTGTTGACCTTGCGAATAACTGACGGAACATGCTTCGCTGTTGCGTGAGCTGCGATTTCCTTTCGAAGGTCGTCAATTAACTCGTCATTCCACACATGTTCGTCTTCCAGGATGACGAATAAGACGATGCGAATATCGCCTCGCCACGACTGGCCAACAACGATGCTGTCTGCAACTGCCGGGTGCGATTCGACGATGCGATAGATTTCAGCCGTTCCAATACGGACGCCTCCGGGCTTCAAGGTCGCATCACTTCTTCCATAAACGATCATCCCGCCTGACTGGCCTACGGAACGTGTATGCGTCACGAAGTCACCGTGATACCACACACCAGGGGTTACATCGAAGTATGCTTCTCTGTATTTGGCACCGTCATCGTCGTCCCAGAACCCAACAGGCATTGAAATAAAGGGCTGGCGACAAACGAGTTCTCCCTTTTCACCAATAGCCGGATCGCCATTTGAATCAGCGGCAATCACATCCATTCCGAGGCCAATTGTCTGTAGTTCACCAGAGAAAACGGGTGTCATTGGATTTCCAAGCATGAAACAGGAGATGATGTCTGTTCCGCCACTTATCGAGCTTAATTGAACATTCGGTTTCACTTTGTCATAGACATAATCAAAGTCTTCAGGCAACAGTGGTGCTCCTGTACTCATCATCACACGCAAGTCCGTAAGGTCATGAGACTCGGCTGGGTGCATGCGTCGCCGACATGCGGCAAGGTAACGAGGTGATGTGCCGAAATGTGTAATGCCTTCATCTTCAATCAAATCCCAAACACGATTGAGCGTTGGGTGTGCGGGAAAACCATCAAACGTAGTTACCCGGCTACCGAGGAATAAGGCAGACACCAGCCAATTCCACATCATCCATCCACACGTAGTTAGATATGTGATATTGTCTTCTCGCTGGACGTCGCAATGGAGAGCCAGCTCTTTGAAATGTTGCAACAGCGTGCCACCTGCTCCGTGAACGATGCACTTAGGTGTGCCCGTCGTGCCGCTGCTGTACATGATGTACAAGGGATGATTCCATGAGCATCTTACAAATTCAAGCTGACTTCCGTCATCGTCTGAACGAAAGGACTCCCAACTGATGAAGCGATCAGGAAACTGTTCGCTATCCGTCGGGATCTCGTCGATCAACGGTAGCACCACTACCTTCTCGATCTCAGGAATCGCCTCAGCAATGGCTTCTAGCTTTTCCATGCATGAGATTGCTTGTCCGCGGTGCGTGTATCCATTCACTGCAAACAGCACTCGTGGTTTTACTTGTCCGAAACGATCCAGGATTCCCTGGGTACCAAAATCAGGAGAACAGGAAGTCCAAGTGCCGCCAAGAGATGACGCCGCCAGCATCGCAACTGGGGCTTCAGCGATGTTTGGCAGCAGTCCGGCAACGCGATCGCCGGGTTGTAGCCGTAGGTCGGCGAGTGGGGATTGTAGCATTTTGACTTCGCGTTGCAGTTGCTCGTAGCTGATTTCAACGCGATCACGAGATTCACTGATAGAGATGAGTGCCGTTCGTGTGTCGCGAAACCGTAGTAGATTTTCAGCAATATTGAGACGCAATTCCGGGAAGAACTGCACGTTTGGCATTGTTGTGCCTGTGCGACAAGGAGTTGTGTTTCCTTCGTAGATGATTCCGCTGAAATCTAACAAGGTCTTCCAGAACACATCGATATCATAGATGGACCATTTATATAGCGATTCGTAATCGATGATGTGGTCTAGCGAGTGTGTTGTTCGGACAAAGGAAAGGAACCGTTGCATATTGCTGACGGCAACTTGTGCAGGATCCGGTGTCCAAAGTAGTGGATTATTCATCCTAGGTAGTCAGAAAGGTGTCGAGTTGTACAAGTCTATTTGGTGGTTATTCATTGTAACGAGGTCGTGTGAGATTCGTGATTCGCTGCTCTCAATTTCACACGGCGAATTTCTTATTCGCTATAAAGTAAGTTGAAAACGAACTTGCCACCCATTAATGGTTCACGTCAGGTTTTGGATGATGTGTGCCGCAGGAGTATTGACATGAGATATGCACTCACACTTTTCGCCTTAATGACAATCGTCAGCGTTGCTGATGCTCAAAAGAAGATCGTACCTGATGGTGCTGAAATCGAAAAACTCTTCGATGGAATCACGCTCACAGAGGGTGTGGCGGTCGCACCAAATGGTCTCGTTTACTTCAGTGATATTACATTTTCACATCAGGCCGTGGAAGAAAACGGGGCGATTCACGCAGGGCATATTTGGGTATTTGATCCGGCGACGAAGAAGACAAAGATTTTTCGCTCACCCAGTGGTATGTCCAATGGCATCAAATTTGACGCAGCCGGCAACATGATCATATGTGAAGGAGCCGACTTTGGTGGCCAACGTGTCATCCGTACGGATATGACGACGGGTATGAGTTATATCATTGCAGGGTTGTATGAAGGGCGTCCGTTTAATTCCCCGAATGATGTCACCATAGATGAAAAGGGACGGATGTACTTTAGTGATCCGCGTTATCTAGGTCATGAAAACGTTGAGCAACCGGTTATGGGTGTTTACCGAATTGATCCCGACGGAACGATAACACGAATTATTACGGATGCTGGAAAACCTAATGGTGTTTGCGTGTCACCGGATCAAAAGACACTGTATGTAGTCAGCAACGATAATGGCGCGACTGGCTTTGAGCGGCTCGGTACTGCAGAAGACGCAGAGGGACCGGTTGCTGTAGCAACACCTCTCAAAAAAGGGCATATGTTGCTAATGGCATACGACTTGGATAAGGATGGGAATGCCACATACCGTGAAACATTGGTGGACTATTCTCCGGATGATGGTCCAGATGGCCTAGTTGTTGATGCTGCTGGCAATCTGTATGTAGCTGTTCGTGCAGAGTCACGCCCGGGAATTGTAATCTATTCACCAAAAGGTAAAGAAATTGATTACATCGAGACTCCCGTACCAACGAATGTTGGATTTGGCCGCGGTAAAGATGCAAACTTACTGTACATTACTGCAGGCAATAGCCTCTACCAAATCCGTCTCAACGCAAAGGGATACCACCTGCCGGCTAAGAAGAAATAGTTTCGTATTCTTCGCGTTAGGTCTAATACGTCCGAAGGAATCCTGACATACGATGTGGAGCAGATGACTTGATTAGTAAATCTGATAATCCGCTTGAGTCGCTCGATGATTGGGACGATGATTTGCTGCGTCGATACCCTGATCCGGATCGAGAGCCCGGTAATGGTAAACAAAGAGATTCCTTTCGTGTGTACGGCGACGAGGCGCCAGAACACGTGCGGGAATTCTATCGACAAAATCACGAATACCAAACGGTTGAGTTTAATCTCAAGGCGCGAGAACGATTCTTGAGTCGCAATCACAGGCGAATGGGAATCTGGGAGGCAATGGAATTCCTAAATACTCTTGTCGATGAGAGTGACCCGGATACGAACTTATCTCAAATCGAACACTTGCTGCAAACTTCTGAGGCAATTCGCGAGGATGGACATCCCCGATGGTTTGTACTTACCGGCTTGGTACACGATTTGGGGAAAATCCTGTGTCTTTTTGGAGAGCCACAATGGGCAGTGACTGGTGATACATTTGTCGTTGGATGCAAGCATCCGGACTCCATCGTGTATCACGAGTTTTTTGAGAAGAATCCTGATAGTAATAACCCGCGATTTAATTCAACTGAGGGTATGTATGAAACCGGGTGTGGTTTAGACAACGTGTATTTGTCATGGGGGCATGATGAATACATGTATCAGGTGTGCAAGGAATACTTGCCGGATGCCGGTCTTGCGATGATCCGCTATCACTCCTTTTATCCATGGCATACCGATGGTTCATACCAGTACCTTATGAATGATCATGATCATGAGATGCTTCAGTGGGTAAAGCTGTTTAACCCGTACGATCTCTATTCAAAGTCGGATGATCCGCCGTGCGTAAGTGAATTACGACCGTATTATGAAGATCTGATCGCTGAGTTCTTCCCAGGTGAAATTGACTGGTGAGTCTACCCTTGTCAGGATGGAAACATCATGAATCGGAAACAAGATTCCAACTCGGACTTAAAAGAGAAAGCCCAAACTGCACTCGCATTGATGACGTATATTGCCGAACTAAAGGAATCGGCCAATGCTCTTGCCGAGCAAATCTCTACAAATGAGCAAGGTGTGTTTCGACCTGATCAGGAAGCATCAGTATTGGATCTGCTCGTTGGTTACTGGCAATCCAGAAATGCTCTGTTGGAATTGGTATACGAGATTAAAGACGACGGTCGTACGTACGGTAAACATGGCGACAGACTGTTTCTTGTCGGCTTTGCCGGAGCGCTTGCACTGTTGGACGCTGCAATGTTTCTAATGGAATTCTGTCGTGATCGCCCTGTTGTAAAGGCAAAACTCAATGAGCCGAATGAGGAGTTGGGGATTCCAGCAGGGGTGTATAACCGCGTTCAGGCCTCGCTTCACGGAGTGAAAAACGCATGGCATCTCCATCATGCTGTTAGTTATTTTCACAAGAATGAAGGACGTATTCTTGAGAACTGTCAGGGATCCGCATTATTTCAGTCTCTTTACAAAATTGTAGAGCAACTTCGTCATCGAATTGACATGTCCGACGCTTCATTTCAAAAGTCGCGGATAAAGAACAAGTTAGTGTTTTACGCCGGTTTTCTAAGGCGAAATCTAATAGGAAAGGCGATCTATAGCCTCCAGAAAGTTGGTGGAATTGCACTGGCTGAAAAATACATCAAGCCCAAACATACTCCCTCATTACCTGATCAGATTCGCTCTGAATTGTTAGACATCCTTGAGCCGGGAGATGTGATTCTCTGTCGCAAAGAGTTTGCCGTAACAAATTATTTTTTACCGGGTTACTGGCCACATGCCGCGCTTTTTTTGGGAACTGCAGACGAAGTTTCTGAAATCAGCGATTCACAGGCTGCACAGATTGAATCGTTATGGGAGGAATTGGCACCTAATGGTGATTCCAGCATCGATCGCGTGCTCGAAGCCAAAGCGGATGGTGTCAGAGTGAGGTCGACGGACTCTCCCTTTGATTCTGATTCGGTTCTAATTCTGCGGCCAAAGTTACTGCCAGACCAAATTGGTGCTGCACTATTGAATGGACTATCGCATATTGGAAAAGTTTACGACTTTGGATTTGATCTGGCTCGCGCTGATCGGCTTGTTTGCACCGAAGTTGTATATCGATCTTACGATGGTCAGGGAGATATTAGTTTTCCTCTCGTAAAGCGCGCCGGGCATATGACACTTTCCGGAAATGACCTCGTACTACTTGCGTTGCAGGGCGAGTTTTTTGACATTGCAGCTGTGTACGCACCGCTGCAAGACCAGCAAGTACTTACCGGCCCATCAGCGTTGCCATTGGTTAAGCAATGCATGAAGGTAGAAGACGCGGTGAGCTGATCCGTAGTGAGCTACTTGGAAGTTAGCTTTCGTTGTTCAGCCTGCCACTGCTTGGGTTTCTCGGAAATATCGCTGTCGTCCTGGTAGAATTCCTGCAGGCCTCGTAAGTCAGTCTTTAGACTCTCGATGAGCTTTGAGTGTTTTGCTTTATTGTAGATATTGGTGACTTCGTCAGGATCTTTCTTGAGATCGTAAAGCTCCCATTCATTTCCGAATTCGTAGAAGTGCATCAGTTTATATCGCTCTGTTCGAATCCCATAATGCCGCGGTACCATGTGAACGCTCGGGAATTCGTAGTAGTGATAATAGATGGATGTTCTCCAGTCCGTAGGCGACTGGCCATGGAGTAATGGCACCAAGGATGCACCCTGAATGTCCTCAGGGACGTCAGCTCCGGCTACCTCAAGGAATGTAGGTGCATAGTCAATGTTTTGGATCAAGTGGCTGTCTCGTGTGCCGGGTCGAGTGACTCCGGGCCACTTTACGACAAACGGCATCTTCAGAGATTCTTCATACATCCAGCGTTTGTCATACCAGCCGTGATCACCAATGTAAAAACCCTGATCAGAGCAATAAATGACGATGGTGTTGTCCGCCAGGTTTAGCTCATCAAGTGTGTCGACAAGTCGGCCAACACTTTCGTCGACCCCTTTGATGCATCTCAGGTAGTTCTTTGCATAGCGCTGAAATTTCCAGCGGACGAGATCCTTGCCGGAGAGGTTGGCCTCGTGGAAGGCAGCATCCTTGGGCGCCCATGCCTTGCGCCATGCTGCAAGCTGGTCAGGTGTGAAACGCTGAAGGTTACGCCAGGCGGATTTATCCTGGCGAGCTTGAATTGCCTGTGGCTCGACATCAGGGACGAGGTCTAGGAAAAGATCGTAATGGGGATCCATGTGGCGGTCGATTTCAAGCTCTTGGAATCGCGCTGGTGGTGCGTTGTCACTATAGTCATCAAAGAGTGTCGCCGGCTCTGGGATCTCGATGTCATCGTAAAGATGCAAATGACGAAGTGCAGGCATCCAACACCTGTGAGGCGCTTTGTGTTGCACCATCAGTAAGAAGGGCTTACTTGCGTCCCGATGGTTCTTCAAAAAATCAATACCCATATTAGTGACGATGTCCGTGCAATAACCTTCAATCGTGACTTTCCCATCAGGGGTGATAAAGTCTGGGTTGTAGTAGAGGCCTTGGCCTGGGAGAACGGTCCACTGGTCATACCCTTGTGGTTTGCCAGCTAGATGTGATTTGCCAAAAATAGCGGTTTGATAGCCGGCTTGCTGCAACAATTTCGGGAACGTCTGCTGATTCCAGTCGAATCGGTCTCCATTGTTCCGAAATCCGTTCTTATGGCTGTGTTTTCCAGTTTGAATGACTGCACGACTCGGCCCACATATCGAATTAGTGCAGAAGCTATGTGTGAACACAGTACCTTGAGCAGCCAGTTGGTCAATATTGGGAGTGGGGTTTACGCTTTTGAGCCAACCATCATAGGCACCAATTGCATGCGGTGCGTGATCATCAGTAAAGATAAATAAGATATTTGGTCGATCAGCGGCGCTGACGGATGATGCAAAAAATAGAATTGGTAAAAGCGCCTTAAGTGGCAAGCGTTGCATTATCGTGCTCCGTGGAGAAGAAGATGGAAGATGAGTTGCAATGTGTGCTCAGCTACCGATTGTGTACTGAATGGTAGGAACGTGCAACGAGAGGGTGCGGGAGGCGAGCAACACTTTTTGAGAAACTAATATAAAATCGACGTGTTGAATATTTTATCGACCATTTCTTAAACTCGTCTTACCAGGAGTCATTCCACAATGACTAGGCGGTCCCTAACTCTTCGTCTCCTACTCACGTTTTGTTTGATCGCGTTTGACGTTATGGCTCAGCCTAACTCACCTCAGCCGGATGGGTTTCGAATCCCATTGGATCCCGTGTCACGCATTCTCGATGCAGACGGGGATGGCGAACTGAGTGCTGAAGAAATAGACAATGCTGCAAAGCTGCTTCAAAAACTGGACGCCAACGGAGATGGCAAACTCGTCATCAACGAGATTCTTCCGAGCTTTCCCGGGCCGGGAATGGGACCGGGAGGTCCGGGCGGGCCAAATAATCAGGAACAAAAACTGGCTGATAAATTTGACGATGA
Organism: Pirellulales bacterium; assembly: GCA_022451045.1. Taxonomy (GTDB): domain Bacteria; phylum Planctomycetota; class Planctomycetia; order Pirellulales; family Pirellulaceae; genus UBA11883. The sequence goes on along the minus strand of JAKUOW010000027.1, from coordinate 13,593 downwards.
TAACAACGGGTTTTTAGACAAGGCTGAACGTGCGAAAGCTGCCGAAGCAATACAAAGTCGTGGTGGCCGCGGTCCTCGAGGAATGCGATTTGGCGGAGACGACGGATTGGGTACACCCGGACGCAATATTACCGTAAGTGATGTTGAGAGTTTTCCGGATGCCTCGCTCTACGATATAAGCGTGTTGCGCACGCTATTCATTGAGTTTGAAAGTGAAGATTGGGAGGCAGAACTGGCCAAGTTTAAACACACAGATGTGGAAGTGCCGGCAACCGTTACGATTGATGGTCGGGGATATCCGCTTGTCGGTGTGAAATTCCGTGGACAGTCGTCATTCTCCAACATTCCGGAAGGAAGAAAGCGTTCGCTGAACCTCTCCGTTGATTTAGTAGATGAAGATCAGCGGTTATACGGCTACAAAACGCTGAATCTTTTAAATTGCAATGGTGATCCTTCTTTTATGAGTAGTGTTCTTTACTCGCAAATCGCCGCTCCATATCTGGCGGTGCCGAAAGCCAACTTCGTCCATGTAGTCATCAACGGCGAAAGCTGGGGAATCTACTGCAATGTACAGCAGTTCAACAAGGAGTTTATTAAAGAGAACTTTGGTAGCAATCAAGGTGCAAGATGGAAAGTCTCCGGGTCACCGATGGCCGATGGCGGACTTCGATACCTTGGTGAGAATGTTGAAGACTACCGACAGCGATTTGAAATTAAGTCAAAAGACTCCGACGAGTCCTGGCATGCGTTAATCAATTTATGCAAGGTGTTGTCAGAAACTCCGACGGATCAGCTCCCGGAGGCGCTGGAGCCAATTCTTGATGTGGACGGTGCTTTGAGGTTTCTGGCGATGGACGTTGCGACCGTTAATTCAGATGGCTACTGGACGCGGGCCAGCGATTACAGTCTCTACCTGGCCCCACAGGGACGCTTCCATGTCATTCCCCATGATATGAATGAGGCATTTATGGTAGCAGGCGGTGGTCGTGGTATGAGGAGACCAGGTGGTGGCGGAGGGTTTGGTCCTGCAGGACCAGCGGGACCGTTTGATCGTGAAACCGGATCGAATGAACGAGAGGACTTGCCACCTCGTGGATTCGGGCCTGCTCAAGCGTTTCCGGTGCCGGCATTTGGTGGCAGAGGCGGTGGCCCGCCTGGGCACGGAAGTATTGATTTAGATCCATTCATTGGAATGGAGGATGACCGAATGCCACTCCGCAGCAAATTGCTTGCGGTGAGTGAATACCGTGAGAAATATGCCAGCTATCTTAAGTCTATTGCAAAGGACGGATTTGATATCGCAAACGTCGCGTTGCTGATCGAAGACTGCCGTGAATTAATCAAAGATGAAGTGGCAGCGGATACGCGAAAGCTAACATCGATCGAGAATTTCGATCGTAGTACGGATATTCCACTTGAAGACGGCCATATTACAGGCAATTTGTACAGCTTCTTTGACTCCCGGCAGCGGTTCTTGCTTGAGCACGAAGAGATTGCATCCGCGGCAAACCTAACGATTGATGCAGTATCACCAGGGAGAGTCGTGCTGAGTGATGCAGGTGCAGAGTTTAAGGATCTGATCATCAGTGAAATCCTGGCTTCCAATACTCAATCCGGAGCGGATCCTCAGGGAGAGGCCGAAGATTTCATTGAGTTGGCTAACTTGGGAGAAAAATCTATCGACTTGTCTGGGATGTACTTGAGTGATGATCCTTCGGAACCCAACAAGTGGCAGATTCCCGATGGGACAAAACTAGAAGCCGGTGAATATTTGTTGATATGGGCAGACGAGGATGAACAGGACGATGGACTGCATGCAAATTTCAAGTTGTCAAAATCTGGCGAGTTGGTGACACTCGTCAAGGGCAGCAGGTTAGTTGATCGGCTCGAATTTAAACAGCAACGTCCGGATGTGTCTGTCGGGCGACTAGGCTCCAAGAGCCAAAAGATACAATCCCTAAAACCAACACCTGGAGTCGCAAATCAATCACTAAGGTAGCCTTGGTGAAGTTGAGGAAGTCGGCGATTCCGTGCAAAATATCTCTTGAGGAAGATATGAAGCACGTGAAACTAAATTGGTTGTTGATCTGGGGTTGGCTCGCGGTACCTGCGCAAGTCAATGCTGACGACACATCATTCTTTGAATCGAAGATTCGCCCTGTCTTGGTAAAACACTGTTACCAATGTCACTCTTCAGATGCGAAAAATATCAAGGGCGGTCTGGTATTGGACAGCAAGGATGGTTGGCAAAAAGGTGGGGATGTTGGACCATCTATCATTCCCGGAAAGCCCACGGAGAGTCTGTTATACAAAGCGATAACCTGGCAGGACTCTGATATACAAATGCCACCTGATAATGCATTGCCCAAGTCGGTTGTTGCAGACTTTAGGAAATGGATCGAAGACGGCGCGGTCGATCCAAGAACAGAAGGTGCAAGTAGCGGCGTGGCTGTGTTTGACCTTGAGGCACGACGAGATGAACATTGGGCCTGGCGAGCTTACACGCAATCCGGTGAAAGTAAGAGGGAGTCGGTCGACTACTATGTGAATCGCTCATTACGACGCGCAGGTCTTCGCGCATCAGACCCAGCGACAAAAACTGAGTTGATCCGTCGGCTCAGTTTTGATCTTACTGGACTGCCGCCTTCAAAAGAGGATCTAGAATGTACTTCGATCGATGATTATGTCGACCAATTACTGCGCTCCCCTCACTTTGGCGAGCACTGGGCAAGGCACTGGTTGGATGTGGTGCGGTTTTGCGAGACGAAGGGACATGTGCCAGATGCCGATCGGTTTTACGCATGGAAGTACCGTGACTATGTCGTTGATGCTTTTAACAGCGACCTTCCGTTTAACCAATTTGTTACTGAGCATTTGGCAGGTGACTTGCTTGCGACCGAGCAACAACGTGCCGGGGCAAATGGGGTCACGAATATTTCTGTAACTGCCACCGGTGCTCTGTTCATGCACGATATGCATTTCATGGTTGTCGATCCAGTGCGGCAGCGTTGGGATCAAATCAACAGTCAGATCGAAATGGTTGGTAAGGCTTTTCTAGGACTAACGCTGGATTGTGCACGGTGCCATGACCACAAGTTTGACGCTGTCAGTCAGAGAGATTATTACGCGTTAGCAGGCGTGTTCTACAGTACTGAGCAAGGTGTTAGTCGAACCGGCCCTCGAGCTGCAAACTTGTCAGAAGAAACAGTTGCAGTAGAAAAAAAGTACCGCGAGTATCTCAACGGACAGATACAACAACGACGCAAAGCACAAACTCCTAAAGCGGACGGCAAGTACTTTCCAATTAGTGAGGAATTAGGAATTCAGTCTCCTAATCAGGTTAAGGATGTACAAAATCTGATTGACCAATTGGAAGAGCTTGATCCAAGTTGGCAACATTGGGTTAGATCTGCGAAAGAAGCGGACATCACAACGAATGTAAGCCTGTTAGTTCGGGGTGATCATCGTAATGAAGGTGAGGTTATTCCCCGCGGCTTTTTGACCGCTTTGGAGGCTGAGAGCGACTTTCCGGAGAGTGGCAGCGGACGAATGTGGCTTGCAGAGCAAATTACATCAGAAAAAAATCCGCTTACAGCAAGAGTTTGGGTCAATCGACTCTGGCAACAATTATTCGGTCATGGAATCGTCCGCACACCTAATAACTTCGGAAAGCTTGGGTCAGCACCTACTCATCCAGCGCTTTTGGATTATCTCGCGCGTCGACTAGTAGAATCTGACTGGTCGATGAAGACGGTTATTAAAGAAATCGTAATGTCCAATGCATATCAACGCAGCTCAGAAGCGTCGCCCAAATCTCAAGAAAATGAGCCAGCTAATAAAT
>JAKUOW010000027.1:2062-9742 GCA_022451045.1 Pirellulales bacterium | reverse complement strand
CGCGATGGAATGCTTGCAGCTGCGGGCATGCTGGACGTGAGGATTGGTGGTGAGAGTATTCCGGTCTTTGTGCCGCCTTATGCCACGGCCAACAAAACGGTACATGTACCCAAGTCCGGTCCGCTTGACGGCAACGGTCGCCGGAGTCTCTATTTGAAAATAAGACGCAATTTCTACGATCCGCTATTACTCGTATTCGATTTTCCGGATCGTGGCAAATCAGTCGGTAAACGCCTGGTAACCACGACTCCTGCGCAGGCATTAGCAATGCTTAACAGCGAGTTTGTGCATCATGTTTCAAAGTCTTGGGGTAAGTCGCTTGCGAATGTAGACGACGCATTTCTGGCTGCAATTGGTCGCATGCCAAGTGAAAAGGAACGTGAGCAGTTTGAACCATTATTTGTATTAGAAGACGGGCCATATCATGTTGCTCACTTGATTTTTAATCATCCGGATTTCTTATGGATAAAGTAATAAGGCGACGTGATTTTCTGTCCGCTTTTGGTGCAATGGCATTTGCCGGTGTTGCAAATGGCAAAGGCCACCATAATGCACGAGCAAAGTCGGTGATCTATCTCTTCATGGAAGGTGGTCCGAGTCAGGTCGATACATTTGATCCTAAGCCGATTCTGAAACAGAGAGCCGGTGAGCCATTGCCGTTTAAGAACCCGGCAACTGTCTTTAATAGCTCAAATAAGCTGATGCCGTCACCATTTGAGTTTGCGCGGTACGGCGAAAGCGGTTCCTCGGTGAGTTCTATTTTCCCACATGTTGCTAGTTGCGTGGATGATCTGACCTTTATTCATTCCATGCATCACAATAACTCCAATCACAGTGAAGGTTGCCTCCTTAGTCACACCGGTGCAAGCGTGGCAGGCTTTCCAAGTATGGGTTCCTGGATCACTTACGGTCTGGGCTCTTCGAGTCAAAACCTGCCAGGCTACGTAGTTTTGGATTGTGGGCAAACCCCATCCGCGGGTGCACATTGCTATAGCAATGGTTTCTTACCTGCTCCTCACGCGGGAACCCCTTTTCGCACCGGTGACAATCCAGTTGAATTCCTGACAAGTTCTGACCCTCTACAAGGACAAAAGCTTGAGGCAATTCGTTCACTGTATCGCGACGCAAAGCTTCCAGGTGTTTTGTCGAATTATGAGAAGGCTGCGCGAATGCAAACTGCTGTGCCAGAACTTATGGATCTGTCCGAGGAAACCGAACAGACTAAGCGACTTTATGGGATGGAAGATCCACGTTGTACACTTTTTGGATCCAGATGCCTTATCGCCCGACGCCTTGTTGAACGTGGTGTACGATTTATCGAGTTGTTTTCACCGCGAGTGAAGGCAGATCGATGGGATCAACACGGTGGATTGAAACAAGGGCATACAAATAACAGTGTTGCTGTTGACCAACCAATCGCAGGGTTGATCAAGGACTTGAAACAGCGCGGCCTTCTGGATGAGACGATTGTACTGTGGGGCGGTGAGTTTGGCCGCACTCCTAGTTCACAAGGTTCAAATGGACGGGATCACAATCCACATGGTTACACCGTGTTTCTAGCTGGCGGTGGATTTAAGCCTGGTGTGCATCACGGTGCAACGGATGAATTCGGCTATTACGCGCAGCAGGATAAGGTGCATGTGCATGATTTGCACGCCACGATTTTGCACCAGTTGGGCATCGACCACGAGCGTCTAACATATCGTTTTGGTGGCCGGGACTATCGTCTGACTGATGTGCATGGCAATGTTGTAAAAGCAGTGTTGAGCTAGCTCTGCTTAGATCTGTTCCGCAAGGAACTCCTAAACGCACTATATTCCGAGGAGCCGTCAGGCTACGTAGGAATTGAATGTGGGAGCACGCCGACGAACGCCGCAATATCCTGCGAAAAATGATTACAGATGCGCCATCTGATTCACGAGCAGCACCGACGTGACTATTAACCCCACGACACAGCCAGCCACGATGTAGAAGCTCTTTTGCAGGCCGGACTTGTCCGCTTGTTTGCCTACAAGGAACGGGACGAGTGCCCAGCCGATTCCGCCGATGCAGAAAAAGAGCCCAATGGCGCGACCTTGAATAGCTACATCAACATGGGCAACAAGGAAAGCAATTAGGATCGGGAATATCGGGCCGAGAATGAGGCCAGCGGTAATCACCAGCATGTTCGTCATGTTGGCCTTAGTACTATAAATCAAGCCGAGCATCACGCAAAGTAAGACCACCGCGAAGCCAATGATGGCCTTTTCGTGGCTTCCTTCTGGTAATCCCAAAGCGGCGATGAGTCGCGATACAGTAAATGTTAGCCAAAACAATGATAGCAATCCTGTTGCTTTAGATTCGCTTGTGCCACGGTCAATCATTAATGTAGTAGCCCACGCACCAACACAAGCTTCTACCGGGACATGGAAGAAGAATGCCAGACAGCAGAGAATCACGATTGAGTCCTTAAGGAGAGCCGCAAATCCTTCGTCACTTTCGGTGTCAGCATCCGCTGATGGAGTCGTTGTCTCGTCAATTTGCACAGTTGCGGTCGTGCCGTCTTTTATGTCTGCAAATTCTTTTACGTAATCATCCAAGTTGATTGTGGAACAAAGTACAAGTGGTACAGCGGTAAGTGCCGCAAACGAGAAGAAGGTTGTTCGAAGTCCAAGGCGTTTGATTGAATATGTGACAAGGATGGGCATGACAAACGCACCCATTCCAAAAATGAAGTCGCCAAGATTCATTGCAAACGGCAGATTCTCATTGCTGATTTGCTCACGTGACAAGAATGCAGGGCCTTGAAGTGCATTTAATACATTTACCAAAGCTGACCATCCGGTCCCAAGTAAGAGAATTGAGACGAGAGCCATTTTGTAGTTCTTGAGCGTTGCCAGAACAATGACGCTGAGAATCACCAAAACGAATCCGGTTTCAACAACGGGATTTCTTCCGGCAGTGTCGGCGAAATAACCAGCAGCAAATGCCATGGGGATGAGTGTGAATCCAAAAATGCTCACAAGCCCACCGACTCGTGATTCCGGAATATCCAGCTGCTTAGCAAGCGGTACTTTTACACTTCCTATCAAGGCGTGGCACATTCCGGCAATGGCGAGAGCCAAAGCCTGCATGACTGTTAGATTCAAATCCATGGCTGTCTTATTTCAAAAGGAGAGGGTAAATGTCTAACGGTCACGGTATGATGGTCCAAGACTAATGGGTGGTCGCAATTATCCCTGTAGTTCAGGAATCACCTTGCCGCGAGCTAGAATTGGAATTGGACGCCCTGACAGATCAGGGACTGCAGTGTTTTGTCCATATATACCAAGGTGGTTGTAAAGCGTTGCAAGGAAATCTAATGGTCCAACACGTCTTTCGACGGGATCTTCACCACGTGAGTCAGTCTTACCAATAATCTGTCCCGTTTCGATTCCACCGCCAGCGAATAACATCGTATTAGCTCTTGGCCAGTGGTCACGGCCTGGCTGCACAGTACCTTTTTCGCCACTCGCAACACCACCACCGCTACTGGCGACATGGCTAATTCGTGGTGTGCGACCAAATTCACCAGTTACCACGACCAAAACGCGTTTGTTTAAACCGCGGGCGTATACATCTTCGATCAACGCAGAGATTGCTTGATCAAAGAAGGGTGCACGATAGCTTATAGCTTCAAATACATGGTGATTAACCGCGTGGTCATCCCAGTTGGCAACGCGACCGCAAAGTGGACCATCGAATTCGGTCGTGACAATTTCGACGCCAGCTTCGACAAGTCGGCGTGCCATCAGGCACTGCTGTCCCCACTGGTTCATCCCATAACGTTCGCGTGTTTTCTGATCTTCCTGTGTTAGATCAAACGCATCCTTTGCTTTTTTACTGGTAAGCAATGACAACGCCTGACGGTCGAAATCATCGACAGCTTCCATCAATCCGGTTTGGTCGATTTCAGCCTGGAGCCTATCAATTCCACGCTTTAACTCGATTCGTTTCTTGAATCTTTCCGCCAGCTTTGGGTCGTGGAGTCCGATATTGGGGACATGGAAATCGGGCTTGCTGGGGTCACCAGTTACTCGAAATGGCTCGTACGATGGGCCTAGGTAGGTTGCACCCGCGATCGTAAAAGCGTCGTAGCGATCAACCGGATTTACGGTGATATAATTTGGAATCTCTCGTTTTTGACTATAACGCAAGTAGTTTGCGATAGACATCCAATCCGGCATTTCCGGAAGCGTTTTATCTGCGGCTGCTGGATCTCCTGCCAAGACCTGAAGTGAGCCTGCAGGGTGTCCGCCACCGGTGTGCGCAACAGATCGAAGCAGAGTGTACTTATCTGCACATTTGGACAGCTTTGGTAATAATTCCGTCAGCACAATTCCCGGAACATTTGTATTGATTGGATTGAATGGCCCCCTGAATTCCGACGGTGCGTCCGGTTTTGGGTCCCATGTATCCAAGTGGCTGCAGCCGCCGCGCAACCAAACCATGATAATCGCTGTTGATTCGCCAAGGCGGTTCTTAGAATGGCGAATCGCATCCCCAGGTTTTGCTGCATGGTCGATCGCAAACGCGCGTTGGCGAAGTAGATCTCCAAGGCTAAGCCCACTGAATCCATAAAGTCCGGCTTTTAATAAGTCACGTCGTTCCATGAGTTTTTTCTTACTTTGTGTGAACCGAAATACATTCTGTTAATAGATTTCGGCCAGTTGCTGTATCACAATCAAATCAGTTCGCGTATTGGTCGCCCTGAGCCGACAATTGAAACGGGACGACCGGTTGCATCTTCGTAGTGTGTAGTAAGTGGTATACCTAGTTGGTTGTAAATCGTTGCCATTACGTCGAGAGGAGTAGAAGGACGTTCCTTGACGCCACCCCCCCATTTTTCGCTGGCTCCAACAATTCGGCCGCCTTTAATTCCACCGCCGGCAAGCATCACGGTGAAACATTTACTCCAGTGGTCACGGCCCGCATGACCGTTTATCAGTGGAGTACGTCCGAATTCGCCGGCGCAGTAGATAACTACATCGTCTAACATGCCTCGTTCAGTTAAATCTTCAATAAGTGCCCAAATTGCTCGGTCTAATGGCGGCAGATGCTGCTCAAGTCCAGGTTCAATATCGTTGTGATGATCCCAGTAGCCGGTGTTGATTGTCACAACACGGGTCCCAGCTTCTACCAGTCTTCTTGCCAGTAACGCACTTTGGCCATACTGATGTCTGCCATATTTTTCACGTAACGAATCATCTTCGTCGCTAAGATCAAATGCTTTTCGAACGTGTTCGCCTGTGACCATTTCCAGAGCTTGCCCCTTGAAAGTGTCCAAGCCCTCCATAACTCCACTTTGATCCGTGTCACGGCGAATCTTGTCAAAAGCCCCCAGGAGTTTTCGTCTGGAATTCACGCTGTCTAACGATAGACCATTCGGGAGTGCAAGGTTTGGCACTTTGAAGCCGTCAGCGTTTGGGTCGCCACCGACTTCAAATGGGTTGTACCGTTTACCCAGGTACACTGCTCCCTGGTACCCAAAGGCCTCAGACTTTGGAACTGTTACGTATGCGGGCATGAGTGGAACACGTGGCCCCAACGCTCTGGAAATCACGCTGCCGAAAGATGGCCGTTGAGCTGCATTACGTGCCAGTGTTGGACCGAAATAACCGGTCTGCATCCAGTGTGCCGATGGTGCGTGAATGCCATTTTCATGCCACACGCTTCGTACCTGACTAATGCGATCCATTACTTTCGCTTGCAGCGGGAATCGCTCAGAAATGTTGATTCCCGTAACATTCGTTTGTACCGGTAGGTACATGCCACGGTATTCGCTGGGCGCATCCGGCTTCATATCGTAGGTGTCTTGCTGGCTCATGCCACCATGTGTCCAGAAAACGATGACGGATTTCTGCTTGTGCCCAGGGGCTGTCTGAGAATCAGCCCTTAGTAGATTCGTAAGAGAAAGACCGGCAAGGCCTCCGCCTATTTGAAGGAAATTCCGGCGGGAAACACCGCTCTTGCATCCATGATTTGTGTCGAGCTCATTTTGGTAGATACGCAACATTCTCTCTTATCACCTTATGAACATGAATTCGTTAGTGGCAAGTAATGACCAGACGAGATTCCTATACGCTTCGGCACGATCCTCTACGGTGTCGAGATACTCTATCGCTACCTGCTTTTCTGCATCGATTGGCAAACGTCCCATCAGAGTCAAAAACACCAGATTGACATTAATCGCATGCGAAACATTGTTATCGGCAAGCCGTTGGATGAAGCCCGTTTCGGCTGCGAGTTTATCTTGAATTTGCTGAGAGTTTACCAGTTCAAGTCCCTGTGACAGTGTTGGGGAATCGATTCTCTCACATTCACATGCCTTGAATCGGGCAGGGCGGCCAAACACATCGAGGAATGCAATGGCGACGTTTTCATCGGGAAGCTCAATAGCCCGAGTTCCTCCCGGAAACTGCCCGGGACCGCCGGGAAATACAGTCGGAACTTCAAGAGATTGGGAAATGGCGTCGAGAAGTATCTCAGCTGCCATACGCCTCGGATAGAATCTCGCAAAGGACTTGTTGTCCGTGGCATTATTCTGGTTCGGCGTTGAATCCAGTTGATATGCGTGTGAGTTGCAGATTATCCGGATTAGATGCTTGATGTCGAAACCGCTGTTTGCAAAAGATTCTGCTAACGCATCAAGCAGTTCAGGGTTGCTCGGAGGATTTGTACTTCGGCGATCATCGACCGGGTGAATAATACCTCTTGAGAAAAAGTGCGACCACATGCGATTTGCCATGGTGCTGGCAAAGTACGGGTTGTCCGGCTGCGTCATCCATCTGGAGAGAGCAATGCGTGGATCATCAAACACAGAAAGATTGAATGCATCGTCACCGAGGGGTTTGGGTTTCAATAATTCGCCGGTACGTGGATGGAATACGTCTCCCTCATCTTTTACATAAATTACTTCTGCCGTGGGCACTTCAGCATCAGCGAAACCTGTCTTACGACCGACACGGGCGAAGTTAGCAGCGAATCCAAAATAGTCGGCCTGACTCCATCGATCAGCTGGATGATGATGACACTGAGCACATTGAATACGTACGCCGAGAAAGGCTTGTGCCACGGACTCTACATAATTTGACGGAGTGCGAACGCTGCGGTACCAAACGGTAGGCGGATTGACTGCCTGACTACCCGTTGCCGTCAGGATTTCAGTTACGAACTGATCATAGGGCTTGTTTTGCAGTAATGAATCGCGAATCCAGTTAGCAAATAACGCAGTACCAGGTCGTTGTTTTGATGTGGAATAGCCCTTCCCGCGATTTTGAAGGATGTCCGCCCACTTTTGTGCGAAGTAGCTTGCGTATTCAGGTGTGTCTAGCAAGCGATCAATGAGACGTGCGCGTTTATCGGACGTTGTATCATTTACAAACGCAGTTACTTGCTCGGCTGTAGGTAACGTGCCACTTATGTCCAGACTCACGCGACGAATGAACGTCTCGTCATCGCAAACTTCAGATGGTTGAATCTGGAGTTGTCGCCATTGTCTGAGAAGTGCTTGGTTGATCGCGTTGCCAGCGAATTCTGCATCGAGTTGCTTGAAACGGCTTTCCAATTCGCTCGATGGTGTAGCTTCATCGGCGTAAGGTACCGTGATCTGTACAGTGCCAGCAAGTTGGCCGTACTTGACGATTACAGCAGCCAGACCAC
>JAKUOW010000027.1:0-2052 GCA_022451045.1 Pirellulales bacterium | reverse complement strand
CCTTTATTTGACCGGTCGAATTCACTGTGACGATGCCATCTTCGTTTAGCTCATAGAGTGCCATCTGCGATACATCTCGAGTTGTTCCATCTGAGTACTTGGCTATAACACTGATTGCCCGACTTGCACCAGCTTCTAGTGTGATTTGCTTTGGAGACCAGTCGAGCTCAGTTAACTGAACACCATTCTTGTCAGGCCCAGGCATTCCATCCTGAATCCAGGCAGAGAGCACAAGAAACGCACTGGAGTTCATGTCGAAGCGTTTTCCTCCTCCATGCGCTGTTTGGCCAGTGGCTTTTTTCAGTAGCAGACTGTTTTCCGGCGATCCCGGGAACACTCGGCGCCCCTTTGCTTCAATGACGATTGCGCGGTAACTCTCCGATGCATCGGTACCGAATAGCGAGAGTTTAAAACCATTTTGTCCGGTAGCTTTTCCGTGGCATCCGCCGTAGTCACAAGAGTATTTGGTGAGAATTGGCATGACATCGTTAGTGAAACTCACCGGCGGCGTGAGTATTGCGTCTTCAGCGCTAACAGTCTGGCAGCAAGCTAACAGTAACGCAGCCAACCAGATATGTTTCGGTGAATTGGATTGATATGATGTCATTTTGTTTAAGGAGCTTTGCTGTTATTCAACGATTTCCAAGTCAAGAAATACGCTTCCTAAATGTATGCCTTCATCCTCTACTGTACCAAGTCCTTCTAGTCTAAGGCCTGGTTGTTTTCCAAGTGGTGCGTCATCGTTTGCGATGATTTGGATTACGCCAGTCTCGGTTTGCCCTACAAATGTCACGCCTCTCCCACGAATGCCGACTACGCCACCCGGCGCTCGGATTTCAGTGTGTATTTTGCCAATAAACTGGTTGTTTCGGATACATGAATATGGCATTTGAATGACCTGTCCGCGTTTTATTTTTTTCGGTGCATCCAGATCAATTCGAACAATATACGGGGCAGGATAGACTTCAAATGAGACGGCGTTGGTCAGGATTGTTGTCGCAGCCTCTTTGGCAGCACCAAGCGCCGGATCAAGTGGATAACTGTGAGTAGTGCGGACTCGAGCAGCAATAGTGTACATGCCTGGCGGCAAGTGTTCCGGAATGTAAAAACTGGCGACGCCCTGAGATTCACCTTCAGGAATAGTTGTTACTCGATCCTGAAGGTGAGAGGGAAGGCTATCTCCATTTAACTTAACTTCCGCTTTCGGTTGTCCTTCGACACGATCAACAGTGATGTTAAGGTCAATAATGCTTCCCTGTTGATAACGCTCGCGGTCGATCGCGGCTGTGGCAGTGATAGGTGCTCTATCAGCCACGGCCAAGGTTAAATTTGAATCAAGTCGCCCAACTCCAGTAGGAGTCCCGGTACGGGACATGACACCAGCAAGCACCGGTTTTGTTATCGTCTCACCGCCGATTTCAATTGAGGCTTGAAGATCGAAAGTACCCACCCACGAGGAAGCGGTGTCTACTGCACGAATTGTTAGTGGCACCTGTCGTATGCCTGGGCCAATCCAAACATCGTCGCATGTGACACCATCCGGTAAGCCGATAGCGGATATGCGAATTGATTGCGAATTGTTGGTATGCGCTGGTGCGAGTAGGTGAATTGTTTCATAACCACCTGGTCGGACTGTAAAACCGCTTGGTGCTGTGGCTTTATTACTTATGGCCACTACGGTGAAGTCGTGTTGTTGCCGAGTAACTTGTAATCGATAAATCCGGCGTGCATCTGACGAGTTGCTCCCGATTCGATTTCGGATAACAAGGTGATATGTGCCATCTGTTGGTGCTGTGAAACCTCCCTTTGGGTCAAAGTGAGATGTGGGGAAACGGGTACCACCAATGTTAAAAGGCTCATCATTGAGAACAGCGATTTGCTTTGTTCCATCCGAAGAGAAAATATGGACTGCAAGATCCACCGGTGAGCCAATTCTGGCTCCTATGCCAGTGACGTTAATGGTTTGGCCAGCACGTAAATCGACTGAATACCAATGTCTGTCTTGAGCTTGTGGCAATTGCCCAGTGATATCCACCGGGATTTGAATTGGAA
>JAKUOW010000269.1 GCA_022451045.1 Pirellulales bacterium | reverse complement strand
GGTGGGCGTTCCATGACACTAAACTTTGACAGTACGCCTGTACTGTTTGGCGAGAAAACTACGGTTCGAGTCGGTGATGACGATGTAGACCTTGGTTGGGTTGGTCGGGTAACAGACATAGATAGGGTTGTTATTGAAAACCTCTGTTACGCAGAGACGGTTCCCGTGATTCCCTCCATGTGTATTGATGACAATGGCCAGAAGTACAATGTAAATGCGGACACTGCAGCGACGGTTGTCGCACAGCTTTTAGGAGCAGAGAAACTTGTGTTTCTGAGCGACGTAAACGGTGTTTTGCTTGACGAAAATGATGAGTCCTCTCGGATTGAATCACTCACTGCGGATCGTGCACGTGAACTAATCGCAAACGGGACGATATACGGTGGCATGATCCCTAAAGTTGAAGCATGCCTGGAAACGCTCGATCGTGGTGTAGGGAAAGTCCATATTATTGATGGCTCGATTCGGCACTCGGTATTGCTCGAGGTCTATACGACCGATGGCATTGGCACCCAAATCGTTAAACAGTAAGTACGAATTACAATATTCGTTCCAACGGAATTTTACTTCGCAAACAGATCGAGGGATTTTTCATGAGTAACCTTGAAGCACTTAGCTCACAGCAGACGGTAGAGTTATTCAAGCAATTCGTCATTCCGAATTATGGTCGCTACGCGGTGAATCTGGTTCGCGGCGAAGGTTCATGGATTTGGGATGCTGAAGGAAACCGTTACCTAGACCTGTTCCCCGGTTGGGGTTGCAATTTGATCGGTCATTGCCCGCCACGTGTTGTGGAAGCCGTACAAAAACAAGTAGAGACGCTTATACACGTGCCAAATAGCTGGCATATGCAACAACAAGGGGAATGGGCAAAGATGCTGTCTGATCGAAGCTTCGGTGGACAGGCTTTCTTTTGCAACTCAGGCGCGGAGGCAAACGAAGCAGCTATCAAGTTGGCTCGACTACACCACGGTCCACAGCGATACAAAATTATTACATTTGAAGGCGGTTTCCACGGGCGTAGTCTGGCAACAACCACTGCGACTGCACAGCCTAAATATCATGAAGGACTTGGACCTCTCGTGGCGGGATTTCTATATGCCCCACATGGCGACTTGAACGCCGTAAAAGAACTGATCGATGATGAAACCTGTGCAATCATGATTGAACCGGTTCAGGGTGAAGGGGGAGTGAGGATTCCACCTGCGAGCTACCTGGAGGGGCTCAGGGAGCTTGCTGATCAACATGACTTGTTGCTGATATTTGATGAAGTGCAAACCGGTTGTGGCCGTACAGGAAAATGGTTTGGTTATCAATATTTTGATGTAACTCCGGACGTCATCACGTTGGCAAAATCTCTTTGTGGCGGCGTCGCTGCTGGTGCGATGATGACAACCGCAGAAATTGCACCGAGCCTCCGACCAGGAATGCACGCGGCAACATTTGGAGGTAACCCGATTGCGGCGGCTGCCGGTATTGCCACCATTGAAACGATAGAAGAAGAAGGTCTGTTGGAAAACGTCGCATCGTTAAGTCAGTATTTCGAGTCGCGATTTAAAGAGCTCAAGACTCAATGTCAGTGGATACGCGAAATTCGTACTGCGGGAATGATGGTAGGGGTTGAGCTGGATGTTGACGGTACACCGGTTGTTCAGAAATGCCTCGAACGAAACTTGCTCATTAACTGTACACAAGGAAATGTGATCAGATTACTGCCAGCTATGAATCTTTCTATGGAGCAAGCGGAACAGGGATGTGATGCTATTTGTGAAGTACTCTCAGCACTGCAGCCGTAATTTAAGATGTACCTTTGCTAAAGTAAAACTCCTAACCGCATAACTTTAGTTCGAATTAGCTCATTCGCTCCTAATTGAACATTTGATAAAACAATGAAACACGTACTATCGCTATTTGATTTGACGACTGATGAGATTCTGGCCGTGTTAGAAAAGTCGTCTGAGCTAAAGGCAGCTCTCGCGACTGGAGAGCGTTCAACGCTTCTCAAAGGTATGAATCTGGCAATGCTCTTTCAGAAACAAAGCCTGCGAACCCGTGTTAGTTTTGAAGCGGGTATGGTGCAACTTGGCGGTAATTCAATGTATCTCGGTGCCGACGTGGGTTGGGGAAAACGAGAATCCGTAAAAGACTTTAGCGAAGTGTTGTCTCAGTATGTCGAATTTATTGCCGTACGAGCAAAAAAACATCAGGATGTCGTAGATCTGGCACAATTCGCTAGCTGTCCGGTCATCAATGCACTGACCGATTACTCTCATCCGTGCCAGGCGCTAGCTGACGTGTTGACGATTCAGGAAGTACACTCAGATGTAAGCGGAAAACATTTGGTTTACGTAGGCGATGCAAATAATGTTGCACGAAGTTTGTCGATAATCTCATTGAAGCTGGGGATGAAGATTTCTATCGTTTGCCCGGAAGCATACCAGTTCACAGATGAAGAGATTCGGGAAATTCAATTCGGCTGTGAAGTGGACGATGGGATCGTACAAACAAGCGATATTGCCGAAGGTGTTGCAACAGCTGATGCGATTTACACTGACGTTTGGGCCAGTATGGGCCAAGAGAGCGAGCAGGCCGTTCGAGAGAAGGCCTTTGCTGGGTACCAAGTCAATGATCGCCTGATGGAGTCCGCACCGGATTCTGCCATTTTCCTCCATTGTCTACCTGCACGAAGAGGGCAAGAGGTAACCGATGGCGTGATGGATGGAACGCAAAGCTATGTGGTGCAGCAAGCTGGTAACCGTATGCACGCTCAAAAGGGTTTACTAGTCTGGTTGCATGAGCAATCTTGAAAACTATTCTCATTGAACTGCCACGTTGCGATTAAATAGGAAGGCCGAAGTAAGAAATAATGCCAAAACGACCTCGAACACAGCTGCGAGATTTATCCGTTAAGCGAAGGTTTACAAAGTCGTCGCCGGGAAGCGTACTGATTCAGGCGGGAAGCACTGTTGTACTGTGCACTGCCAGTATTTCGGATAATGTTCCACCGTGGATGGAGGGCAAAGGCAAAGGTTGGATGACCGCCGAATATTCCATGTTGCCTCATAGCACGAGTCCACGAAAACGCCGTGAGCGGTCAAAGGTGGATGGCCGGACAACGGAGATACAACGCTTGATCGGTCGTAGCTTGAGAGCGGTCGCCGATCTGGAGGCGCTCGGTGAGCGAACTCTTTCAGTCGATTGTGATGTGTTGCAAGCAGATGGTGGCACACGTACGGCAAGTATTACCGGAGCCATGATCGCAGCGGTTGACGCTATTAATTCGATCCGAAAACAATTGCCAGATGCATCACGATACCCATTCCGAGACAGTGTTGCCGCAGTAAGTGTTGGCGTGATTGACGGAAAATGTGTACTAGACTTGGACTATGAATTAGACTTTGCCGCCGAAGTCGATATGAATGTCGTAATGACAGGCCGCGGGCGTTTTGTGGAAATTCAGGGGACCGGTGAAGAGCATACGTTTGATGATGCACAGCTCGCTGAATTGATAAAGCTAGCTAAACGGGGAATTCGCAAGCTCACCACCGCTCAGGCAAACAGCATAGGCTCCGCGTGGCCGTTTTAGTGAATTCCAGTTCAAACCCGAGCCAGCTTGCAACCACCAGTCCACAACTGAATGGCTAGGACTGGACCAAACAATCTGGCTAGTTGCCAAACAAGCCTCCACCTTCTTCACCACCCATGCCGGGCATACCTCCACCCATGCCGCCGGCTTCTCCATCCGCACCTACGGGATCTTCTTTCTCATCTGGTTCGTAACTGAATCTCAGGAAGCGATCAAAATCATCAAGCTCATTTTGAACAACGAGATTTCCATTCGCATCGAGCAACGCAAATTCACCAGGGGCGGAAAATGGGTCATCATCAAAATGTCCCGGCAGCGGTTCACCACCGCGAATGTCAAGTACCATCATGTTGACGTTGAAGTTGATGTCTTCCACTTTATTAACCACGAGTTTAATCGGATGAGGATATTCCGCAGCGGAAGTGAAATTGAGCACGGAGCCACGATTTACAACGCGGTCCACAACCATATCGACAGCACGAACCGTATCAAAAATAGTTGGCTTCATGTTTGCAGTGGGTTCACCGAGTGGAATGTATTGCCCGCTTGTCATGCGAATTCTTACTTCGGGCTCGACACTTCCGGCAATCACTGAGGCCAATTGTGGTATGGAGACCGGATCTGTTGGTTCACTCCACTCCGTGTAGCGATAAAAATCTGTAGCAGCGAGGTTTGCGATTCGCTGTTTTACTTCGGGAGCAAGTGTACGCGGATGCGGAGCTTTTTGGGCGCCGAATTCCAGATTTGGATTTTCATTTGGATGATTTGGATCTTCGATTAGAACTTGCACGCGATATCGGTAGACGCGACCAGGCTCAGCTTTCATGTCATAGAATCGCACGAGCTTATTTTCAGCGACAGGTCCGCGGTTATATGTTTCGTCACCGCCCATGCCGCCGCCCATGCCGCCGCCGCCCATACCGCCGCCCATACCGCCGCCCATGCCTCCGCCGC
>JAKUOW010000268.1 GCA_022451045.1 Pirellulales bacterium | reverse complement strand
ATCCATGTTTGCAAATGTTACTGAGTCTCTACTGGCGGCTATATACCTCGACGGTGGTCCAGAGGCGGCACTGCAATTCATGGATCAATACGTTGTAGAAGAAATTGCAAATTCGCTTCAAGATGGAGTGCCTGGTAACTATAAATCTCAACTCCAACAGATTGCACAACGCGATCTTAAAGAAACGCCGGTTTACGAAGTTATCAAAGAGCGTGGCCCAGACCATCAAAAGGAATTTGAAATCATCGCCGTAATTGCGGGAGTGAGGTATAGTTCAGCATGGGGTGCAAGTAAAAAACAGGCCGAACAAAAAGCAGCGCTCAACGCATTGATGCAATTGGGAGTTGTCGATAGAAACGAAGAAGATGAATGATTACGGCAGTGCAGTAATCGTCATCTGAATCACCACACATAGTCCGGCACATTCATTCCGGCAACTGATCAGGAAAATCCAATGACACGTTGTATCGCCTTACTTTCCGGTGGACTTGATAGCATGCTCGCTATTCGGATCATGCAAGAACAGGGTATCGAAGTTGAAGCACTTAACTTCAAGACGATGTTCACTTGTTGTCAGGATTTATCTGCACAGGTAGCTCGCGATTTGGGGGTGAACCTTACGATCATCGGTCAGGAAGATGATTACCTCGACCTAGTTCGGAATCCTGAATATGGCTATGGCAAGGGTGCAAACCCATGTGTCGATTGCCGGATCTACATGTTCGAGCGAGCCAAAAAGTTTATGCATCAGGTGGATGCCCAATTCATTATCAGTGGGGAAGTTGTCGGCCAACGACCGATGAGTCAAAAACGAAGCGATCTGGATACCATTTCATATCAATCTGGTTTGGAAGATCTGCTGCTTCGCCCATTGTCAGCGAAACTCTTGCCACCAACAAAGCCGGAACGCGAGGGACTGGTTGACCGTGAAAAACTATACGGTGTTCAGGGGCGAAGCAGAAAATTCCTGATCGAATTAGCACATAAGTACAACTTGAAGGATATTCCGACGCCGTCAACAGGTTGCTCACTCACGGAACCGGAGTTCGGAAGGAAAGTCCATGATTTGATTCAGATACAGGTGGATGACCAGCCGTGGGATTATGACGCGCTTAATGTCGGTAGACATTTTCGCTGGAACGAAAACACCAAGGTGATTCTCGGTCGTGATCATCAGGAGAATCTGAAGCTTGAATACATGCACAAAATGGAAGATGCGACCAGCAGTGCTCTGATCGAACCTCTCAGTTTCAAAGGTCCAACAGCATTAGTTACCGGTCCTGCGAATGAGGACTCCATTTCGTATGCATTAGGACTAGTGTATCGTTATGGCTCAACGCTCGAAGACGAACCAAACACGGTGCGAGTGGATGCAGAGACGGGCAGCCAGGAAATGGTGGCGGTTCCCACTGACCGCTCGTCTGACGATATCACCATCGCAATGACTACCGGGTTGCGTCGTCAGGAGCGATAAACTGGCTCCAGTTTTAAGTAGGACTGTCTACTAAGGTTTCCTATAGCAGTAGAGTGCGTCATTTGTTCTGATCAGCAGTTGTCCATCGTCGATCACCGGTGTGCCATAGATACGGCTACCAAAGTCGTATGAATCGATCACATTAAACTCGGTGCCCGCTTCGATTACGGTAACGACTCCACGTTCGCTGGCGAAATAGATTTTTCCGTCACCAGCGACTGGCGATGCATAATAGTTGCCTCGCCCGCTAAGGCGACCCTGCTCATGAAGTTTGCCATTCTTGGCATTCACGAGCGTTGCAATGCCTCCATCCTTGGCCATATAAATGACCCCGCGGTAAGTGAGGGGACTCGCCACGTACGGGATTCCTCGTTCATACTCCCATTGGATACATGAGTTTGTCAGGTCGCCACTACCAGTCGGTTTAATCGCGAAGATAGCATTTCGAGCTAATTCAAAAACTCGGGCATGGCGTTCCCATTCATACTTGTCGAGCCCTTTGTCCTGATTTAGGTCGATTCGGAAAAATCGGTTTAAGACAGGGCTGTCGTCAGGTAATTCAGTACGAACTATCTTTCCATTTGAGTCTTTGTCATAAGTCTTGGTAGCATCATCCCACGGTTCCATGGAAATGCGCTCTCCAAGGTCGCCACCGGGTGACCATGTAGCGATAAATACCATATCTCCAACCACACTCGCGGTGGTATTGACGATTCTCGCCAGGCCATCGACCCACCATTTTTCTTTTCCGGTCTTAACATCGTATGCCGTAAGCCGAAGTGCACCTGCGACGAGCAATTCATCACCGTCCGTCGTTTTACGAAGAGACGGAGTGGAATAACTTCGGGTTGCTAACTCTCGTTCAGCCTTCCAGATGGTCTTTCCGGTTTTTGCATCAATAGCGATGACAAAGCTGTCAATGTCATGATCCTGAATCAGAAATACTCTGCCATCTTTGACGATAGGTGAGCCGCCGCTGCCAAACTCATTACGGTAGGGCGCCATCGGGTTACTCCAAATGACTTCACCGTCGAGACTATAGCATTGCATGCCGAAGCTGCCAAAGAACGAGTAGACTCTTTCACCGTCACATGCAATTGTGGCGGCGGCGGGACTACCCACCGGGTGGTATTTCTCGATGTCCTTAACCTTGGTGAGCTGCTTCCAGAGTAATTTGCCGGATTGTCGCGACAGGCCGATCGTTGCCAGTTGATCATCTTCATACGTTGTAATGAATATGTAGTCGCCAAATACACACGGGCTGCTATGTCCGGGTGCAAGTTCAGACTTCCATACTAAAGCGGCTTCATCACCGAAATCGCTAGGAAGGGCGACGGAGTCATCTTTGGCCAACCCGTTATCACTTCGAAAGTAATGTTGTTGGGCATCGACAGTGGTTGGTCCGGTTAGGAGCAAGCTGGCGACGGTCAAAGCGGAAAATAAAAACTGTATTTGAATTTTGTTCATAGTAAAAAGGATTAATACGTATGTGCGGTGATTGATATGAAAAACTGATATCTATTGCCCGTTAATATAGCATTGGATAGCCTACAATAAAGAAACAATCAACAAGGTAACCGTCTTCAGGTAATCAAGTGTTGAGAGCCCACTACGGTATATGGGTGATGCTGCTAAAGCAACAGAGTGTGTTGGAACCGATAAAGAGTTAAGGCAAGTCGCGTTAGGAATTATCAATGTTACAGCTTTTCGGAAATGGAAATCTGAATCGACGTCAGATGTTGCAGGTTGGTACATCTGCTATTGGTGGAATTTCCTTGGCCGACCTGCTTGCTGCTCGTGCGAACGCGTCGCAGGCACAATTTGTTAAGAATCGTAGTATCGTTGTCCTTAATCTCCAAGGTGGACCGACTCAATTCGAGACGTTTGATCCAAAAATGGATGCGCCGTCGGAAATCCGTACGATCTTTGGCCAAACGCAAACAAGCTTGCCAGGCATTTTCTTTGGAAGCCAGTTTCCACAGGTAGCCAAACATGCACATCGTATGACCGTGATTCGTTCCTATCGTCATGGAATTTCGAGCCACGGTCCGGCAGCTCATCATGTGATGGCAGGTGGTAATAATACCGGTGCCCAAATGGGATCGATTTATACTCGGGCGGCAGGACTTACAAATCCACAAACCGGTATGCCACGAAACATGGTGGTCACCGCCGAAGGTGTTGGCGAAAAATATAAAGGCATTTACGCGTCAGTGGACCGTGTTTCTCAAACTGGTGCATTGCCGGCAAGCTATAAGCCATTCAATCTTGGTGGTGGCGGCGAGCTAGTTGACAACATGAAGTTGCGGTTGGATTCGACGCGTTTGGATAATCGCCGCTTGTTACTCGGCGAACTCGATCAATTACGCAAGTCAATCGATGATTCAGGGTTGCTAGAGAGTTCCGACCGATTCCAACGTCAGGCATTTGATGTGCTGGCCAAGGGGGTCGCAGAGGCTTTCGATCTATCCAATGAAAACCCAAAGTTGCTTGAGCGATACGACACAGCTGCATTTGCTTCAAAACAGGACGTGATGAAGCGGAATGAATATGCAAAACAATTCAGTCCGGTGGCACTTGGTAAACAGATGTTGATGGCACGACGATTGGTCGAAGCCGGCTGTGGGTTTGTTACGGTATGTTGCGGTGGATGGGATATGCACGGCGGTGGCAAGGAATTTACCATGGTCGATGGCTTGAACACACTTACGCCTGCGGTTGATAAGGCTGTCTCAGCCTTCATCGAGGACATACATCAGCGTGGGTTACAGGACGAAGTGTTACTCATTATCACCGGTGAGTTCGGCCGTACACCACGGATCAATAAAAACGGTGGCCGTGATCACTGGGGTAATCTATGCCCAATCGTGTTTGTAGGTGGTGGCCTTCCGATGGGACAAGTTATTGGCCAGTCGGACCGGCATGGCGGAGAACCTACGTCGGATCCAATTTCCAGCAGCAATATTCTTTCAACTGTCATGCACTATTTGTTCGATGTTGGCGAACTCCGGGTGCAAACAGGAATCCCTAAAGAGGTTGAGTCAATCATTGTGGACGGTTCACCCGTTTCACAACTAATTTCATAGCAGTACTCGAATTTT
>JAKUOW010000267.1 GCA_022451045.1 Pirellulales bacterium | reverse complement strand
CAGTCGAGCTTGTTCGGCCAGCCTTCGATTTGGCATCCGCATTTACCGCAACGCGAACCGTGCTTAAACTCGCAACCGCTGCAAATTAATGCCCGTGTTTGTTTTTCGTCGTGTGGGGTTTTCTGTAGACCGTTTAATGTGTGGCGTGCTACGGCCTTACCAAACGCCCCAGCCCTGCGCCAGAATCCTGGCGTCATGTCGTCACTGGATCGTGAGACGGTTACAAACCCACAACTGCAATACAACGGCAGGTCTTCCGGCGTGATGGGAACACGTTGTCCACACCCCTGACATTGGATACCGTTAGCTGACATCCACGCCCCCAATCGATGCCGACGCATCTGCATCTGCTTGCGGCCTTAGAAACGTCGTGTTTGACATCGATGTCACGCGCACAGTTCCCTCTTCGTACTTCCACGGTATGATGGTACGGTAGTCGGGGTCACTGTGATCGGCGTCATGATCACTGAGTCTAGCTAAGGGTAAATACAAGCTATTCAGTTGCTCACACCAAATATCAGAGTTGATTGGAAGTGTGTATATCGCATACTGTTACGCGATGCTTGGTAGGGTTCGGCTACCACAGAGCTTCCTTAGTCGATTCCACAAAATCACACTCACACCACGCTGAATGCTCACCAGACCAGTTGCCCCAATCTTTGGTGCGCCAGTGAGGCCCGCACGCGGTTCAAACATCACGCCGCCGCCGAGGATTAGATAAATCCTCATCTCACTACGCAGAATCGGATTTTCTCCTGTCATGGGCGTACCCCAGGTATTAACTTCGGTACACAGTCCACACCCTTCGCCAACGGTCGGTGTTTTACAAAGATACTGTACCGCACGCCCCATACATGTACTGGCGTAGTCCCCCATGCAATACGAGCCTGTGTTACCAAACCGACTATAATGTTTGTTTGGGCCGCGTGATGGTCGAACATGTAGCTGCTGTGCGATCTGAATCGTGTGTGTTCCGTTGAGTGTGGCGGCGCAGGTACTCTCGTCGACATCTTGAAATCCGCTCTTGATTACAGCAAACTGTTCCGCTGTTTGATCGTTTCGACACGCAATACACTCCCCATGCGGCTGACATGTGTTACATGCCTGTTTGTAGGTCGCGCCACCGCGAATAAAGCGGGTGATCGTCGCGCTTGAGCCGGCGGGAGCTATCACGCGGGTTCTAAGATCGTCATACCACGCCATTTAAACCTGCCACCCTTCCGTTTTACTGCGAATAAATGCAGTCGCGAGCCACTTTACAGCCTCAGTTTCACCGTCCTTCTGAACTAAATAAGGCATCAGGCAGTAACCCATCGTGTAGCTGTGTCCGGCTTTCACCAGGTGCGCCGGATCATAAACCCCACCGCTGCCAAAATCTATAAGAGATCCGCTGCCCGTACCGCTTCCACATGTAATGCCGTACCCGTGATAGATTCTTGCGTTTTCCGTGGGAGTCACGTCTATTTCCGAATAGATACCAAATGAATCGCCGCCACTAACACTGACCGCCGTGTCCGGCTGTCCGTTGCTGCTGCTTATTTTTGTCGTACTAGGTATCCCGCGCAATGCCACGACATCAGCAACAAGCGTTCCTGCTCCGCTCGGGGAGTCAAATACAATTGTCCGTTGCATCTCGTTCACTGTAGCAGTCTGCGATCCACTGGCATTTGACGTAAGCGAAACATCCGCAGCCCAGTCATCACGGTTCACGCTATCTGCAAACATCAGTGTGGATTGTTGGAATTCGCAATCCGTACTAACACAGCTTACGCACTCAGCCTCCGAACTGCTGTTCTTCTCAAAGGCAATTTCTTTTATTGGATGCCCGGCTGAACGTGTAATCGCGAGAAGATCGTCATATGATCCACCAGACCCTACTCCGCTTGTTCCGATCCGTACTTCCGGTTTTTGCGTATTCTCACCGGCGCTCATTATCAGGTTTACATAGTTCTCGGTTGCATCAAGCCACGCAGACTGGCAGACACTGAGCACTACATTACCATCATCGTTGAGCGGAATATCGCGTGGAAGTTCAGTCGCTGTACCTGTACCAAATGTAAGACTCGAACCTGGCGGTGCGAGCGGCGCAACATTGGTGGCCGATGACTTTAGTTCGATGTAGAACTTCTCTGTTCCTTCCACCCTACAGTAATTACCAAGCGCATCCGTGCTCTCGTAGCTGGTGATTAACGCAAACTTGTGGTCATCACTTGAACTTTCAAATTCCGCTGTAAATGCAAAATCCTCTATCCCCTCAAGAGGTTCTATTTCAAGTGGATATGTGCCATTGGTCACCAACCCGTCATCAGTAATGCCCCAGAGGTAGTTTGCCGGCTCTGAAGACGCAGTGGGCGTGCCGTAGCTTGAACCGAGACGCTTTACAGTGAAGGTCTGGATACCCTGCCAACTTGGTGCGTAATGACTCGGGTCGCTCTGATCAGGCCCGTACAGAAACAGTACAGTAACCTCGTATTCGTCTACCGCGCTGACGTAATAGTAATAAGTCTCGTAGTCTAACTGTGACTCACCTGCCAGCGTATCACCGGCAATGCAATCGGTCGGCTCAGACTCCATCGTGATAATCCAGCCGTCGCCCTCGTCCTCTTCGCTCTGATATGTAAGGGTTTCGCGTGACGTACGCGTGAAATCATCGGAATAAAGAAAACAACTTGTATCTTCGCAGCAGCCCATCAGCACTGAACCTCAATGAGTTCCCACCTGCCAGCCTGGTCATTGTAGATAATATAGGCAGCGTCACCTGATGCACCTGAGAGCGTTAGTGTGTTATACGCACCAATGGACTCACTGGTGGTGGGCAGACCATCAACCGCTACCAGGTTTCCAACCAGTATTGTTAAATCACTTGTTTCGAGTGCATCGCTCAATGTTCCACGATACGCATTCGCTAAAGCGGTTGGGTACAGCCCAACCGAGACGATGCACCACTGCTCACCGAGAAGCGACGGTTTAGCGACAATCCGGCATCCTGGTCTTCCAACCGAAGCGCCTTTGAAAATTCCCTGATTACCGTCTTCATCATGCGCCACCGCAACAGAGTCATTTGCACTTTTCAGGTCGACACGGGCATAAGCGAGTCCCGAGACGATAATATCTCCCACACCTCCGTTAGCAATTCCTGTGGTCGTGACCGCCAGGTTCTGAGGAAAATGGTCGGCTGCTGTCTCATCCGAGTTGTTAAATGCTCTACGAAACGCCACTGACATCTGGCTTCTAAACGCTGCAACAGCGTGGGTGAATTCGTCTCCAGCATCCACAAGTGGGCCTGTAATTGATACTGCAGAGCCGGACGTAATCTCAGCTCCGTCGTTACGACCCTTGACTATGACGCTGCTCGGGGAAGTCCTAATCGGTTGGGTGTTTTGACGGGGAAGTTTTCCACCGCGAACAGTATTAGTGGCCTCGATGATCTCGTTGACGTTTTGCCGCGTCAGACTCAGTCCCGATCCGTTTTGTATTGGCTGAACCATATTACCCACCTGCAGATATGCTCTTTATGACACCCGAGCCGAGGATATTAGTTGGAAGGTTGAGTGCCGTGAAATCCGCGTACGGGTACACGCGTTCAACGTAGGCGCTTCTAGGCTTACTGACCACGGCATTAGCGTTGTCATCTTCGGCCTGCTCATAATAAATCCACAAGTAGTCATGACCAGGCTTATCTACAGATGTGCCGGCTACGTTTATCGTCCGGTTCGCACTACACTCAAAATTAAATGTTACGGCGATGAGGTCGTCGTTGTATGATCCGGTTGCGCCTTTAAAGAGTACCTCACCCGCTGCAAAACCCCTGAAGGCTGTGTTATTGACCGTGCCAGTCATTCCCATCAGCGTCTTGACGAACCCAGTGTTGATAATTGACGGCAGATATTTGTGCGTTTCTGTAAAGTTAAGCGTGGGAATTGTGACATCAAGACCTCGCACTTCGTCGCGTGTGACATTAATGCCACCATTAAAATCTGGTACACCGCGTCCCGCTTGGAGTTCGTAACTGCCTACCGTCCCGAGTGAGTTATTAATGTGGGTCGTCGCGCCGGTGGTATTGAAATTAAATGTGCTTTGTAGTCGCTCAAGCTCACTTGCCGAATAAACGACTGTCGCCTCAAAAACATTATGGTCGACCGGCCGGCAGGTCACATTGCCTATGGGAAGTCCGTTGAGAGTTGCCGGTGCTGTTTTGAATAGGGCACTGCGTACAGCGCTATCATCACTCGTCCCGATAATCCTGTATTTCTTTTCAAACTCGCCGTTACGAGGTGACTGTGAACTTCCCCCACTACCAATGATTTCAATCACGGTCGGTGATTTTGGAGTTTCGGTCATTGGTTAATCTCCTATCAAATTTGATTCCAAGAGTCGCTTCACCCCATTGAGCGTTTGGGCAACCTGTTCGTTTGCACGGGTATTGCGTTCCTCCAGGTTTTCAAACGGGCTTGATCCGGCTTCAAGTCCGAGCCGTACAGCCGCCGCGTAATTAATTGCTCCACGGACGCCGTCCGCAGCGGCGGTGAGCTTATCCTGACCCTGACCGATGCCCAGCATTAGGTCATCCAGGGCTGGTAGCTTCAGGCCATCCTGACCGG
>JAKUOW010000266.1 GCA_022451045.1 Pirellulales bacterium | reverse complement strand
CGTCGTTCTCAGCGGCCGCTGTTAAATCAGATTCCTGATTTAATCAGACTGATTAAATCAGATTTGCTAGGGAGTCGCTTCGAAAGTGCTAAGTCATTCCTCAGGCCATGGCCTAAGGATTCATTAGAATCCGTAGGCCATCGCATAACAATTTGGCGGCCGGATGCACAACATTGTATTGATTTGCACGCGTATCAAATCGATCAGTTGTGTAAAGTTCAAAGGGACTCCACTCACCATCCTGAAGCACTTCGATGGACCAACTAGCAGGAAACTTAACGTCGAATTGGTCCTGCATCCAAAATACTCCAACACTTCGAATTTCCTTGGTGCCATCGAACTTAGCTTCAATCCACTGTGGCTTCCCTTTCTGCGGACGACTTGTCCAGCGTGGTACTTTATTACCACTGGACCACTCTGGTTCCTTCCCATCACCGATTGCATTTACCGTATCGAGATCCGACGTGTGAGATGCACTGAGTTCGGTAAATATACTCTCCCGCGGAAGTGCATGCGGATCGTATACCGCCTGAGACTTATCTCGTGGAAACCAAACGGTCATAGAACTCGTACCGCGATTATTCCACGCGTAATATGGCGTCAACTCAAGCTTGCTGCGGGCAGTTCCACCGCTCGACGTGAGCGTCTTCACGCCTACAGATGCCTGAATGAACGATCCAGAATCGATAGCCGTCGTATACACCTTTGTTTTAGATACATTTGGCAGCCGATCTACAAAGAATCGTTGTGTTGCTCCATCGTTATCTACGCCTTCAGCGCACATCACAAATGGCCCGCGTGTAAAGGCAATGCGTCCCACGTTTGCTTCTACCGATGGATGGCATTGCGTTATTCTTAATGGCATGGGAAGTGATAATACAACTCGGTCACCTCTCTTCCATTCACGCTCAATCGTCGTGAAACCTTTAACCACTTGTAACTGAACCGGTTTCCCGTTTACAGTGACTGTCGCACGCTCATTACTGTCACCTACATAGCGATATAACGCACCCGGCACAAACTGATCACCTGTCCAGGTTGGCACTCGCAGTCGTAATCGGAAATCAACTGGCTCCGTCGGGTTAATCTCAATGCTCACCTCCCCATCATTGGGATAGGCAGTCGTCTGACGGATGCCAACATCAACACCGTCCATATCAACGCGTGTCTCACTCTCGGCAAAAAACGTGACATACAAGTCACCGTTATCATGGGCGTATGTCATTCCCGGAACCTGAGGCAACAATCGTGCCATGTTAGACGGGCAACAGGCTGTACCAAACCAGGGTGCACGACCCGCGGTTCCGTGATTAAACGGGTACTTTCCATCCGCATCTAAAGGATTCACGTAAAAGAAGCGATTACCTTCGAGGTTGACAGCAGCAAGTACATTATTCAGAAGTGCAACTTCTGCTACGTCCAGGTACTTTGCGTCCTTGTGAAGCAAGAACATTCGGTAATTGAACAACACGTTTCCAACAGCTGCACATGTCTCGTTAAAAGCATCGTGGTTTGGTAATACGTATTCAGGCCCGAATCCTTCAATGCCATGAACGGCACCCAAGCCACCGGTAATATGCATACGCGTATCGGTTATATTTCCCCAAATGTGATCCAGTGCCTCACCGTAAGCCGGCTCACCGGTCAAAGTGCCGACATCTGCCATCGCTGAATACAAATATGTTGCACGTACCGCATGCCCAACAGCCGCCTTCTGCTCAATTACCGGCGCATGTTGCTGTGCATAGGTAGGTGCCATTACTCCTTCCCCATCAGGTACATACGTCTTGCCACGTATCTCAAGAAACTTGCGTGCCATATCCAAATAGAGCTGCTTACCCGTAACTCGATAGAGCTTGACGAGTGCCAATTCCATTTCCTGATGACCCGGCGCCTGCATAATTGGTTTTCCACCGTTATATCCTTCGTCACCTTCAAATATTACTTTGTTGATGTGTACGGCATTTTTCTCGGCAACATCAAGGAGCTTACGTTTACCGGTCGCACGGAAATATGCAATTGCAGCTTCGTACATATGTCCGACGTTGTATAACTCGTGGCTATGCACGATGAATTCATATGGCTGGTCCCCCATCATATGCTGAGCAGCCCCAACACCTGTCGTGTGTGATGGATACAGATAACCGTTCTCGTGTTGAGCATCTGCGATGAGATTAGCCAGACCATCGAGCGTTTTTTCGAGCTCCGGATCATCGCGAAGCTGCAGCAGATATGCTGCGCCTTCCATTACTTTGTATAGATCTGAATCAATGTATCGATGCGGCCGATGCCCTTCGACTTTCTTGCCTGCCAGGAAATCCCGAGCTGCCTGAAGATGCTCCACCCCAGGCTGTGTACGCTCAAATGCAAAGGGGACGAGCGTTACTCGTTGTGTCACTAACCGGGGACGCCAAAAATCGCTGGTGATACGGACTTCGTTAAATGGCACAGGCTTCAGTGGATAGTCTGCAGCATGAGAAAATCCGGCAGTCACGAAACAGAACACTGCGATTAAACAACAACGCAACATATTGATTCCTTTTGTAGATCGCTAGCCGAGTAATATTTCTGATTGAGCTAAAACTAGACGTCAATTCTAGTTAATCAACGTCAGTAGCGTGAAGCATACAAATTAAACTGTATCGCAACCAATTATTCAGCAACTTGAACTGCTCTATGAACCACCTCGGCGAGAACCTCTTTAAGGCGGTAAGCATCTCCTCGCGTGGCATCAGCGATTTCGTCAATGACAATCGAGTCTGCCGGCCCCAATTCACGTGCCAGTACAAATCGCAGCAAATGCGAAATGAAAGCGCGAGCAAACCTCTCATTTTCGCGAACCAGAGCATCCTTAAAGTCAGTTACACTCTGAAACTCGTACTTCCGCATAAGCGTACCCGCTGGATCCACCTCGCGACCGTTGTCATAGTTATCGCGCCAGCGACCGGTGATGTCATAATTCTCAAGTGAAAAACCGAGCGGATCCAATTTCGAGTGGCATCCGGCACAACTTGGATTCTCACGATGCGCTGCAAACTTCTCCCGAATGGTGAGGTTTTCCGGACCAGCGTCTTCATTTAATGGCGGTATGTCATTGGGTGGTGGAGAGGGCGGGTCATTAAAAATGACTTCCGTGATCCAAACACCGCGTGCGACCGGATGTGTTCGTTTTGGGCCCGACGTCATACTCAGCAGCGCCGCATTGGTAATGATGCCGCCAAACCGCGAGTCCTCGACCGGAACACGCCGGAATTCACGAGATCGAAGTTGGCCGCGAATTTGATCATCGAATGCACGCTGTGCGTCCGCGCGGTGCTGCTCAACCGGCTTCGGCTGTGGCAACCGGCGAACCTCCTCCTCTGTTCGCTGAATCGCTTGAATCACCTCCGCTTTCTTCTTCGCAAGCTCTCGACGTACTTCAACCAATTCCGGTGCGATCGTTAGGTAATAATTCGCCAGCGCCTCAAGCTGCTCTTTCGACCTTTCAGCTTTGTTTATCGCCAGAGCGGCGAGGACAACTGGAGGTAATGGAATCTCCTTTGACTTGAAGTAGAATCCGTAACCAGCATCACCATTTGAAATCTTAAACAGAATTGTGTTGAGCCCTTTGGTAAGCTCAAGGCGAATCTTCTCCTGGTCTGGTGCCAAACCTCTAACAATCAGCCGTTCCGCTACGATGACACCGTTATGCCAAAGTTTGAATCCATCATCGGAGCCGAGAGAGATTTCCAGAGATTGTGCCGAACTGGAGTTAATCGTTCTATAAACGTACGTTGCACATCGTGCGCCAGTAAGTTGATGTGGTTTACCATCTTCATAAGACTCTACAACGGCCCACTTTTGATCACCGTACGCTTTCTTAAGATCTACTGCAGTTTCGTCTATGAACGCTTTCGAGTGTGCTGCTTCCAATGTTCCTCCGGCAAATGGCCCAATGCGGTGCCACGCAGACAACTCAACTTTGGATTCCAACAGCTTTGCCTGTGCAAGCTCCCATTTCTCCTGGCCGGCTGCTAAGTCAAAATCCACAACCTTGGCCGACACCGGATCTTTAAGAGCAATATCCACGTCAGCGAGTTCCTTGCGCATACCAGGCAACGCGACCTGACGTTCATTAATGACACTCTGCCTCTTAGCGTTCTCAATATTGATCGCCACTTCATCAACTGGCTTGGGCTGAAGAGTTTCCTTATACCAAGTTTCCAGAAACGGACTTCGATAACTAAAACCAGGTGCCAGAAACTCACCGACCGGGCGATTTTCAAGAAAGACGGTGTCAAAAAGCAATAATGGTTCAATAACCATCTGCAAAGTTGCAGGATTCTGAGAATCGATACTGAAATAGCGGTTTACTGCTGGGTCAGGCGTAACTGCCAGCAGGTTTTCAAGCTGCATCCATTGCACTGGAAAACTATCCAAGAATCGCTCAATCTTTGGATCCGCCATCATTCGGGCAATCGTCTGATTCAATACACGTGTATCCGATAACGATCCAGCCTCTGCCAAAGCTAACAACTCATCATCCGGGCAACTTCCCCATAGCGTGTAGGAAAGATTTGAAGCTATTTCATACTGCACATCGTCTGTATGACCACTAACAACCCGATAGAAGAATCGTGGCGATGACAGAAT
>JAKUOW010000265.1 GCA_022451045.1 Pirellulales bacterium | reverse complement strand
CATACGTCCCATTGGCCGTTGTTCCTTCACCAAGGAGCTGGCTTTGGATAGCAGTAAGAGACGGGTACAAGTGTTCCACCGTCATTTCATCTTTTGTTCGCATCCAGCGGTAACTATAGCCATACCAGATTACTTTACGAGTTAGCTCGGAGGTGTTTGGGCTGCGGGTGTGCCAAACTCGCCGGTCGAGAATGACTGCTGAGCCTGCCGGGACACACAGCGGTTCTGACCCGGCAGGATTTGAGACGCCATCAGATGGGCAATCCAACACGTTGTTCAAATGCGATCCGGGTACGATTAGCGTGTTGCCGCGATTTGGCACTGACACGTCAGTGAGATAGTAACCGATTTTCACCGAAAGTCGTGGACGTGGATCCGATTCGATTTCATCATTCACACGCATACTGTCCTGATGCCATGCGACACTCCATGGTTGGTCGTCTGCATTTTCACTTGGCGTGATATCCAGATGCGAATGGTAAAGATAGATGTTCCAACCGAGAATGCTCCAGAGTTTGGGAAATACTCTGGGGTTGTCAACCAACTCGATCATTGCGGGATCTTCTTTCACAATATCTGTGACCGAAAGTAGTCGGTTGCCGTGCTCTGGCTTACGTTCACGATTATTTACTCGATCGACAACGTCAATTAATCGGGAATTGAAGTCATCGGGCAAGGCATTTTCAATAATCAGATAGCCGTTGGAGTTAAAAAACTCGCGTTCTGTGTCAGTAAGTTCGTATTCCAGTATGGCTTTGTCCATGTGAGTCTTTCGATAGACGCTTTAGTCTGTAGATTACGTTTTACCACATGCAAATGCTCAAATGCGATGCGTCCGTTGCTACCTTTTGCCATGAATTAGGTTAGAGACCGAAATGATAAAAGTAAAATGAATAGATGACCGACCAGAAGGTTAGATGCATACAGATTACCTGCTTCTCTGAGAATCTTTTCAGTAGTTGACGAGCTATCATTCCAGAGAGGATTGCCAGTAACACGAATCGTATCATTCTGGCTGGAACACTCACTAACAAGAATGCGGTGAGATCTAATTGCTGAGAACCGGCATTCACGGCATAGATTTTATATGGTCGTCCAAGGATCGGGCCCATGAAAAATGCCAGCTGCCCATCCTCACGTATCTGCTCGTTAACGTTATCGATCATTTCTGTGTTAATGGCCGGGATCTTTTCGAGCAACAGATGAGCGGACTTTACATCCTGCTGTCCCCAGATGAACATACAGACGCCGCCAACGAGCGCACCAGCAAGTGCAAAAACACATGCCTTGAGGCTGGCTTTCGTGCAACGAATTGCAATGCTGCTGAGCAGGACGTCTGGAATGATAAAGAATACGGTGGCCTCAGCGAGTCCCCAGAGAAATGACCAACAGCCTATTCCCATGGAGGAAAGTCGCCTTGGGCTGCCAGTGCTGTCATTTGACACGATAAACTCTCCATGAACTTGGACTTCTCGCCTTCCCAGACTAATGGGTCACCAACAAAGACATCCAGAAAGAATGGGACAAGCAGTGCTTCACCCTTGGGTAACGCCTTTCCCAAGCCATGCATGAAGCAGGGGATGATCGGTACATCTGGGTGCTTCTTTGCAATATGGGCAATACCGGTTTTAAATCGCCCCAATTCCTCGGGTTCACCGCGAGATCCTTCAGGAAACAGGATAATAATCTCATTACGTTCAATTGCACCGTAGATTCCGGCGAGCGGGCTTGTTCGTTTCTTCTTCACTTCACGATCAAGTGGGAGGATGCCCATGATTCGCAATGCAAACCATTTGATGAAGGGATTGCGAAAGAAGTAATCCTGTGCGGCCACCGGGCGTAGTGTCCGGAGACGTTTTAGTGGAAACAAACACATTAGTGCTAACACATCGAGATGGCTGTTGTGATTGGCAACGAGGATAGCCGGACCGGAATCAGGTAGTTTCTCGCGTTGGCGCACGTTCATTCCCAGAATGACCAGCATGATTGGCCGGACGATAAGGGCAAAGAATAACATTCTTAAGAAGTGGTTCATGGCGCTAACGGTCCCGCACTACCAAATGTATGGAATGTAAAAGTGTCGTAAACGAAATGGAAAAAAAGTGGAGCAGTATATGTGAGGCTATCGATTCGATCTAAAATGCCGCCGTGCCCGGGTATGGTGCTGCCGCTGTCTTTCACATCCAAGTCACGTTTCACGGCAGAAATGTTTACATCACCAATGAAGCCGGCAATTGAAATAATCAATCCGGCTACGATGGATTGATTTGGCGAAAAACCCACGAGATGTGGACCGGCCCACCATGCCAGCAAGGTAGTCGATCCGACTCCGCCCAGAAAACCGGCCCATGTTTTGCCAGGGCTAACCTTAGGGATAATCTTACGTTTTCCCAATGACTTACCCCATAAAAACTGGCATACGTCGTTGAGTTGAGTCAAAACCACCAGAAATAAAACGTATCCTGCACCTGGTGCTGTTGCCCCTTGCTCTAAATCGTTGCGTTTAAGAACTAATAAGAATGCAGTGTGACTGATGCAGTAAATTGTCAGCATCATTCCCCAGTGAATGGTTCCAGCTGACCGATGAAATCCCTCCGTTTCCCCAATCATGACCATTCGGGTGGGCAACAACAGAAACATGTAAACAGGAATGAAAATGATGAATACGCCGTACCATTCTATATAGACCCAATAGTATTGAAGCGGGATGGAAAGATATGCCCAAAACAATACGCGACGGTCTGCGCGACGCGTCGGTATTAATGAAAAGAACTCTTTCAAGGCAAGGAAGCTAATAAATGCGAAAAAGAATATGGAAACTGCACGATCAACAACCATCGCAAATGTGAAGACACCTGCCATCAGCCACCATGAGGATATGCGCTGTGATACCTCATCAAGGTTTATCCCCGGTTTGATCATCTTGAGCAACTTTACGAGGATTGTTGAGACAACCAACAGGCCAAAAATGCCTGCGATCGTGATGACCACAGGTTCACCCAGACGTTGGATTGCCAGATTAAGCCACTCAGGTGGCGATTCAAACCAATTTCCAAGCATCATTGAGCGATCTCCGATAACGCCCGTCTTGATCGGTTGAAGATCGTGAGGACGAGCAATGCTAAGATGAAGTACAGTGCATAAGACAACCAGGCTTCGCTCTTAATCTCTAGCCCTATCAGCAGGCAGATTAGACCGAATACAAACGCGCGATCACTTTTTCCCATCGGCCCGTCGTAACGGCGACTTGCTCCGATTTGTATGGCGATGACCCCTGTCATCTCTGAGATCACAGCAAGTAGAACGATTATTACCACAATAGAGGTATCAAAGCCCTCAACGACGGCTAGAGGCAAATACAATGCGGCATCGGAAATCACATCTCCGAGTTCGTTGAGAATCGCACCGAGATTGGACTTCATGTCGTGTTCACGTGCAAGCATTCCGTCGATGGCATTTAGCGCCATTCGTAAAAACAACATTGCCGGTACCAACAAGAGTGGCCATTGCTTCTCAGGCCATAGGAAAATGCAAACGCCGGTGGCTATTGACAGTAATGCTGCAAATACAGTGACTTGATTGGCAGTGATTCCCATGCGAGCGAGGAATCGAGTTGTAGGCCGCAATATACCCTGAAAGCGAGATTTCAATTCGTAGATGCTAACCATGCATGGCGCTCCTGTATTAGTATTCAGGTGACGTGCAATGTACGTGACATCAGCGTATCACTCTTATTAATACGGTGTAAAGCAGAATCTCAGGCTATTTCCTCATATTGAATTGTTGCACTGTCTTTACCGTGTCACCAATTTCAAAAAAGTCGACGACAACAAATATCGGTAAATGTTTCGTTTGCCGATGACAGCTTTCAATTCGATTGTTAAGTAACTCTGGGTTATTCGCCTGACGAGCCAGTGACGTAGATGCAACCGGATTCGTTAAGAAGTGATTCAAAATGAGTAGGCGATTAGTAGACTTGCCTCGATTGAATTCAAATGAAAAGTCGTCTACGCTCTTCACTGAGAAATGCGTTTCCGTGCAAAACGCCCAGACGTCGTGGTAGCCAGGCCACTGCCCGCCGCCACGGTCCGTAAATAATACCAATCGTTTTCCGGTACTAATCAGTTGATTCAATGTCGGCCACGGATCATTGACTTGTTGTGAGTGCACGAATTTCGTGAGTTCCGTTTCATCAAAACACTGTTTCACGGCATCGGCTCGGACATATGACTCAAAGATGATCGTGACGACAGCCTTTGGTGTTTTTTCTAGAAAGCTTCTAATCTCGATAAGGCCATCGATTAATAGCCGTTTCCCGAGGAACGGCTTGCTGTGAACCAAATGGACCTCGCCGTCAACAATATGAAGATCGAGCATTAATGCTCTTGCACCATCGGTCAATTGTCTTGTGATCGTGTGGGTTTGGTTTGGAAATAACCAACGGTCAGCTGCATTGGACATTGAATTGTGTGTTGTGAGATACGTGTTCTCATCGTACCGTCGGGAAAGATACTTTGAGGAATCATGTTGGCCGTTGGCCTCACACGAAAAGAAAGCTCCTATGAGGACTGTCAGCAATGCGACCGACCGCTGATGTGAGTGGTTATGCGAGAATTTCATTAATCACCCGGCCGTGCACATCTGTAAGA
>JAKUOW010000264.1 GCA_022451045.1 Pirellulales bacterium | reverse complement strand
CCAAGTTTTTGCTGAACTTCCTTTTCGCTTTCGAGTTTTTCCAGGTCGCCGTCGCTAATGCGTGCAATCATCATAAACGTCCTTGCCCCATCCTGATGAATACCGTCTTCATCATCGAAGTCGATAAATTCACCTGAATAATAGAGGTTACGCGCGACACGAATGGCAGGAACGTTCCGATATAGCTCATTTTCTTCCTTCAGGATTAACTCTGCTATGGGATCTCCCTCTCGGGCCTTTTGCATTATCGCCAGACTGTACTCTTCTGCTTCGTACGGGGTCGTCCAAAGGACAGCCCGCTGCAGATCGAATTCCTGCGTCAGTTTTCTGGCCAGAAGCAGCACGTTTGCATAAAGAGTAAGCCGAAAGTCACCTGTCAAATGCCGCTGCAACATCGCCATTCGTTGTGAAAGCGCCATAGGGCTACCTTCGAGAAAAGCGATAAATTCATTGGCCGTCTCAGCCGCCACTTCAAAGCCATCATCGGAAAGCAGTGTGTGAGCCAAGTCTGCATTGGACTGCAAATCAGAAAGTCGCAACCAAACACCACTATTCGGATCAAGCACTGGTATACCGTCATCACATGACACGAGCCAAATCTGATCACCGATGACGATTCCCGTAACCCACGGCATTCTGTTTTTTCTGTCTTGCGCAGCGGGGCCGATCATCAGAGTCTCTAATTGCTGCTGTCGTGCCAGCAACATGAAGATTCTTGCCCGTTGCCAAGAATCCGCTGTCATATTGTCGAGGATTTGAGTTGGGCGTTTGGTGTAACCGGGCCCGGCAAGCCCTTCGGAGGACGCAGTGACCTGAATGGCACCTCCCCCATCTGCTCCACTGGAAGGATATCGAGGCAAGTCGATCAACTGCAAGTTACGGATCGTCCAGTCAAACAATGACATAGCGACACGCAACTGTGCACGATCATCCTTTGACAACTCTGTCGGTATCAGGCTTGCCCACAAGTCGTTGTGAGGCTGATCACTGTATTTAACGACCCACTGTGAGATTCCGCTAAGCCACTGACATTCTCTCAGATAGAGTACATCCGCCGGGAAAAAGCGATTTGGATCAGGATCCACTACATCGTCGTATTTGGTTAGATGTGCAGGAAGTTGATTCACCAAGGTCGGATAAATCCAGCTATCCTCATGGATTTCGCCGTCGAGCCAATGATTCAAATCGTATATCAACTCGTCTCTTATGCGACCTGTGCGGTCGTTATCGAGCCGCTTAAGGTTATCCAGACTCTGATGCAAGCTCTCTTGCTCAGTCTCCGTTTGTTCCAGTACGGAAACGTCGAGTGTGCCACGGTCCCGGCAACCACTAATGCCAATAACGAGGAGCGAGCAAATCAGCGGAATTACGATATAACTTACGTGTCTTTTCATGAATTAAGTCTAATCTGCCGGTGCACAATTCCATGTGCTAAGTAATAGAATCTCTGATCGCACAAAGCTGTTCTAAAAGTGTCTGCACTTCAGTCAATGGCACCATGTTCGCACCATCACTGGGCGACTCATCCGGTTGAGGATGCGTTTCCAGGAAAACCCCGTCCACGCCGATGGCCACAGCAGCTCGCGCAAGTGGCGGTACCATTTCTCTTTGGCCACCAGTGGTGTCACCACGGCCTCCCGGTTCCTGTACGCTGTGAGTGGCATCAAAGATCACTGGAACCCCAAAATTTTGCATTTCCGGAATACTTCGCATGTCATTTACGAGCCGGCCATAGCCAAAAAATGTCCCACGCTCGCACAACAGCACATCATTACAGCCCGATTCCGTGAGTTTAGATACGACGTTTTCCATATCCGACGGCGCCATGAATTGACCTTTTTTTACGTTGACAGGTTTTCCTGTCCTTGCTGCCGCAACCAGTAAATCTGTCTGTCGGGCTAGAAAAGCAGGGATCTGTAACAAGTCGCACACCTGACTGGTGGGTAATGCCTGTTCAGGTAAGTGAATATCTGTTGTCACCGAGATTCCGACAACATCTCTGACCTTTTCGAGAATGGCCAGACCGTCGTCCAATCCCGGTCCACGATATGAGTGAATGCTTGTGCGATTCGCCTTATCAAACGAGGCCTTGAAAACAAATTGAACCGGTAGCCCTTCGCAGATCTCTCTTAAATGCTGCGCTATATGCATGGTGAGATCAGCGGACTCAATCACGCATGGTCCTGCGATTACCATCAAGGGCGCACCGCGACCACATGCGGCAGAACCAATGGCAACCGGATTATTTAATTGAGAGCTCAGTTGATTACACTTCCAGAAATCGACATGCTAACCCGCCGGAGGCACGATTATGTCGATCTTGCACAAAAAAACCTAGTGAGATTTGGAGATTTATGGCGTGATCGGTGACTAACCCAGCTGCGATTCACGTAGATTTCGGAGCGAGGTCACCACTGGCTTGAGGTTACCTTCAGAATCCAGAAGTCCTGCCATCGGATGATTTGGATTATCGTGATCACTCAGTTGGTTCCAAAAGACTGCCTGCACAACCGGCTTGGCCACGATCAACTCCATTAGATGCATGATGCGATGCTCACTCCACGTGGACGGTTCCACATCCACGACACCGTTTTCATCCTTTGAGGGTGGTAATCCGATGCCGTGAAAACCAGGTGACGTGTTGTCACTGGCAAAGCTTTCGTTAGGTAGCTGCAGACTAATCACCAGAGGCAATTGCAACACACTCCAGCGGTTTAGAAGGCGACTGATTTCCAAAAAGTCTCGCGGTAAGGAATGATGTTCGTGTTCACCAAGTTTCAAGTCGATTCCAATACCATTGATACCAATTTCTGCTCGTGCTAATGCGTCGGCGAACTGAATTGGAGCAAGATCACACTGTCGTGTTGCCATGTAATCGCCCCACGGCTGGTCAAATGTGATCAGCACTGGTGTTTTTCGATCGATCTCACGAATAACCTCGACAACGTCCACAGCCAGACGCACAATCTGCTCTTCGCTAAACCGCATCGGGCCACCGACATTGAGGCCTGCAGAACTGATCCACGCATGTACGCGTCCTTTATATCGGGTCACTACCTCTGCCACATATTGTTTCATGTACGATTGAAACGTTGTGAAATCGTTATCCCACAGATAAACCCAATCGGGTAAATTGTGATCGAGTTGAATGATCGGACCGCCGATTACTTTGACATCTTGCTGGTGAACCCAGCCGAGTACACGGTCCACATCGTTAAAGTGATATTTTCCAGCATCCGGGGAACACTCTCGCCAGTTAAATGGCACAACAATGCTATTCATGGCACCGCTGATTTCGTCCATGGCGGCATCATGTTGCGGTAGTTTATCAAGCCTGGTGCCAAGTAATGTACCAAGCTGGCCGTTGGCATTCTTCCGTTGAT
Organism: Pirellulales bacterium; assembly: GCA_022451045.1. Classification (GTDB taxonomy): domain Bacteria; phylum Planctomycetota; class Planctomycetia; order Pirellulales; family Pirellulaceae; genus UBA11883. The sequence continues at coordinate 1,330 of JAKUOW010000264.1, read as the reverse complement.
CAATCAATTGCCGTGCATCGGTAAGGCAGAGTTCGTCGATCACATCAAGCGTCAGCGTGATGGACTCCTGTGCGGCCTTGTATGCCTGTTCCGGATTTTCCCGACCCGTCAGTGCTTCCATTAACCTTCGTTTTGCAAGCCCATACTTCTGATACAACTTGTCACCGATATCCGCACCTTCCAGTCGCTCGTTTAAGTACGTCTGTAATCGGAAAAGAGTGCCCCGAGCCACCTCTAACTCGAGTTGATACGGATGCTGGCTTTCCCGCAACGACGTGGTGGGCAGCAGAATTTCACCGTGGCTCTCAGATTGCCATGGGACATGGAAGTGACCGGACTCATGCGTCGGTTTATCCACATGAAGGCCATCTTTACCTACAACGCTCTCACCTTGCCAGGGAATTCCTTCCATTCCGGTGACAAAGGCACGTTCCAACAACCGGTCTGTAAACCGGTTTCGGTCGATCGTCTGAAAACTAATGCGCCCCATCGCACATATGCCATTCGGTAATGCTTTAGTAGTTGCTGAAAAACAACTAAGTCCTATTGAATAGAAAGGTGCAACAACTCGGTGCACCTGACGAACCTTGAAGTGTAATAGACTTCACCATCGCATTCAATGAGTCAGCACATGCAGCAAAAGGCTTGTAAAGGAATGCAGCCCAATTCAGCACTCAAAAATGACCTTTATTAAAACATGGTACTTATACTATCCGGTTGTTTTGGCAAGCGGCTGTAGTGGTTAGAATAAGAAGCAAATTCACCTTATCCAACTTGTTGAACAACTTCGAAATTAAAAGTGGCATATCTAAAGGCAAAAAACGGACCACTTGCCGGACAACGTCTTGAATTGATTGAAGATTCAACCGTTCTTGGCAGGTCACCCGAGTGCGATATCCAAGTAGAAGACTACGCGGTTAGCAGAAAACACGCCGTGCTTCACCTGCAGGATAATCAGTTTCTCGTTGAGGATCTAAAAAGTCGTAATAAGACATATCTGAACGACATCGCACTTGACGATGGAAAACACCAGTTGCGAAATGGTGACAAGATCGGGATTTGTGATGTCGTCTTTCACTTTTATCAGGACTTCGGCGACTCACTTGATGACAGTTCGATGGCAGCAGGACTCTCGGTGCTTTTTGGCGACAGTGAACCGGTTGGTGGCTCCACCATCATGTCGAAACTGGATGTACATAGCAGTGGTGGCCAAGTCCAGTTAACCGCCAGCCCGCAAGTCACGCTCAACGCACTAATAGAGATCACCCAGAGTCTTGGAAAAGCACTGGCACTTGATGAAGTCTTGCCGACGGTTCTGGATTCACTATTT
>JAKUOW010000263.1 GCA_022451045.1 Pirellulales bacterium | reverse complement strand
TTCTTCATCCAACGAGGCTGAATACCAAACTTATTTACATCCACGGTCGACTTCTCGACGTGCGTGGCCGCGAGTGTTCGCAGGTAATAGGTGGTTTTCAAACCCTTGTCCCAACAGGACATGTACATGTTGTGCAGTTTCTTACCGCTTGGTTCAGCGAGATACAGGTTGAGAGACTGGCCCATATCGATCCACTTCTGGCGGCGTGATGCACATTTAATGATCCATTCAGGGTCCACTTCGAAGGCTGTCAGGTAGCGTGCCTTGATGTCATCCGGCACATTTTCAATTTCCTGAACGCTACCGTCGTAGTACTTCAGTGCTTCCAGCATATCGGCGTCCCACAAGCCGCGATCTTTAAGATCATCTACCAAGTCGAGCGTTACCTGGGTGAATTCACCGGACAAATTACTCTTCACATACAGATGTTTATAAGCAGGCTCGATTGACTGGCTTACGCCAACAATTGTGGAAATTGTTGCTGTTGGTGCGATTGCCATGACATTACTGTTTCGCATGCCATGAGCTGCGACATGCTCACGCACTTCATCCCACGGCATGGTACTGCTGCGGTCGAGCTCCAATTCCATACCACGTTCTTGTTCCAGAACATCGATTGTATCGATCGGTAGCAAACCACGATCCCACTTGGATCCGATGTAGCTGGAGTATGTACCACGCTCCTTGGCAAGCATGCTCGATGCTTTGAGTGCATAGAACGAGATGGCTTCCATACTGTGATCTGCAAATTCTACAGCAGCATCACTTGCGTAGCTGACACCAAGTTTCAGCAAGGCATCCTGAAAGCCCATTAAACCGAGACCGACTGGTCGATGCCGGCGATTAGAGTTTTCTGCTTCTGCTGTAGGATAGTAGTTAATGTCGATCACATTGTCGAGCATTCGCAATGCGGTTGTGACCGTCTCTTCAAGCTTCTCAAGATCCAGTTTGCCGTCCTTCACATGATTGGCAATGTTAACTGACCCAAGATTGCAAACAGCTGTTTCCTCTGGCGAGGTATTGAGCAGAATTTCAGTGCAGAGGTTACTACTGTGCACCACACCAGTGTGATCCTGAGGCGAGCGAATATTCGATGGGTCTTTCCACGTTATCCATGGATGCCCTGTTTCAAACAAACGAGTCAACATGCGGCGCCACAAGTCTGTTGCTGATACCTTGCGGTGCATGCGAATTTCACCGGCTTCAGCTTTAGCTTCATATGCCGTATACGCTTGCTCGAATTCACTTCCGTACAAATCATGCAGGTCCGGGACTTCATCCGGGCTAAATAGTGTCCATTCTTTGTCTTCCTTGACCCGTTTCATGAACAAGTCTGGAATCCAGTTCGCTGTGTGCATATCGTGCGTTCGACGCCGATCATCGCCGGTGTTCTTACGCAACTCAAGGAATTCCTCGACATCCATATGCCATGTTTCAAGGTAGGAACATACAGCACCCTTACGCTTTCCACCCTGGTTCACGGCAACAGCAGTGTCGTTCACGACTTTCAGGAATGGAATCACACCCTGACTTTGACCGTTGGTTCCATGAATGTAGGCATTTGTCGCCCGCACGTTGGTCCAGTCATTCCCTAAACCGCCAGCCCATTTCGACAACATCGCGTTGTCCGAAACACACTTAAAGATGTGCTGTAAATCGTCACTGACGGTGGATAGATAGCAACTACTTAGCTGTGGGTGGTTTGTTGCGGAATTAAACAGTGTTGGCGTTGCCGAAGTAAATCGGAAATTGGAGAGCATGTTATAAAACTCGATAGCACGCTCTTCTTTTTGGTCGCCCTCCTGGATAGCCAACCCCATTGCAACACGCATCCAGAAGTATTGAGGAGTCTCAATTCGTCGCCCCTCGATGTGCAGCAGGTACCGGTCGTAGATGGCTTGTAGCCCAAGATACTTGAACAAATGATCTCGACTCGGATCTAAAGCTTCGGAAATTCGCCCCAGATCGTATTCTCTCAATTGCGGATCCAAACGGTCCGCGTTCACACCGTCGATAATGTAATGCTCAAATTGATTTCGGTATTGATCCTCGATCTTGTCGAACGCCGGAGCCGATCCAAGCGAATCGTTATAAATCACCATCAGCATGAGTCTGGAGGCTACCGTGTCATATGCCGGGTCGCGTTCAATACGACTTCGCGATGAAAGGATCATCGTCCGGTACACCTCTGTGGTGGAGATCCCGTCAAACACGCTGCGCATCACGTCTTCAACGATTTCATCTGACGAACAGGTTTCTTCCAGCCCTTCACATGCCGTGATCAAACGAGCACGTACGCGGCCTTCGTCAAACGGCACTCGCGTATCATCTTCGAGTGTTACGTGAATCTTGACAGTCTCGTCATTCTCAATTTCGTCGGTGCTGCGAATGGCGCGGACTTTGCTTTGATCATTGCGATAAACGATGTAACGGCGGGCAACACGGTAGTGGCCACTGCGCATCAGTTCCATTTCCACCAAGTCCTGGATCTGCTCGACTCCAGCGCCATCATCGGTGCTGGCCAGCGGTGCCAATTCTTCGGCTACCTGACTGGTCATCCGTTCCACTTCTGACTGAATGGCCGTATCAAGCGGTTGCTCGTCGGCAAGATTCAATTCTGCTCTGAATGCATTAGTCATCGCCCGAAGAATGAGGGCGGCCTCAAACGGTACCACGCGTCCGTCTCGTTTGCGAATGTTCCAGTCGCTTTGAGCTCGAATCATTCGATCTCTCCTTAGCTGCTTGTCTTCCTAACTCACACGCTATTACTGCAGCAGCGTCACACACATTCAGGCTCCTCCTTCATGGAGGCCTGCTTCTTGTATGACCTGTCATGACTCGTTCATGCTGCCGGTAACACAAAGCATTCATTGCTATGCGTTACCGGAACCATGACAGCGACATCATGAATCTCAGTCTTAGCATCCTTTGTAATTAGCCCCTCGTAGCTACAGATGTATCTACGAAGAACGCCCAAAATGCATGTCGCCGATCTGACAACGCTTTTTATCCCGAGTTGTCTTTGGACCACTCACGCTGAATGGCAAACGTTCGGTTTTTACATTTTGGACCGTTTCCGGCCGGTTGCGATGAGACAAGTAATCTGGTTGTAAAGACCAGATGTGAAAAGCTCTGCGATGGCGTACCAAACGAGAGGCTCTTCCTGTGCCTTGTAACTCGCAAGTCCCAGTCGGTGGTTGCTAAATATCAGATGTTTCAGCTCGCAGACATTTCCTGATAGATCGCCATCCTATAGCTCCTAACGGAATTCCTACCGACCATCAATCCATGAAGAAAAGCTCACTTCCTGACAGCTTTCGTTTCCACTTTCGCGCCGAACAGCAATTCCCTGTATTCCTAGTAGGGATTGCTATCATCCTCGGATTGCTCAGCAAACCGTTCAGCAACGCTGCGTCAATATATCGTGTTGAACGACTATGTCAACACTATATTTAGTACATTTTCGGCAATTGAAAAAGTTTAGTGCTGTGCTAGCACGCTAAAGTGCTAGCACGCAGTAACTTAGGTAAAGTTATGTAGTGCTGTGCCTGTTGTCACCACATCCCCCGAACGTATTGGGTTCTTATCTGGGGCACCGCTGTGTTTCGCGTGGATTCGTCTTAAAGCCTGCCTGAATGCGTGATATTTGATGCTTGTGTTTTTTGGGAAGTTAAGTCAGATCGAGACATATGCAGCAGGGGTTAGCTCATAAACACCTCTGGAATCATGAAAATCACGAACTCTACGCCTAGATTGTCAAATAAGTCCCCAATACCACTTAAAAAACAGGTGCAATAATGCCGATTTCGATGATAGTGCATTGTTTTACCGAGAGCAGGGAAATCACCTGTTACAGCAGGAAGCACCAAAAAGCAACAACGAGTTAGCATCCGTCCTCACATGTCGACAGCTATACATCAAAAATCCGAAACGTTTTCAATTGCTGACGCACAGAGGCACATTGTAGACCTACTTAAGCCAAACCCAGTCATCTATTGGTGTGATTTCCTTGTGACGTGGTGTCTGGGCATCTTTGTTCATGACTGCGCACGGAGACTATCCGGACAGCTTTGGTTTTCAGCCGAGGGGCTGGCGCCGGAAGGCGGGTGGACTGTCCCAACATCCCTGCTCGAATTTGAGTCCCATAACGCCAAGCTTATTGCGTATATTACGTGCGCCACCGTTGGAATCCTGCTCTTCTACAGAGCGGCGATGTTCATCCATGAAATCGTCCATTTCAAGCGAGGCAGCATGCCGCTATTCCGTTTCACATGGAATGCATTGTGTGGCATCACGTTTTTAATTCCTTCCTTTGTCTACTACACGCATCTGGACCATCATCGCCGTGTTCATTATGGAACCGACGGGGATGGTGAGTATCTGCCACTAGCCAGGCGTTCTCCACTGCATATCATCCTCTTCATGCTGCACCCGTTTATCGTGCCACCGCTGGTATTCATACGCTTTTTGGTTTTCACACCGCTTGCGTATATCATTCCCGGGTTTAGGAGATGGATACACAAGCGTGCATCATCAATGATGATTGACCCGACATATATCAGACCGGCCGCTGGGAAGCGTGTGGTACAAATCATATACATGCAGGAATTCTTCACCTTTTTGTGGTGCATCGCTCTAATCGTCGTTCCCATCATAAAATTCGATATCGTTGCCTATCCGTTTCTCCTGCACGCATACGTGGTTGGCGCCGGAGTCCTAACGCTAAATGGGCTTCGCACACTTGGAGCACATCGCTGG
>JAKUOW010000262.1 GCA_022451045.1 Pirellulales bacterium | reverse complement strand
TACGCTGTGGCTGACCAAAGCACCGATGCTTCTCAAATACACACGCATCCACTACCGTCATGGGAAGCACCTGATCTCCCCGCCCAAAGGAGGCTTGCAATGGCTTTGGCAATTGCTATTCCAGCCAGCCTCTTCGTCGGCATGCTTATTGGCAAGTTGCTGTTTGACTAGACGCCGGCAAACATTCACGGACCTACGGCCCGCGAGATATATTACAAACCCGTGTTTGTGGTCCAGCGTCGCTACGCTCCTTGTGCCATGCTGATCAACACAGCAACCCCCTGGGCCTATCCACAGCGGATAGACAACTCTTCTCCTCCGTCTTCCTGATGATAGGCCCTGTCGGTTCGTCTACGCCGAGGAGCTCCACAATTGCATTGAACAGAGTGTTTTATTCTTGGCCAGGCCAAGGTTGCTATAGTATCGAGCTGCTAGTAGTTCCCAACCGCACCATATAATATCGAGAAGTCGCTAGACGACGATGATATTGGATACGGGAAGACAAACGTGGACTTATGTAAAAATGATTGGCCAGAAGTAAGACTTATTCCTGCTGCAGGCCGCCGGCGTCCTTGATAGCCTTTTCGACGGTACTGCGGATGTCCTCGGATAGGTACGTTTTGATGAGACCATTGGTCCGAGCGAACATATCGTCAATTTTTCGCAGCACGGTACCGTTCAGTCGCTTGTTATTAATCTTCTGAGTCTCTTTTTCATTCAATACGTCTTCAATGTCCTTGCGACTGCGTAGTGACATCAACTCCTCTTTGAAGATCTTTTCAGCATCAGTGATTTCGCCATTTTTGATTTTGATGTTAATCCGGGTCTCAAGCACCTTACGCTGTACAGTGATATCCAGAATGGAATTCATGATGCCAGCGAAAAATGCCTCGTATTCCAGTCGGACATCGTCATTTGGCAGAAACGCATCAATTTCCTCAAAGGCACCAGGAACAAACGGGAGTCGTGCCAAAACACGCTCACCATTCTTCACGTAAACAATCCTGAGGGTCGTTGGTCCAATCTCGATCGGAATAGCACCACGCCAATCCGTCTGCCCGACTGGGTCAATTGGATTATCATCCGCATCGATCGATGCCTTGGCATTGCGTACAAAAACGTTGTACCCCTCGAGTTGATAATCCTCTAGGTCATTTGCTGCAATCTTCAGCAGTGTATTCTCATGTCTAACTGGAACAAGTAACCCGTATTTCTCTGTTCTGCTATTCGGCCTGCTACCCACCGGATTTCGAATTGATGAAAACGTGGAAATCATTTCACCTTCCAACACACCGTATGGCTTCGTCTGCTGCACGTAAATATAGGTCCAGACAACTTCGATAATGCCTCCGATAAGCGGAAAGCCCTCTCGGTCATTTCGTCTCACGACAGGACGGAAGACTGAATCATTTCCGATGATCAACGGTGAGTCCGGATTCAGTTCCGGATTCACCAAGCCGGCAGCTCGCAATTGCAAACCAGCTTGCTTGCCATCGGTTACCGCATTGAACGTGATCTTTGCAACCGGTCGGAAGATGTCCTTGATAGCATCAAAACAGTTGTGCGCAATATCTGCTACATTTCGCAATTCCCTAACTGCATCCTCAACTCGGACACGCCCGTTACAGTCGAAGCCTACAGCCTGGAGTACAATATCACGGCCGTTATCCCGGATCGAAACCACGTAGAGCTTATCAGCTTGTTTAAGAAGATTTGGCTTGATTAGATAGGCAAAAGGATCGACTTCAACCTCTGCGTCTTCGGTGCTTTCTTCTGAATCTGCAGTAACTGCATCCTCCTCTTCCCCTTGCACAGATTCTGCATCGTCTGTTGCTGTTTCCGCTTCTTCCTTAATCTTTACGACATTTGGATCTTCTTTAGGTGGTTCGTATAGCAGAGTGATATCCTGCATGGAAAGATCGCGAGCGTTGTAAATTGCATCTGCAAGAATCTCTTGTGGAGGTTCACTGATGGTTGTTTGCCAGCCATAAGGCACCCATCCCTGAATCAACTGTTCAATCTCTGCGTAGAGCGTATTTCGATCAATCGATGCCAGACGCGGACTATCTTCAATTGCGAGCCAAATCCGAACATCATAAGGCTGAAACACCCAGGATTGCTGCTTTAATGCCACTGTCTCAGGCACTTCCACTGCCTCCTCTGTATTGGGAGCAGTAACATCAGATCCGTTGCCAGCTTCGCTAGACTGTACCTCAGATGTTTCGACCGCATCCGTCGCTGCAGCCTCTGCGGTGTCATCCTGTGCTGCAGTTGGCACGGCGAATCCTGAAATGCAAAGGATGCCCAAAGCTACCCAAAACGGTGGCCTGAACCAAGTGCGCATCCGGTTTTTCAATTCCGTTTTCACCGCTCTTTAATCCTCATCAAATGTTGGTACCAATCGCCATCTAGATATACCGTGATATAACGAAACTGGCGCGTTTGAACCGAGCTGTATACTATCGACATGAGCGTAGTATTCTCTAATCTGCCACAACGGGATAATGGCTACCTTCTCATTGGCAATTCGATGAACCTGTCGTATGCGACTCCTTACTTCAGGCCATCGCATGGCAGTATCGACCCATCTCATACTCCGATTCACATGATCATCGGTAATCTTCACAAGGCCATTTGGCGATAGTAGCTTCTTGCCATCCACGATGGGCTCCCACATTGCAACTTCGGCATACGTTAAGTGTGCTTCGCCGGATTCGTCTACGGTTTGTCCCGGAGCGAGCTCTCGCAGTTCCGTCTTCAATGCAACCTGATCCAGTTGGAATTTAATTACCTGGCATGCTTTGCGAGCCATTTCTGTTGCCGGATGGGCAATGATCAACGTCGGAATCGGCGGTGCCTCTTCCATTTTTAGTTTTGCGGCTTCCTTCATTTTTCGTTCTGCCAATTTTACTAGCACAAGTGCCAGTCTTGGGGAATAGGTGCGCGGCGTAATCGTAGCGTCATACGCATACGACAGCGGATCATCAGAATCAACGCCAGGTGCAAATGGGCCGCTAACAAGTGTGCAACCTGGAACAGCATAGTTCTCAAGCAACAGCTCATCCAGAATCACATTTCGCCGAATTGCATAAAGAACAGCACGCCGAAACATCTCACTTTGCATGTACGGTTTTTCGTAATTTGGAATCAACATATGCATGGTAGGCATTGCATATGGTGCCACCTTAATATCACTACCGAGCTCAGCCTGCAATTTCATGGCTTGCGCTGGAGTAATTCGATCAACCACATCCACTTCGCCTTTGCGGAGCCCTTTGACAACCTCCTTGAAATCCTCGTACTGTATTTCCACAATTTCCGAAGGAGGAATAAAGTTGGGGTCTTCCACATTCATGACAAAGGGAGAATCCGGATTCACAACATAACGGGTCCGCATATCATCGCTCTTTGTGGCGTCGACCCTAAAATACCCATCGGCAAGGTCCGAATTGACATTGTGATCAAAGAAGCTCTGAAGCAGTGCTTCTGGCAGCACGTGAGGGCGACGGAAGTGCACAATGACTTCATAAACGCCACGAACATCGACGCGGGAGAACAACGATGCCCACTGCGGCACATAGTCCTGATGAGTAACATCCGCCATATTGAGCAATCTACGTGAAATCAAATAGCCATCTATGGAATCCGGATCTTTCAGATTTGCCGGGTCAATGGTGATGATCAACCCCCGTTTATCCCCGGTTTGCCTAACCGTGCCTAACGGTGTCGAATATTTACCTCGATCCGCGCCGGGACCATCGAATTCCATGAAGGTGCGTCTCAGCAAGTAACCTGTCCGTCGATCAGGCCAACTATCCATTCGGCTACGATCCGGTTGAGTTGGTTTCTGAGTAACTCCAACAAGCACAACTGGGTAACGTCTGGCAATCTCGATTGCCAGTTCACGTCCACCTTCCAACCGCGGATAGACTTTCATCATTTGCCTGCTCAACTGCTGAGCTTCACGCAGTTGATTATTTTCCATTGCTTGTTGAGCTTGATTTTTGAATGCCGTTGCTTGTTGAATCAATCTATTTTCAGCATCAACCACGCTTGGAAGATTATCGCGTCCGATCGAACGAATCATCCTTGTGCTCAGTTTCCGCACAAGTACCATTTTGTCTTGTGAAATATAATCATCCAGCACTCGCTTTAAGACTACGTTGATCTCATCGATCACCGGTTGTCCGGTAGCACTAACAAAATCCGGATTATCTCTGTACAGAGATTCGAGCAGTGAAAGTGCCTCGAGGTCCCGTTCCTTCCCTTCCGCAGCCCACACACCGGCCTGCATGAATTGATATTTGTATAGTGCCTCTGCCACTCCCGGCATGCCGTCATAACGTCTCTTGAAGAAGAGGAAGTAATCAAATGCGTTATCAAAATCACCTTTGTCTATTAATGCGTGCACTTCAGACAGTAGTTTTTCTTCCCACATAATGATGTTTTCAACATCGATCCACTTCACCGTGTAGACTTCGTCCGGACTTTCCAGCAAGCGGATCTCCAGAACGCCACGTTTGAGCAATTCCGGTTTGCGGCGATTAGGAGTATCAAGCAACTCGATCTGCAATGTCTGTATCTGGTTATCAACCTTGATTTGAAGCTGATCAAAAGGAACGGCCTTCATCAGGCGGTCAAATTCAACTTGCGCAAAAGTCTTCGAACCCGGTGTTAGTATTAGCAACGCGGTCAAGACGATAGATACTACGAATGTGCGCAACGCAATCCGAACTCGCTTAGCGAGACGTTGAATCGAATTGAAGTACTTCTGCTTACTGCTCATGAACTCTATAACGCCTG
>JAKUOW010000261.1 GCA_022451045.1 Pirellulales bacterium | reverse complement strand
TGACTTCGGTCGCAAGATATTTCTCGCCGGTGACGTAATTCACAACTCGCCATTGCGGAATCGCCCGGGCTTCACCGTCAGCGATCAACTCCTGCAGGATGCGTTTGCACGTCGATGTCGAGACGCCGCTCTGTTTGGCTAGCGTCTCAATCGTCTTCTTTCGACTGTTGAGTTTTGATCGTAGTGCGATCCCACATGGTGTATCTTTGCGTGGTGGCCTCATTTGGAATTCCTTCTCCCGTATTCTGCGATTAGTAGTGCATCTGCCAACGCATGAGTCATCTTGATATGCGGAAACAGCTCCTGTGCCCTCGCCTTGTGATGGTTTTTCTTGACTGTTTTTGACCACTGCCGGTTTGTGAGTCCGTACTCCCGTTGCCAGGTCTGTGGTGTTACCGTTTCAAACGGAATGTAGTTAGCGACGAGCATCGCACGCAGCATGCCGTAATTGCGGCCAAACGAGAACATGCTCACCACACCCTGTCCTGGCATTGCGTGTACTTCTTCGATCAGGCAAAAGACTTTGTCACCCAGCGCCAGTTCCTCGAAGAGATCCTGCGTGTCCTTCTCTGTTTCCGGCATCTTCCATGCGTGCGCGTTACCGTTATCAAGAAGCGCGACTCCACCATTTTTTCCAGGGTCTATGCCAACGAATCGCATTGCAGTTCTCCCATTTGATTGCGAATCACTTCGGCCTCGTCACTTCGCCCCTCGCCGGCACGTTGTAATGTTTTGAGCTGCTGAAACAGCTCTGAGTATTTTTGCTGCGACAGTGTTTTCTCGGGTGGTGGAGAATACGATGCACCAGGTGCGTCAGGGTTTGTGACCCAGTCGTATGCCCCTTCGAGAATCTTGGTCACCGTGTCGCTGCGGATGAACCAATCGAACGTGGGAACGTAGCTCCCGTCTTTCCAGCACTTCAGCGGAAACTTAGTCAGTGCGGTCATTGCGTCAGTGAGCCAACTGTCATCGAGTGACTGCAACGAACGCTTGCGTTTATCTGTGAGCTTGCGGATCTTTCGCACGCCGCGAGTCTGATTCCACTTGTCGAGTAGTTTGTCAAAACGAGAAACAGAAACTCGTTTCTTTTGGATTGGTTTGGATTGGCTTGGTTGGGCTTGGTTAATAGCGATTTTGCCCGACATTTTGCTACCAGCGTCGACATCAGGCGTCTTGTCGACGACTGTCTGCGACACGGAGCGACGTTTATTGCGTTTAGCAATGCGGTCTTTGATATACTTTGGGGCGTGTTCACTCCAATCATGAATCGAGAGCCGGTGTTCATCGCAAACATCGACAAAACCAGACTCAATCAACGCTTCGATAAGTTTGTCAGACGAGTCAAAATACTCAAGATAGAGGCATATTTCATCGTTGGTGTATCGACCAATATTACCGTCATCCGCGTTGACAGCAGCGAAGTTAAATAGCGTCTCAAGAATACCAACAGCCTGCCACTTAGGTATTTGTAAACGGTGTTTTAGCTTCAAAGTTTTGACGTGATTCAAGCATTCGATTTTCATAATTCAATCCGTTGTAAAAGGTGCGGCGGCGGTGCACACATCCACCACCGCCGCGCGTGAGTGTCCTTATTGAACTGACGCGTCTCCGACGCTGACTAATAACTCACGCTTATCTTCTGTGTCATAAATCGCTTGTAATTCCTGGTGGTCGAGCGGCTGCACCGAGCCATCATCTGAGAGCAACTGTCTACTGATACTCATCGGGACAAGGCCGGAATTAAGCAGGCTGCGTACAACCGTTTTAAGCGCCATCGTGTCGGGGCTGGTATTCCACGGGCTAGACTTTTTATCAGAGCCTTTGCTGTAGCGAGAGCGTATGATCTCGATCTCTGACGCCGTCATGACCTTCCGAACTTTCTCACCATTTGTGAGCGTTACAATCACGTATGCATGTGTAATAGGTGAGTCACTCTCGGCAGTGGGTGAATGCACAATTTTCTCTTCATCACCAAGCGTGTATTCAAAATGGTCGCCTTCGCGAACAACGGCGGTGGAGATCTTTGCGACCTCGCCGGAACGTCGCGCAAGTGCGAGTAGCCCCTTATAGCCGATGACGAGCTTGACGTTATGCCCGTAGGGGATCATATATGCTTCACCGAGAAGCCCGTCAGGCCGCAGCCCGAGTTTGCAGCACTGTGCGATGGCGCTCCACAAGCTCGTCTGTTCGCATTCAAGCAGCGTCGGGTTAGTTTTAAACAGATTGATGAATACGCCTAGCATCATGTCTGCATCGACGTGAGGCGGCATCAGACGCGACCACTGGTGTTGCGTCTCCTGCAGTAGTGTTGTTGTTTTCTTGATCGCCTGGTTCAGATTCATGTTCATTTTGTCTTGCCCTCTCGTTTGACAAATTCGTTAAAAGCTGCTGAAAGCTTTTGTTGAAGTTCAACCACGCATCGTCGAAGCGTTTCACGATCCGTAGATAATCGGTTAGCATCGACATTTCGACTATGCCGAGCGTTCGGTTGTAGTACTTGAAATTCTTGACTCTTCCTGTTTTCCACATCGTGCGTGCTCTCAGATACCGTTCGCGTGAGGCCTCTGGCATCTGGTCGAGCGTTGCTTGACTCAGTTCCGCTGTCGTATCGTCGTAAAGATAAATTCTTCGCATATTGCCTTTTCATCTGCATGCGTGTTGAACACGCGAGGCAGACTGGAGTGTTAATGAGCGCGCCACAACCCTGACATCTGTGAGGGTCTATTTGGTTCATGTTTCAAATTGAAAGTAAATGAGCCAGTTCGCGATCATGTCGTTCAGTCGACTATCGTTAGGCCCGTCAGGTGCTGGAAAAATCTGCAGTAGTGTTCGGTCGGATGCCTTCCCTGACTTGCGAGTATGATAAAGCCGTATCTGCCGGTCTTCGGGAAACCATAGGATCAAAAAGTCTTTTGAAAACTCTTGTGCATTTTTATTCATTGCAAAACACCTGCCCGACTTGCCTACCGTGGAAAGAAGAAGGACACTTTCTTCGGCAGGCAAATCGGCTGCACACGCAGGCTGTTGTTCACAGGTCTTCTTCTTCGAGTTGTGAGTAAATAGACTTCGCAAACTCGATGTAATGAATCGCTTTATCCAGGTCAGTAATCGCGGCCTGATGAGTACAACCTTTCTTGTCGTGCCGAAAAATGTACTTAGTCGCGTTAAACATGCAGGCATGTAGCGCGGCCTGATTCCCAAACATTTGACGGAACGCCTCGAAGCACTCAAGCTGACCTTCATCACGCTTGTAATGACGGGGTGGTACTATTTCGTTAGGCTTCATCTAACAAGTAGCTCATTCGTCGTCTTTGTCATCCACATCAGCAGCTTCCTCGGCTACTTCCGGTGCATCTTCAGCCGGTAACGCATCTTCAACCACTTCCACTTCCTCGACTGGAGCAGCGTCTTCGGTCACCATGTATCGCACACGCGTTTGCTTACCAACTTTGCTAACGAGTTTTTCGCCAGGCGTTTCATCGATAAATGCTTGCGCATCGGCGTAGTTGTCAAAAAGTTTATCTTCCCACGGCATGTTAGTTTCCTTTCAATTGACTTCTTGTAAAAAGTGTATATGCGCTTCGGCCGGAGAAAGAACACTTGCGTTTCTCGCCTCGAAAGACGCGCCCCTGCTGAATTAATGAACTGATTCGTTTTTGAAGCTGGCCTCGGATGAAACCGTGTTCCGCTTCGAGTTCTGCAGCGGTGAGGCCTGGACTTGCAAGGATCAGGTTCAGCGCGACAAGTTCCATGCGGCCGAGTGTGCCGGTTGTGTAAAGATCTGCCACGGCATCATGACTAGTATCAGGATCGCCACGACGAGACTGCGTTTTAGGATTTGTAAATAGACTTAGTTGCATTGCTGACCCCCTGCACTGATATTTATGAACGCATCGAGATCCCGCCGCAGCACATACCACCGCCGTCCGAGTTTGTAGCCTTGCAGCTTGCCATCGCACACCCAGCCACGCACAGTCATGTAATGAAGGCTGAGCATACTGGCAATCTGATTGATCGAATATGAGTCCTGAATATCGGACAGAGTGACCTCGCCCATCGCGGTCTGTTTTTCTGTAAGCATTTATTACCCTCCTTGTGATGTGTTTGTTCTATAAACCTATAAAGAGCTATACAAGTCTTTAGTTCTTATTTTCCAAAAATAGCGATCTGTTTATTGCCAAATATCAACGAGGCTTTATATTTATCTAATCCGATACAACTTTATTTAGTGTCCAAGTTAGGGGCGAACGGAATGCCACAGAAAAACATGACGCAGCTGAAACTCGATGCCCTCGACGCCGTTGCGGATGTGCTCAGAGCTTCTGCGGATGAGCTGGAGAAGATCCGGCAGAAGGCTGACGCTCTGGAGGTGGATCATTTAGAAGTTGCCAATTTTGCCAACGCTACCGAGGCTGTAAGGCGTGTGCAAGTCTTTGTCAGCTCGGCTGATCAGGCTCTATTCGGCAAGAGGGTCGACGACTCAACTATGTGATTTTTGCGGGGCAGTTTTGTGGCCTAGCTCACCCCTTACTTACTTACTTACTTTTTTACTTACTTTTTTTATAAACGCTTATAAATCACGATAAAAAGATCCGATTGACTTAGTATTGACTTATTTTAGGAATAGACGACGAAAGCCCTATAAACATAGGCTCAAAACAATTTAACGCGGGGTGGAGCAGCCCGGTAGCTCGCGAGGCTCATAACCACAACGCTATAAAGCCCTGTTATTCTAAGTTTTGTCTGTTTTACGCATCATATAGCCCTTTTTCGGGTTATACCGCCGCATCCTTTTTGTTACCTTATCCGTGTAATTACGGAT
>JAKUOW010000260.1 GCA_022451045.1 Pirellulales bacterium | reverse complement strand
CTGAGATTGTTCCTCTATTTGACCAGCAGTACGGAAATCCAGGGAGCACTAGCCATGGCTTTGGCTGGGACGCTAAAGATCTTGTCGATTCAGCTCGCGACTCCATTGCGGAAAACATAGGCGCCAGCGACAAGGAAATCGTCTTCACATCTGGAGCAACAGAAAGCAATAATCTTGCCTTGCGTGGCGTTACTCATCGGTCAAACCGCGCGGGCAACCAAATAATTAGTGTTTGCACAGAGCACAAGGCAATTCTTGATCCCCTAGATCGATTGGCGAGAGATGGCGTAACCGTCACGCTTTTGCCGGTTCAGCAAACTGCTGGCCTTGATGCCGGCTTAGTTTCACCCGCACAAGTGGCCGACGCAATTTCTGACGATACATTTCTCGTCTCTGTCATGATGGCCAACAACGAAATCGGCGTGCTCCAACCGATCGCCGAAATCGGTAAGATCTGTCGTGAACGAGGTGTTCTTTTTCACACGGATGCAACTCAGGCGGTAGGCCGGATACCCGTTAATGTTGAAAAACTTAATGTGGATCTAATGAGCTTTAGCGCTCATAAGATCTACGGCCCAAAAGGCAGCGGTGCACTCTACGTACGACGTAAAAGCGTGAGGCTAGCAGCCCAAATCGATGGTGGCGGGCAAGAAGGCGGACGCCGAAGTGGAACTCTTAATCCCGTAGGCATTCTTGGCCTCGCATTGGCACTTCGCTTGTGCATTGATGAACTTGAGGGAGAGACGTTACGTCTAGAACAACTTAGAAATCGTTTATGGGAAGGAATATCGGACATAGACGATGTTTTGCTAAATGGGCCTGAACTATCCAATCATGTTCGCTTGCCAGGGAACCTTAATTGCAGCTTTATTGATGTAGATGGTGAAGCTCTCATGATGAGCATGAAAGACCTCGCTGTGTCCAGCGGAAGCGCCTGCACGTCAAACAACCCGGAACCAAGCCATGTCCTCCGCCATTTGGGGTTAAATGATGACACAACAAGAGCATCACTGCGCTTCGGCTTGGGCCGGTTCAATACGGAAGCAGAGGTTGACTTTGCAATTGATCTAGTACGTGAAAATGTCGAGAAGCTAAGATCAATGCGGTCTTTGTGATACCAGTCACAAAAATACTGCATTCCGTATTGGCCTTTGTGCAGTTTTCGCCGATAATAAAAGAAGTAAAAGTTTTGAAGCTTGGAGAAGTACCGATATGGCTATTACGCTCACAGAACGTGCAGCTGAAGAAGTTGCCCGCGTTAAAGAATCACAAAGTTTTGATGAAACAATGAGCCTACGCGTTGGTGTTGCAGGCGGCGGATGTAGCGGGTTCAGTTACAGCTTAAAATTCGACAATGAATTTGATGCTGAACGCGACAGTCGATTTGACTTCCATGGCGTAAGCGTCGTGGTTGATAAAAAAAGCAGCCTTTATTTGGATGGCACAACCATCGACTGGCACGACGGCCTCGATCGCCGTGGATTCACGTTTGAAAATCCAAATGCAGTTAAATCATGCGGCTGTGGAAGTTCATTCCAAGCCTAACTGCGTACTTTAAGTCAAACATTAAGCAGAGCACCCGTCCTCAGACGCGGTGCTTTTTTGTTATCTTAATGTACAGGTTCTTTTCAATGACCGGCTCTTGTTTTGCTGGATATCACAACGAGACTCAACCAAACAAAATCTACATCATCGGAGTAGGTGACGATGCAATAGCAGGTCTGACGTCGCATGCCAAATCAATAGTAGAAACCGCTGAATTGGTTATAGGGCCTCAGAGTATCGTAGATACTCTGGGAACAACAGCGGAAACGTGGGATCCCGGCCTCGATCCCAACGCGGTACTCGAGCGAATTGACTCTGCGGGTGATACGAGGATTTCGATTCTTACTCAGGGCGACCCATTGTTTTATGGGTTAGCGCGATTTCTTTGCGATAAGCTTGGCAAGGATCGCTTCGAGGTTATCCCGCATGTCAGCAGCATGCAACTTGCGTTTGCTCGAGTTAAGGAAAGTTGGGATGAGGCCTATTTAACCAACCTCGCAACACAGCCGCTCGTAAAAGTTATTGAACGAATTCGGGTATCCGAGAAGGTTGGGATTTTTACCACCGCGGAACTTCCTCCCTCTCGTATTGCACAAGGACTGCTTGACGCCGGTATCGATTACTTCCAATCTTATGTTTGTGAAAATCTCGGCTCACCGGATGAGCGCGTAACACAGTCTGATTTATCTTCTATCACAGACCGCGAATTCGCCGAGCTAAACGTAATGATCCTCGTTCGCATACCTGATACACCGGATCGTCCCGCATCAATGTCCGGCAAACGACTATTTGGAAATCCCGATGATCTATTTCTGCAAAGCCGTCCTAAGCACGGGCTACTAACGCCAGCAGAAGTCCGTGCCATCGCACTCGCTGACATGGACATTGGCCCTTCGAGCATCATTTGGGACATCGGCGCTGGCAGTGGCAGCGTTGCAATCGAAGCGGCACAACTTGCACCAGATGGTCACGCATACGCTATCGAAATGGACCCTGAAGATGTCAATTTAATCGCTGCGAATGCTGAACATTTTAATGTTGAAAACATCACTCCCATTTTGGGTCAAGCGCCAGAGGCGTGGTCTGACCTGCCCGAACCGGATGCGATCTTTATTGGTGGCTCTGGCCGTCATGTTTCCTCTATCGTAGAGAAAGCTTACCTGCGTCTGAAACCACACGGACGTCTACTCGCCGTAGTGGGAAGCGTCGATGGCCTATCTGCTGTTTGTGATGTCCTGAGAGATTGCAACGGTGAACCCGAGGTAAAGATGATCAGTATTGCACGCGGCGTTTACCAACTCGAAAAAATACGATTGGAAGGGTCCAACCCGAGCTTCATAATTAGTGCGTGCAAACGCTAATCCGCATCACCACAACCACAAGACATTTTTAAACAATTTGCAACAAGGAATTATTCAGTGGAATATCGTTTTTTAGGTTCAACCGGCGTTCGTGTTTCACCAATTTGCCTCGGTACGATGATGTTTGGTGGTCGAACTACCGAATCCGATTCCATCGATATCATTAACCGCTCTATCGACGACGGCATTAACTTCATTGATACCGCCAACATCTATAACGCGGGCGAATCTGAAGTCATCACAGGAAAAGCGATAGCCGTCAAACGTGACGGCCTTGTGATTGCAACAAAAGGTCGTCAGAAGATGGGCGACGGACCGAACGAGCAGGGTGGCACTCGATTGCACTTAATGCAGGAACTCGAGAACAGTCTAATGCGGATGAAACTCGACTACATCGACATCTACTACACTCACACTCCGGACTATCAGGTTCCAATTGAAGAGACCCTTCGTGCGATGGACGACATGGTGCGCAGTGGAAAGGTGAGATACATTGCGTGCAGCAACTTTCGCGCATGGCGTTTGTGTGAAGCACTATGGAAGAGCGACAAACTTAATCTAGACCGCTTCGCCTGCGTACAGCCCTTATACAACATCGTAAATCGTGACGTGGAAGTTGAGCTCTTCCCACTTTGCCGCGACCAACGAATTGGAGTGGTTTCTTATAGTCCATTAGCGCGAGGCATATTAACGGGCAAATACAAGCCGGGCGAAAGCTATCCGGAGGATAGCCGAGCAGCAACCAATGACCGCCGTATGGTACAAGCAGAACTGCGGGACGCAAGCCTTGACGTCGCCGCTCAAATCACCGCATATTGCGAATCTAAGGGGGTCAGTCCGAGCCAATTCGCACTAGCATGGTGTCTGGCTAACCCGAATCTCACCAGCTTGATAATTGGACCACGGACAATGGACCAATATACTGACAATATCAATTCCCTAGAGCTTGAAATCACACAAGAAGACGAGGATTTTATTGATTCGTTAGTACCGCCCGGCGAACACAGTGGCATCGGTTTTCAGGACACAGCGTACCCCATCAGTGGTCGAGCAACTGCTGAGCTTGCACAGGATCGATAGGCTCCACCATGGATTCATCACCGGAATCCGTTAGTCACACGTTGCACGTTCCCGTCATGCCCTCGGAGGTACTACATTATCTGTCGCCCCGACCCGATGGTGTTTATCTTGACGGAACACTCGGTGGAGGCGGGCACAGCGAACTCATAGCGCAGCAACTTAGCGACGCGGGTCGCCTCATTGCCTGCGATCGCGATCAGCGGGCACTCGATCGATGTGAATCACGCTTACGAGGATTACCTGTCTCATTAGTTCAATCGAATTTTTGTGAGATGCCGGAGATTCTTGATCAAATCGGAGTATCTTGTCTCGACGGCATCTTATTGGATTTAGGCCTATCGAGCGACCAACTCGCTGATCGCTCGCGCGGATTCAGCTTCAAGAGTGATGGAGATTTGGACCTGCGTTTTGACACACTTAGTGGAGAACCGGCATGGAAACTATTGAATCGACTTAGCGAAAGGCATCTAGCTGATTTGATCTATCAATACGGAGAAGAACGCTTAAGCAGACGTATTTCACGCCGAATTGTCGAGGCTCGCCGTTCCCGCCAATTACGATCGGCCAGCGAAATTGCCGATATCGTTTGGCATTGCTACCCATCGAAGCAACGACACCGTATTCACCCTGCTACCCGCACCTTTCAGGCACTACGCATTGCCGTAAACAACGAACTGGAAAGTTTGGAAATCGGTTTAAGACGCCTTCCTGATTTACTTAAGCCCGGCGGACAACTTCTCATTATCAGCTTTCATTCCCTTGAGGATCGACGGGTAAAAGACTCTTTTCGATCTGATGAGCGCCTCCTGGCTATCACGAAAAAAGCCATTCAGGCCTCGGAGTCT